>DLVV01000080.1:21725-30142 GCA_003445035.1 Planctomycetaceae bacterium | reverse complement strand
GCCACCTCGCTCGAACCCGCCTCCGCCGACGACAAACCGTCGAAACCGTCCAAACCGAAGGACCCGCCGGAGCCTCCACCTCCGGCCGCGCTGTTGCTGGAGACCATCCGCCAGAGATACCCCGACAAACAGCTCGACGACCAGGAGGTCCTGCAGGGGATCTATTCCGAGTTGCGGGGTGACCTGGCCCGCTCTCGACGACTTAGCAGTTTCCCCTTGAAGAACTCCGATGAGCCGGGCTTCATCTTCTCCGCTTTTCATACCTCCGACTGATCGGGCCCAGTTCTCTCTCCAGCTCTTTCCTCCACTTCCCGACGTTCCCATGAGCCTCAAAGACAAACACGCCTTCGCTCCGATCCGCCGGTTGGCCAAGGGTCTGCGGAAAGGTGACTTCACATCGCTGGAACTGACCGAGTTCTTTCTCGATCGTCTCGAACGACTGGGTCCGAAGTTCAATGCCGTGGCAACCGTCACCGGAGACCTGGCTCGCCGCGAGGCACGCCAGGCCGATACGGAACTGGCCGCCGGCCGCGATCGGGGGCCGCTGCACGGCATCCCCTACGGAGTCAAGGACCTGCTGGCCACCCGGGGCATCCCCACCAGTTGGGGAGCTGCGCCGATGAAAGACCGCGTGATCGACGCCGACGCCACGGTGATCGTCAGGCTCCGCGAGGCCGGAGCGGTGCTGGCAGCCAAACTGGCGATGGTCGAAATCGCCGGAGGACTGGGTTACAAGCAGTCCAACGCCAGCTTCACCGGCGCGGGCCTGAATCCCTGGGACACGGGTCGCTGGGCGGGCGGTTCGTCGAGTGGCCCCGGGTCGGCGATCGGAGCCGGACTGGTGCCGTTTGCCATCGGGTCCGAGACATGGGGTTCGATCATGACCCCCGCCGGCTTCTGTGGGATCACCGGCATGAGACCGACGTACGGCCGGGTCAGCCGTCACGGGGCGATGGCACTGTCATGGACCATGGACAAGCTGGGGCCGATGGGCCGAACCGCCGACGACTGCGGGCTGGTGCTGGCAGCAATCGCCGGCCACGACCCGGCCGACGCCACCAGTGCCGACCGGGATCTCGAATGGTCGGGACCACCCGACTTCGAATCCCGCCCGACCCTGGCCGTTGTGGCCGACTGCGACAAGCACGTCCAGAAGCCGGTGCGGAAGAACTTCCGCAAGTCGCTGGATGAACTCGAGGACTTCTGCCGGATCAAGGAAGTCACTCTGCCGGACCTGCCCTACGAGGACGTGGCCGGGACGCTGATCGCCTGCGAGATGGCCGCAGCGTTCGAGGGGCTGATCTCCAGCGGAGACGTCTGGCAGCTGACGGCCCCGGAAGATCGCTGGGGGGGGCACGCCTCGATGATGATCTCCGCCAGGGATTACATCAACGCGATGAGAATCCGGCCGAAGATCCAATCCGCCCTCGACAAGCTCTTCGACGGCGTCGACGCGATGGTCACTCCCACGCTGGCCACCGTGGCCTACCCCAACAACCGGTCGTTCGGGGATTACCGACGGGGCCACCACGCCAGCCGGATCGGCGGTGCGGGCAACGCCGCGGGAATTCCCGGGATCACCGTCCCCAACGGATTCGGTGAAGCCGACCTGCCGACCGGCCTGCAACTGGTCGGACGGGCCTGGAGCGAAACCACCCTGCTGGCGATTGCGGCGAAGTACCAGGACGAAACCGACTGGCACAAGAAACACCCCGACGTCTGAATCCGCTCGCCTGACCAACCGGCCCCGCCATTCCGGCCGGGACGACTTCATGAACACACCCGTCGTCGCCATCGCTTCGAAGAACGGTCTCGAGGCGACCCGACTGGCCGTCCAGCAGATGACCTCCGGCGTCGACACGCTCGAGGCGGTCGTCGCGGGAGTGGGACTGGTCGAGGACGATCCGGATGATACCTCGGTCGGTTTCGGAGGACTGCCCAACGAAAACGGGGTGGTCGAACTGGATGCGGCGGTGATGCACGGACCGACCCACGCCGCCGGCGCGGTGGCCGGGCTGCGGGGAGTTCGCCACGCCTCGCGTGTCGCACTGCACGTGCTGCATCGGTCCGACCACGTGTTGATCGCCGGACAGGGAGCCGCCGAGTTCGCTCGTGCACACGGTTTCGCGTCCGAGGACCTCCTGAGCGACAAGGCCCGCCGTATCTGGCTGCACTGGAAAGAGACTCTCTCGGATCGCCAGGACTGGCTGCCACCGGCCGTTACCGGGTTGCACCCGGACGTGATCGAGTTCTTCAAGATCGACGTCGGCGAAACGACCGGGCCGGACAACCCGGACACAGAAAACGTCGGGCGATTCGGGCCCGACTACCATCGCCCGACCGGAACCATCCACTGCGCCGGACGGAATGACGTCGGCGAGATCTCCTGCACCACCTCCACCAGCGGGCTGGCGTTCAAAAGGTCCGGCCGCGTGGGCGACTCCCCGATTGTCGGAGCCGGCCTCTACGTCGACAACAAGGTCGGGTCGTGCGGCAGCACCGGCCGTGGCGAGGCCAATCTCACCGAACTGGGCAGCTTTGCGGTGGTCGAACGGATGCGAACCGGCCTCGCACCCGACGAAGCCGCCCACGACGTCCTCCAACAGGTCATCGCCCGGACACCCCCGCGACTGCTCGACGAACGGGGCCGCCCCACCTACAACCTCGCTTTTTACGTCCTCGCCGCCGACGGCCGTCACGCCGGAGTCAGCCTCTGGGGCCCGACACCCTACGCTGTGACCGACGCCGGGGGCACGCGACTGGAGGACTGCCAGGCACTGTTCACTCGTGAGGAGACACGCCCATGAGCCTCGCCGTTCAGGCACGACGCTACGACACCCGCGAGCCGGTCTCGATCGAGATCGCCGAGGGCCGGATCCGACGGATCGTGCCGGCCTGGCCGTCGGCTGCGATCGACGACTGGCCCCTGGTCGCCCCGGCGCTGCTGGATCTGCAGATCAACGGGCACGCCGGAACCTGGTTCTCCAGCGCCACGCTGACCTCCGACGAGGTGATCAACACGCTCGAACCTCACTTTGCCCACGGTATCACGCGGCTGTGCCCGACACTGATCACCGCCTCGTTCGAAGCGCTCGATGCGGGATTCCGGGCCATCGACGAAGCGTGTCGGCGGGAGAGCTGGGTCGAGGCGATGGTGCCCGGCTGCCATCTCGAGGGACCATACATCTCCGACGTCGACGGGCCCCGCGGTGCCCACCCGCTCGAACACGTCCGCGGGGCCGACTACGACGAGTTCAGCCGGTTGCAGCAGGCGGCCGGGGGGCGGATCCGGCTGGTGACGCTGGCGGCCGAAGTCGACGGGGCTGTCGAGTTCATCGAACGGGTCACCGCCGACGGGGTGGTGGTGGCGATCGGACACACGGCCGCCGAACCCGACGAGGTCACCGCGGCTGTGGACGCCGGCGCCCGACTGAGCACGCACCTGGGTAACGGGGCTCACGGCACGATCCGCCGCCACCCCAACTACATCTGGGAACAACTCGCCGATCCGCGGCTGTGGGCGAGCATCATCACCGACGGGCACCATCTGCCCGAGAGTGTGATCCGGACGATCGTGCAAACGAAATCGACCGAGCGGACGATCATCACCTGCGACGCGGCCGGGCTGGCCGGCTGTCCGCCGGGTGTCTACGACGAGGGATCGATGCAGGTCGAGATCCTCGAGGATGGACGGATCGTGATTGCCGGACAGGACCAGTTGCTGGCCGGCAGCAGCCTGCAGACCGACACCTGTGTGGCCCACGCCATGACCGCCGCGGGGGTCTCGCTGCGCGAAGCGTTCGACATGGCCGGACTCAACCCCTCCCGGCTGCTTGGCTTCGAGGCGATCGAACTGAAACAGGGCTCTCGCGCCGACCTCGTCCTGTTTCGTCACGACGGTCCCGGTTCTCCGCTGGAGATCACAGCCACCATCTTCCAGGGTGAGGTCCGCCACGGCACCGTGTCCGGGTGAGTTCGCCCGTTGCTTGCGACACCGATGGAATTTGGTACGATCCACTCGCGGTGGGGGGACGGGCCAACGCCACCCGTGATTTCTTGCCCGTCAATTCTTGCGGATTTGACGGGTGTCGTCAGTTCCGTTTTTTTTTGTAGCAACCCCATCCACAAATGGCTGCCCCGAGTCTCAACGAGTTCGCCAAGCAACTCTTGCGTCTCCGTCTCGCCGAAGCGGGCGAACTCCAGCAGTGCCTGGGCGAGTTGCCCACCGCGCTCCGGTCCATCGATGGCCTGATCGATGCGATGGAGCGGCGGAACCTGCTGACGACCTACCAGGCCAACAAGCTCCGTAAGGGCGACACCACCGGCTTCGTTCTCGGTGATGCGAAGCTGCTGTATCGCAACGGATCGGGCACCTTCGCAAGAGTGTTCCGCGCCGTTTCGCTTGAAACCGGTGACATGCTCGGGGTCAAGGTGCTCAGGCAAAGGTGGTCCGAGGACCCCGAGGCCGTCGCGCAATTTCATCGCGAGGCCAAGTTGCTGCAGCCACTGCGACACCCCAACCTCGTGCCGATCTTCGATGTGGGAATCGTCGAGAACTTCCATTACTTCACGATGGAGTTCGTCGTCGGCGGCAATCTCGGTGACATGATGAAAATCCGAGGAGCGGTCGATCCGACCGACGCCACCCACATCGTCCGTGACGTTGCCGAGGGGCTCAGGTACTCGGCGACCAAGGGACTGACTCACCGGGACCTGAAAAAGACCAACGTGCTGCTGGCCACCGACGGCAAAGCCAAGCTGGTCGATTTCGGACTGGCCGCCGACGAGGCCCTGCAGCCGGGCGGAACGAAGAAACGGGCAGCCCGGTCGCTGGACTACGCGACGCTCGAGGACAATACCGGGGCTCCACCCAATGACCCCCGCAGCGACATCTACTTCCTCGGGTCGATCTACTACGAACTGCTTTCAGGAGAATCTCCCTTCCCCGGAACCAAGTCGCGGGAGGAAAGGAAGGAATTCAGCCGTTTCCGGAACGTGAGGCCGATCAACACGCTCCGGCCGGGCCTCCCCGTCTACGTTGTCGAGGCCGTCGATCGCTTGATGGACCTCAACCCACTCTCACGGTTCCAGTCTCCCGAACAGGCCAGCCAGGCCCTCAGCCAGGTGATTGAACGACTCGAAGGTTCCTCCGGCAGCGACACGGATTCCACCACCAAAACCGAGGACACCGAACCGACGCTACTGTTCGTGGAGAACCGGCCACCCCAACAGGAACTGATCCGTGATTTCTTCACCAGCCGGGGCTTCCGCGTGCTGCTGGTCGGTGACCTGCAGAGAGCTCTCAACCGCCTGAATTCCTCGCCTCCGGATTGCCTGGTCATGATGGGCGGTGCGATCGGATCGGAAATTGTCACCGGCTTCAAGGAATCGGCTCGACGGACCGATGGCCGGCCGATCGCCCAGATCGCCGTGCTGTCCAAGGACCAGTCTGCCTGGGAAAAGCGGCTGGAGGCCAGCGTCTCGGAGACCGCCCGCGTGATGGCCCAGCCGATCGTGCTCGGAGACCTGAAGCGAGAGATCCAGTCGGCGTTGGCGGCTTGCCCCGGGAGATCCGCGTGAACCAGGTGGACGACCGGCCGGAGATCCGCTTCGGTATCCTGGGTACGGCACGGATTGCCGAAAAGGTGGGGCCGGCGATCCAGGCCGCCAGCGGGGCGCGACTCGACGTGGTGGCCAGCCGGGATGGTGATCGCGCCCGCGAGTGGGCCAACGCCCACCAGGTGCCACGGAGCGTCGAGGATTACCGTCGTGTGATCGACGATCCCGAGATCGACGCGGTCTACATTCCGCTGCCCAATTCGATGCACCATGCCTGGACGCTGGCCGCGGCCGAAGCGGGCAAGCACGTGTTGTGTGAAAAACCGCTGGGGATCGATACCGCCGAGGCACTCGAGATGGCTGCCGCCTGCCGCCAGCACGGCGTGCAACTGATGGACGGCGTGATGTGGGTGCACCACCCCCGGGCTGCAGCGATGAAGGAACAACTCGTCGCCGGCGCTGTCGGTGAACTCCGGCGAGTCACCTCGGCGTTCACCTTCCGTTTCGACGAGATCCCCGATTACGACATCCGCCTCGATCCGGATACCGCCGGCGGATCGCTGGGCGACCTGGGCTGGTACTGCTGCCGTGCCACGCTGTGGGCCTTCGACGGACTTCCCACACGTGTCTTCGCCTCGGCCAGGATGTTCCGCGGTGTTGATATGAATCTCTCGGCGCTGCTGTGGTACGACGACCAGCGAATGGCCTCTTTTGACTGCGGGTTTGACATCGAGTTGAGGAAGTGGTTCGAGGTGGCCGGGACGGCGGGTTCTCTGGTCTGTGATGACTTCCTGAGGCCCTGGGACCAGGACAAGCCAAGATTCTGGATCCACGACCGCAACGGGCTGGTCGGAGAACACCTCGCTCCCACGCCGATCCAGGAGGTGACAATGGTCGAGAACTTCTGCCAGGCGGTGACGTCCGGCGAACTCCGGCAAGACTGGATCGACGACGCCGTGGCCACTCAGACGATGTGCGATGCACTCGCCCGGTCGGCTCGTCGCGAACAGGTGATCGAGTTGGCCGACTGAGACACCGACCACGGTTGTGGCGGTCGGCAGGCTGCCTTGAAAGCCCCCACACCCGCGCTATAATCGACTCCGCCACCGAGAGCGGCGTGTCGGCGGGAGTAGCTCAGTGGTAGAGCACCACGTTGCCAACGTGGATGTCGCGGGTTCGAATCCCGTCTCCCGCTCTCTGCTTTTCTCCGACGGACATTCGAGATGATCTTCGACGACGAAACGACAGCCGAAACTGGCGACGAGACGGATGCCGAGACCGAATCGGTCGAGGTGTCCGAAAACGAGACGTCGGTGACCGAGGTCCCGGCCGCCATCGACGACGAATCCGCTGCGGACGACGACGACGGTGACATGCCGTCGCCAGAGGGCGGTTCGTTGAAGATGTCGCTGGACGTCGAGATCACCGAGTCGGGCCCCTGCCTGCGTCATGTCATCGTCAAGGTGCCTCGCGCCGATATCGACGCTGTCCACGATGTCGCCGTCGGGGAACTGGCCGACTCCGCCGAGGTCCCCGGATTTCGCAAGGGGCACGTGCCGGCGGGATTGATCGCCAAGAGGTTCCGCCGTGAACTGGCCGACGAGGTCAAGCAAAAACTGCTCGTCGGCAGCCTCGAACAACTCGCCGAAGACCACGACCTGGAACCGATCAACGAACCCAATCTCGACGTCGACATGATCGATATCCCCGAAGAGGGAGATTTCGAATACGAGTTTGACGTGGAGGTGCGGCCCGAGTTCGATCTGCCCGACTACAAGGGTCTGACCATCGACCGGCCGGTGCGGGAGGTGACCGACGAGGACGTCGACGCCTATCTCCAGCAGTTCCTGCTGCAGTACGCCCACTTCCACGATCATGATGGACCCGCCGAAACCGGCGACACCGTCGTTGCCGACCTCGCGTTCACACACGGTGACGAAGCCGTCCGCACTATCGAAGAAGCGATGCTCGAACTGCGTTCGGTGCTCCGCTTCCAGGACGCCGAACTCGAAGGGTTCGACGAACTGATGGCCGGAGTGGCCGCCGGAGAAGAGCGTACCGGGGAGATCACCGTCGCCGCCGAGGCCGACAACGTCGCCATGCGAGGTGAAACGCTCGGCGTGACTTTCTCTGTCACCGCCGTGAAGAAAACTCACCTCCCCGAACTCGACGCGGAATTTCTCGATCGGCTCGGAGTCGAGGACGAGGACGCACTGAAAGACGCATTGCGGGGAACTCTCGAACGCCAGGCCGAGTTCGGCCAACGTCAGAACACCCGCGGCCAGGTGCTGGAACGGATCACCGAGAGCGCCGACTGGGACCTGCCCGAAGAACTCGTCACCAAGCAAACCGAGAACGCCCTGAGACGAGAGATCCTCGAGATGCAGCAGGCGGGATTCACCCCGCAGGAAATCCAGGCCCGGGAAAACGAGATTCGACAACACGCCATTTCCACCACCCGGCAGGCGATCAAGGAGCACTTCGTGCTCGATCGGATTGCCGAGGAAGAGGAACTCGAGGTGGACGGGTCGGACCTGGACGCCGAAATCCAGTTGATGGCCATGCAGTCGGGTGAGAACCCCAGGCGGCTCAGGGCGAGACTGATCAAGAGCGGAATGATCGAGAACCTCGAGGCACAGGTCCGCGAACGGAAATCGATCGAGGTGATTCTCGAACACGCCGAGTTCAACGATGTCGAAGGGGAGCCGCTGGTGCGAGACCCCGTCGCCACCATCGATCAATCCGTCTGCCTCTCATCGTCTGATACCGCAGCCGAAGCCGTCGACGAGCCTGCAGCCGACACCGCAGCCGAAGACGCCGGCGAGGAGTCAGCCACAGGTGACGAGACAGGTGACGAG
>DLVV01000080.1:15965-21400 GCA_003445035.1 Planctomycetaceae bacterium | reverse complement strand
AGGTGACGAGACAGGTGACGAGACGGTCAAGGAAGCCGAAGCAGACGGCGAGTCTGATGAAGACGAGTGAATCGGTGGGACACGGAGTCGAACATCGGACCTTGACCTGTTCGGTCGACATGGCCTATCCAACGCGCGATGCGGAGGTCGAGACCTCGATTTCCGCGGTGTTGCTCTTTTGGTGAAACTGACACGGGAGGATCCCGGGGTGTCTTTGCGGAACTCGGCAATTGATCACGGTCTTCAGGCGGCGGGCGCCGGGTACAACCAGGGTCCGGACTACACCCGGCAAAGGCAGATGACCATCGGGGATCTGCTCCTGGAGAACAGGATCATCTTCCTCGACGGCGTCATACACGACGGCAGTGCCAACCTGATCGTGATGAAACTGCTGTACCTGCAGAGCGAGAACAGGCACCAGGACATTCACCTGTACGTCAACTCGCCCGGCGGATCCGTCACCGCCACCATGGCCATCTACGACACCATGCAATACATCGACTGCAGTGTCGCCACGTACTGCGTCGGCCTGGCCGCCAGTGGCGGAGCGATCCTGGTTGCCGGAGGCAACAAGGGCAAACGGCACGCCCTGCCCCACGCCAAGATGATGATCCACCAACCCTTCGGTGAAGTCGGTGGGCAGGTCAGTGACATCGAGATCCAGGCTCGAGAAATCCTCGACACACGCGAACAACTCAACGAAGTCCTCGCGCAACACACCGGGCAGCCACTTGATCGGATCGCCAAAGATACCGATCGAGACTTCTACATGAGTGCTGAAGAGGCCAAGGAATACGGTCTGGTCGACGTGGTGCTCGCCAAAGACGACAAGGAAGACACCACCGACACGGACAAGCCGGCCGATGAAGAGGGCGACTGACCTCGACAACCCTCAAACTCGACCCGGACCCCCTGTCTTTACCAAACACCCTGTCCCCCCCCCAGATTCCGCCATGACCATTCCGATCCCTTACGTCATCGAACGACATGGCCGTGAAGAGCGGGCCATGGACATTTACAGCCGGCTGCTGAAGGACCGCATCATCATCCTTGGCAGTGGCATCAACGACACGGTCTCCAACAGCATCGTGGCCCAGCTGTTGTTTCTGCAGTTCGACGATGGCGAGTCGGACATCCACATGTACATCAACTCGCCGGGCGGCTCGATCACCTCCGGCATGGCCATCTACGACACCATGCAGTACATCGGCTGTGACGTGTCGACTTACTGCATCGGCCAGGCCTCGAGCATGGGCGCGATCCTGCTGGCGGCCGGCACGGCCGGAAAGCGGAACGCGTTGCCCAACAGCCGGATCATGATCCACCAGCCACTGGCGGGCATGGAGGGGACGGCCACCGACCTGGAAATCCACGCCCGCGAGGTGCTGAAGGTCAAGCAGCGAATGAACGAGATCCTGCTGTCTCATACCGGCCAGACACTCGAGCAGATCGAGCAGGACACCGACCGCGACAATTTCATGACCGCCGAGGAAGCCCAGTCCTACGGGCTGATCGACAACGTCCTGGAGCATATCGCTCACGAGAGCGTTGCCACTTCAACCGACGACGACTGACCCTCTCCCCCCCGGCGGTCGGAGCATCCCATGGACGGGACACCGACACGACTCCTCCTGCTGTCACTGGCGGCCCTGGCTGTCGGCTGCACCACTCCGGCCCAGGTCGAACGCCTGGAGGCCGAACTGCGGGACCAGCACGACCGGCTCACCGCTCAGGCCGAGGCGCTCGATTCGGCCCGTACCGAGCGGGACGCACTGCGGCGGCAACGTGACAGGTTGCTGGCCGGAAAGGCTCCGGTGGTCCACCCCGAACAGGCCGACCTTCTGGCTCGGGTCGATCAGCTGGCAATCAACACCTGGATGACCGGTGGGCAGAACACCGACGACAGCCCCGGAGACGATGAACTCGTGGTGCTGATCCAGCCTCGTGACGCTGACAACGAACCGGTCAAGCTGCCCGGGACCCTGGAAATTCGACTCTCCGATCCGGCGGCTCCCGCGGGCTCCGACCCGCTGGGCTCGTGGAAATTCTCTCCGGACGAATGCCGACAGCGGTGGCTGAGCAGCATGCTGTCGCGAGGCTTCCTCTTCCGGCTCCCCTGGCAGACACCTCCAACCCGGGACCGCCTGCTGCTGCACGCCCGATTCGACACCACCGACGGCCGTCGCTTCGACGCGGACGCCTTGATCCACGTCCGCCCACCGGCCAGCGACGGCGACCAGCCGGTTCAGACCTCAAACGAGCCGCCACCGGACGGGGGCTGAGAAGCCCCAGGTCCGGGACCGCCTCCGGCCAGTTGTCTGGCATGGGCCATCGCCTGCCCCCCCTGCTCCGTACGCCCACATCTCTGGCAGATCACCGCAAGCTGCGTCCAGGCAAAGGCGTCCTCGGGATCGAGCTCGGTGACCCGTTCGGCGTGTACGAGCGCATCGTCGCTCCGCCCCAACTTCTCCAGGTACACCGCCAACGCCGAATGTGACAGGACGTGATCGGGTTCCTCAACAAGGATCTGCTCCAGTTCGGCAACCGCCGCCTCAAGATCGCCTGCGTCCTTGTGGGCCATCGCGCGGTCGTATCTCTCGATCGTTTCGGACATCTTCGCCTCGTTCTCCTCGCCGTTTCCAACCACCACCATGACCACCCCTCCGCCAGCAGCCCCCGGAACGCTATGATGCCGTCTGGACGTTTCACGTGAAACACCAGTTGCCTTCTTTCGTGCCGACGGGTCCTTCCGGATTGAACACCTCCCCCGACGCTCTCGCCTCCCCACCGCTGGCCGGTCCATCCGATCAGTCCAACGGGAGCAGCCCCTCAAGATCCTGGTGGATCTTCCTGGTCACCACCACCGTGGTGGCAGCAGGGTTGAGACTGGCGATGCCCTCAGGGATCGCCATCGAGCACTTTGACGAGGGCGTGTACTCCTCGAACCTCTGGTGCCCCGACGACGATTACAGCTATCCGGACCGCCATCTCTACGCTCCCCCGGGATTGCCACGGGTGATCGAAGAGGCCCACCTCTGGCTGGGCGCCTCGGACTTCACCAGCATCGCCCCGTCACTGCTGGCCGGAATCGCACTGATTCCCCTGCTGGGCCTGTTGGCTCGCGACTGGCTGGGAGAACCGGCCGGCCGCGCCGCCGTGCTGCTGGCGGCCTTCAGTGACATCCATGTCCTTTACAGCCGTATCGCCCTGACCGATGTCCCGTGGATCACGTGCCTGGTCCTGGCACTGTGGCTGATCGGCCGCGGCCTGGTCTCCGGACATCCACCTGTGCTGCTGGCCGCCGGCCTGGTAACCGCCCTGGGATGGTGGACCAAGTACACCGGCTGGTTGCCGCTGGCGATCGGCCTGTCCGGCATCGTCGCTGTGCCGATGCTCCTCCGCCCAATCCACTCCCCGTGGCAGAATTGGCTGAAACGCATGGGAGCCATCGTCGCGGTCACCGCCATCGCGATCGCGCCCCTGTTCGTTTCACTTGCAGACACAGGCGGTTATTCCGCGGTGGCCGCAAACCACGCCCGTTACATCGTCGGCCTCACCGGGTGGCTTTCATCGGCCGCATCCCAGGTCGAACACATGGCGGCTTTCGAGAGCCCACTGACATTCGTCGGAGTGCTGGTGGCCTGCTGGTTCACCAGCAGCACTCCTGAGCGTTTCACGTGGAACGCCATCCGTCGCAGGTTGCTGCCGGCAGTGGCCGCCAGCGGGCTCGTGGCGATCGGCTCGTTTTCCGCCCTGGTCCTGGTTGCTGCCGGGCTGGCTCTCCGAGACGGCCTGGCCAAACTGCGGCACGACGTCCGAGTTGCACCGGATCGGGGATTGGCCTGGACCATGCTCGCAGCGTGGTGGATCGCCATGACGTTCACCACCCCGCTCTACCATCCCTACCCCCGCCTGGTACTGCCGTGGCTGGTCGCCGGCTGGCTGCTGGTCGGTCACCAACTCGCCTGCTGGACCGGCTCGGGTGCCCGGTCGGAACAATCTTCGGATGGGACATCACCATACGGCAGGACTCTGACCGTGGCAGCCGCCACAGGCCTGGTCCTGATTCTGCTGGCAATCCCCACCCGGTTCCTCACTCGAGCCGTTCCCGCAATCGCGCCGAGGACCGCGATCGCCGGTTTGGCTGACCGGGTGATCGAGGCCGTATCGAAGCAGGTCCCCTCGGGCAACGCCGTGATCCGGATCTGGGGTGAACCGGCGTTATTCTTCCAGCTCAGCAACCGTTCGCCCGAACGCCTGCTGATGCAACCAGCCGGCGGCCTCCAGGTAATTCGCCCGGGAGAACAACCTCCCGACATCCCGGTCTTCCTGGTCATCGGCCCTCATGCCGGCGATCGCCAGAACCCCACTGACGACCTGGGTGAATACGAGTCGGTCGGCACGTTCGAGGCCACCCCCGGCCTGCAGGTTCTCCGGAATCAGCCTCCCGGCCACCGCGATCGGCCGATGGTCTTCCGGCTCTACCGCTGGCGGCAGTAGATCGCCTGCCAACTGCGGGCTCACCGTTTCACGTGAAACGGTTCAGGCGGCGCGACGCTCCATTGCCCGCACCACGCGCTGGAACTCGTCGCCGTCGGAAAACGGAATCACGATCTGGCCAGACTGAGCACTCGAGAGCCGGATCTCCACCCGGGTTCCGTACTGACGCCGGAGATGATCCTGTAATTCCACCAGGTGGTTACTCAACTCCGGTGGCCGGCCGGTCGGACTCGTTTCCTCGGTCGTCACGTCCGGATCCGGGACCGGGACCGGGACCACCGACGGCTGCCCGTCTCTTATCGCCTTGGCAGCTGCCTCGGTCGCTCGCACCGTCAGACCACCGTCGACAATCTGCTTACACAGATGCAACTGATCCGCTTCGACCAGTGTCACCAACGCACGGGCGTGACCGGCGGTGATCTTTCCGGCACACAACGCCTGCTGGACCGGGTCCGACAGGTCGAGCAACCGCAGCAGGTTGCTCACCGCCGACCGACTCATGCTCAATCGGCTCGCCAGTTGGTCGATCGTGCTGCCAAATTCCTCCAGGTAGCGGCGAAAGGCCTGTGCCTGTTCGAGCGGATTGAGATCCTCCCGCTTCAGGTTCTCTTCCATCGCCGTCTCATACACCTGCTGGTCGGTGTAGATCCGCACCTGGCAGGGAACGAATTCCAGGCCGGCCTCTCGAGCTGCCTTCCAACGTCGCTCGCCGGCGATCAGCTGGTAACGGCTCCCACCATCGGGCCTCACCAACAACGGGCTCAACACGCCGTGCTGAGCGATGCTGTCGACCAGTTCCTGCATGGCCTCGGCGTCGAAGCCCTTCCGCGGCTGGTAGGGATTACGAATCAGCGACTCGACGGAAATCTCCAACAGTTCTCCGTCACCGGCCGGACCATCGGCAATCGGTTCGGCGACCGACGGAGGGTCGGTGA
>DLVV01000080.1:985-15648 GCA_003445035.1 Planctomycetaceae bacterium | reverse complement strand
ACGGAGGGTCGGTGACATGTTCGGCCACCAGTTCCTCTTCGGTCGGCCCGAAATCGCTCAGGCCGACAAGCCCGGCCAGGCCGCGGCCAAGCCGACTCGGACGGATCGGGGCCTCCGCGGAGGATTCAACCGATTGATCGGCAGCAGGATCGTTGGGGATCGTCGACATGGCCGGTGCTCCGCGGGTCGGTTGGGGACGAGATTCTAGTTCCGGCGTCCCGAACGCAACAAGACGGGTTCGGCTCCCGGGGGCACCGTTGGCCAACCGCTCGAGCCCGCGGAGCGTTTCACGTGAAACGGCTCGCGTTGACGACTCGAGTCTCCGCCCCCTAGACTCTCAGCCAACACGCGGGACGTAGCTCAGCCTGGCAGAGCGCCGGCTTTGGGAGCCGGAGGTCGCAGGTTCGAATCCTGTCGTCCCGACTAGCCGCCGGAGATCAGCCGACCAGTTCGGGCATCGCCCGGTGCTCGCCCACCAGGTAATGCGGTCGACCACCCAGGTCGGTGAGCTGGGCGGTGGCGACGTCGATGCCCAGCCGCTGGTACAACGAGGCAAAGATCTCACGGAAATGCACCGGCCGCTCGTGAGGTTCCCCACCCAGGCGGCTGCTGGAGCCGATCACCTGGCCGTGTTTCATTCCGCCTCCGGCCAACAGGGCCCCGGCGACGTTCGGCCAGTGGTCCCGACCGGCGTTGCTGTTGATCTTGGGTGTTCGCCCAAACTCACCCCACGACACCACGGCAACATCGTCCAGCAGGCCACGTTCTTCGAGATCGGAGATCATCGTCGAGAGCCCCAGGTCGAACAGCGGCAACGCACCACGGGCCTCGTTGAAGTTGTCCTTGTGCCAGTCCCAGTTGTAGTCGTTCCTCAGCATCCGGCCGAACGGCCAACGCGAGAAAGCGACCGTCACGCAACGAGCTCCCGCCTCGATCACCCGGCGAGCCAGCAGGAACTGGTGCAGGTACGTCTTCCCGTTTCGCTCGTTGGGATACTCCTCCTCCAGCCCGTAACGTTTCTTGACCGACCGCTCCTCGCGACTCAGGTCCAGGGCCTCGGCCAACCGTGGAGACGTCAGCACCTCGAAGGCCTGCTGATGGAATTCGTCGATTCCGTCACCGCGTCCGTCGATCTCCACCTGGCGACGAAAACGATCAAAGCTCGAAAGCAACTGCCTGCGATCACCCAGCCGACGCAGGCTCACACCGTTGAGCCTCAGGTTGCGACGATCCACCGCATCGACCTCGAACCCGGCATGGGCCGATCCAAGAAATCCCGGCTGCGTCGGACCGATCCTCATGATGAAGCGGGCATCCGCGTCAGTCGGCACCAGGTCGACAGCCGGTGAAACGCCCGGCACCTGTGGTCCAAGCTGCTTGGAAAGCACTGAACCCAGCGACGGCCACCCACCCGGTGGAAATCCGGGAACCAGCGGCGAAGCGGGCATCTCGTCGTGAGACTCCCACCCGGTCGAACACCAGTGCGTATTGTGATCGTTCTTGAACCCGTACAACGACCGGACCACCGAAAGCTTGTCCGCGATGCCGGCCAACCCGGGCATCAGCTCACAGACATCCATGCCCGGAACCCGGGTCGCGATCGGATCAAACTCGCCACGGATCTCCGACGGAGCGTCCGGCTTCAGGTCGTACATGTCCAGGTGAGTCGGACCACCGGGCAGAATCACCATGATCACGCCCTTGATCGGGCGATCCAACTTCGACTCCGCCTCGGCCCGCAGTATCTCCGGCAACGACAACCCACCCAGGGCCAGGCTACCGATCTGCAGGCAACTGCGACGCGTCATGCCGTCGCAGTAACTCGACTGGACCCCCGGGATTGTCAACATCGGCCGTCCTCTGCCAGTTCGGTTCCCAGTTGCCCGGTCAGTCCGAAGCGAATGGAAACGTGTGCGTTGCCGTGAAGCTATCTCAGTGTATCGGAAATCGCAACATCTTCCGACCTGCTGATTGCCATGGGTTTCACAAATGTGTACATGTGTTTACATCCATGCTCAGGACGTCCATCTCGGCCTCCCACCGCCAATTCCCGAGACATTCACCCGCTCCGCGGGTTGGAGATGATTCCGACCGGTCAGTTGACGTACAATTCAGTCGCCTGAAAACTGGCAACATCAACCGCCGATCCCGCATTGGTCGAAAAGACCTGGTACCGGAGAGAGAGAAACGATGAGCCAAACGCAACAGCCTCAGGACGATTCGCGACGTGGTTTTCTGAAGGTCGCCGGTGCAGCGGCATTGGTCGGCTCGACAGCGCCGGCAATCTACGCGGCAGGAAACAACACGATCCAGCTGGCCCTGGTCGGTGCTGGTGGTCGAGGAACCGGCGCGGCAGCCAACGCGTTGGCCAGCAAGGTGGGACCAACCCGTCTGGTGGCCATGGCAGATGTCTTTGAGGACCGCATGGCCAACTCGCACAAGGCCCTGACGAACCGCTTCCGCGGCGCCGTCGACGTGCCCGAGGATCGACAGTTCATCGGGTTCGAAGCGTATCGCGAGGCGATGGACTGCCTGAGTCCCGGCGACGTGGTGATCCTGACCACACCGGCCGCCTTCCGCTGGGTCCAGTTCACCTACGCCATCGAGAAGGGCCTGAACGTCTTCATGGAGAAGCCCATCTCCATCGACGGTCCCAGCAGCCGCAGGATGCTGGACCTGGGCAAGCAATCGGTCAAGAAGAACCTCAAGGTGGGTGTCGGCCTGATGTGCCGTCACTGCAAGGCGCGGCAGGAACTGTTCCGCCGGATCCAGGACGGCCAGATCGGTGACGTGCTCGAACTGAGGGCCTACCGCATGGCCGGCCCAACCGGTTCGGCCGCCACCGGCAAGGCCCCCAAGGGTTCCTCCGATCTGCTCTACCAGATCCGCCGCTTCCACGCCTTCCTGTGGCTCTCGGGTGGTGCGGTCAGTGACTTCCTGATCCACAACATCGACGAGTGCAGTTGGATGAAGAACGCCTTCCCGGTCCAGGCCGAGGCCTCCGGCGGACGGCACTACCGCGGCGACGATGTCGACCAGAACTTCGACACCTACTCGATCGAGTTCACCTACGCCGACGGGACCAAACTGCTGGTCAATGGCCGCACAATCCCCGGCTGCAACCAGCGATTCGCCAGCTTTGCTCACGGCAGCAAGGGCTCGGCAGTGATCTCCTCACGGGGACACGCTCCCTCGCGGGCGAAGATCTACAAGGGTTGGAAAATGACCAAGGAGAACATCGCCTGGTCGTTCCCCGGCCGGGAACCCAACCCCTACCAGGTCGAATGGGATGACCTGCTGACGGCGATCCGGCGGGACGAGCCCTACAACGAGGTGAAACGTGGTGCCGAGGCCAGCCTGGTGACGGCAATGGGGCGGATGGCGGCCCACACCGGCCAGATCATCACCCGCGACCAGATGCTCAACTGCCAGCACGAGTTCGCCCCGACTGTCGACCGCCTGACGCTGGACGGGCCATCGCCGTTGAAGGCCAACCCCGACGGCACCTACCCGATCCCAATGCCCGGACTGATCAAGGACCGCGAGTACGGTTCCCTGACTTGATGCCCGAGAACCCCGTCTATCCCGGATGCACTCGCCGTCGTGCCATGGCCCAGGTCATGACCGGCATGGGGGCATTCTCGCTGCCGCACATCCTGCGGCTTCGAGCCGAGGCGGCGCGGCCGGGCGGGGCAACACCGCAACGGCGAGTCATCCTGCTGTGGCAGGACGGCGGACCGAGTCACCACGAGACCTTTGACCCCAAGCCGCTGGCCCCCGCCGAGTACCGTGGTGAACTCGACGCCATCTCCACGGCGCTGCCGGGAGTGCAGTTCTGTGAAATCCTGCCGCGGACAGCCGCATTGGCCGACCGCTTCAGTGTCATTCGTTCGATCCACCAGCCCTCCTCCGGACACGTCGACGGCACGCACAACTTCATCACCGGGTATTTCGGAGCCCGAATTGTCAGCGGCCGGAGCGAGTACCCCGACTGTGCGGCGATCATGCACCGGATTCGTAGCCGGCAGCACGAGGAAGCCTCTCCGATCTCGCTGGGTGCCTCGACCGACCCCAACCTGGCCCGTGGCATGCGCCGCAACCGACGGCGGGCTGCCCCGGGTGGCGGCTTGCCCGGCTACGTCGCACTCGGCGGCCAGTCCTCCATCGGCCTGCATCGCGGTGGGCCGGCCTACCTCGGCCCGAACGCCGGCCCCTTCCAGGTGTCCGGTGACCCGTCCCGGCCAAGGTTCCAGGTCCAGAACCTGCAGGCGGGAGACGACGGAAAGAAGCTGTCCGACCGACGGGCCATCCTGGCCAGTCTCGACCGCTTCGTCCGCCGGGGAACCCTGAGGTCGGAAATTGACCTCCACGGTCAACTCGACGCCGCGGACCGTTACACCCAGCAGGCCTTCGATCTGCTCAGCGGTTCCGGCCGTGCGGCCCGAGCCTTCGATCTCAGCCGGGAGGACCGGCGGACTCGTGAACGGTACGGGCTGGAAACCTCCGGCCAGCAAGCCCTGCTCGCCAGGAGACTGGTCGAGGCGGGTGTCGATGTGGTTGCCGTTCGGTTCTCACCCGATGGACGAGGCGATGGAGACCGTTCGGGAATTGGCTGGGACGATCACGCCGTCCACGGCAACATCTTCGAGGTCATGAGACGACGTGGCCCCAAGTTCGACCGCGCCATCTCGGCGCTGATCGAGGATCTCGACGAACGGGGACTCTCCGACGAGGTGCTGGTGGTTTTGGCCGGGGAATTCGGCCGTACGCCAAAGGTCTACGTCCGCAAGGGATGTCCCGGTCGCGAACACTGGGGACCGGCCGGCAACGTGATGATGTTCGGTGGAGGCCTGGCACGTGGCCAGATCATCGGCAGTACCAACGACAAGGGCGAACGCCCCGCCTCCAGACCACTCACCCCTCGTGATGTCCTGGCAACGATCTACCACGCGATGGGCATCGACACCGAGCGGACGTTCAACAACGTGGGGGGGCGGCCCGTGCCGGTGCTGTCCGAGGGAAAAGCCATCACCGAGTTGATCGGCTAGCAGCAGGTCACGGACCGGCCACTGTGACCCTGGGCAATTCCGCCTTCAGCTTGGTGATTGCCTCTTCGCTCAGCTTGAGGTCCGTCAGATACAGGTCCCTCATCCGCTTCATTCCGTACAGATGAGGCAGTCCCACGTCCGTCACCCCCGTGCCGTAGAGGTTCAGCGACTCAACCTCACGCAATCCGGCCAGGTGAGCCAGCCCGGCATCGGTGATTGCACACTTGGCCAGGTAGAGCCCCTTGAGTCGCTTCAGGCGACCGACATGGACCAGCCCGGCGTCGGTGATGCCGGTGGTGGCCAGGATCAGGTGTTCCAGCCCCTTGAGATCGGCCAGGTGAGCCAGATCCTGGTCACGAACCCCGGTTCGCCCCAGGTCAATCCGCTTGATGGGACCGTCGCCGGTGGCCGCCAATCCCATCGCCCGCACCGCCGCAGCCAACCCGCGACGCTGGTGCCGCACAAACAGATCGACCACGCCCCCAAACGTCGCCCCGGTGCCGCGGACCGGAAGATCCGACAGGCGAACCAGTGGTTTCAGGTGCACCAGACCCTTGTCGGTGATCTTCGAATTGGTCAGCACCAGGCCCTCAAGCCGAACCAGCCCCGCCAGGTGCGCCAGCCCCGCATCCCCGATCCGTGTGCCGGCCAGCCCGAGAGTCTTCAACTGTTCGAGCCGAGCAATGTGCTTCAATCCCGCGTCGGTGATGCGGGCGTCGTGCACAGCCAGAGACTCCAGTGACTTGATGGTGGCCAAACGGGACAAACCGGCGTCATCAAGCCGCGAGCCCTCGAGGTCGAGCCGGCGGAGCTTGCGGCACTGCACCAGCAGATCCAGGTCCGCCTTCTCGATTGGTCGATCGACGAAACGGACCGAGACCAATCGACCGGCCTTGTCGACTCGCACACGCCCGCCACGGGCCTTCAGTTGCTTGGCCAGGCGATTCACGCGGTGTCCTTTCGGGTGGCCACGACGGCTTCCTGCCCCTTCCAGATCGGCCAGGGAACCGAAACCGGCACATCGATGACCGTCACGCGATCGTTCTCGACGGCTGTGGACAGTTCCTTTCCGAGTTGTTCGGCGGAATTGACGCGGACCCCGTCGGCCCCGAACGATTCGGCCAGACGGACCAGGTCCGGGTTCATGAGGTCGGTGGCGAACGTCCGCCCGTAACGGTCCTCCTGCTGTGGCTTGAGCACTCCGTAGGCGTCATCGTTGAACACGATCACCGTCAGCGGAACGCCGTGCTGCACGGCGGTGGCCAGTTCCTGGACATTGAACAGCATCCCGCCGTCACCGGTCAGCACGACGACCGGACAATCTCTTCGCGCCGTTGCCGCGCCGATCGATGCCGCGAGCGCGTAGCCCAGCGTGCAGAAATTCCAGGGATAGAGGTAGCTGCGGGGTTCATAGACATCCAGCAGGTACCGTCCCCAGTAACCGGCCACCGTCAGGTCATTGACGAAGATGGCCTCGCGGGGTGTCCCCGAACGGACCGCATCGATCAGGCCGACCACGTGACCACATCGTTCGATGCTCAGCCGCCGCAGTTCGCTCCGCATCGCCGCCACTTCGTCGGCCCTGGACGGTTTCCGCTCGGACACCGCCTCACAGAGTGCCTCGAGCACCGTCCCCGCGTCGCCAATGATCGAATCCTGCACGTCATAGTTCAGGCCGATCATCGCCGGATCAACATCCACCTGAATCAGCACTGGCGGCATCGGCAGTTGCCAACTGACCGTCTCGAGCTGTCCGAAACCGGTGCCCACCGCGAGCATCACGTCGCAATCGGCCCTCATGTCACTCGCGGCCGGGTGGAGCAATCCTTCACCAGCCGACAACCGGTGATCGGCCGGCAATGCCCCCTTGCCGAGAACGGTCGAAAACACCGGAGCATCCAGGCGTTCGGCCAGACGGGCCAGCGCAGAAAATCCGCCGCTGCGAACCACGCCACCGCCGGCCCAGATCAATGGCCGTTGGGCAGAATCCAGTACCTTCGCCACGCGCTGGACGGCCTGCTCATCGCAATCCGATTCGGCCTCATCTTCCGGCACCGCGTCACCGGGGATCCCCTCGGCGTCGAGAATGTCACAGGGAATGTCGATCGCCGCGGGCCGGGGCCGTCCGCTGGTCACCGCCGCGATGGCCGAGCACAACGTCGGCACGATCGCCTCGACTTCGGTCACGCGGGCGGAGAACTTGGTCACCGGCGTGTAGCATCCCAGTTGATCGACACACTCGTGCAGGAACCCCTTGCCAAGGCCCAGTCCCCGCGAGGGAATCTCGCTGGCGATCGAGAGCACCGGAACGGAATCGGCGAACGCGGTGCCCAGGGGAGTCAGCACGTTGAGCGCCGCCGGCCCGGTGGTGCTCAGGCAGACCCCGACCCCCCCGCTGGCACGGGCGTACCCGTCGGCCATGAACCCGGCCCCCTGCTCGTGCCGCGCCAGGACATGCGTCACATCGGACTGTCCGGCCAGGCCCTCGTACACCGCCAGATTGTGTGTCCCGGGAATGCCGAAGACCGTCTCGATGCCGTGGGCCGCCAGTGCGGCGACGACCGCGGCCCCTCCGGTCGACGTACTGCTCACCTCGGTCCCGCTCACGACGTGTCCCCGTCCCGAACCACGCCGTCGACCTTCACCTCCGCGGGTAACGTCATGTCACCGCGGGTGCCCCGGCCGATCCGCGACTGCGCCAGCAGGCTGCCATCGCCGCTTCCCTTCCAGACGATCGCTCGTTCCATCCGCTTGGGTTGACGGTCATCGGTGATGGTGCACCCGGTGATCACCGTGTCCCGGCAATCCTCGAGCAACAGGCCGTTTGGCGTGCCGTCAAGGATCTGAACACCCGAGACATTGACCCGCCGGCAACGGACCAGTTCGACCAGCGCCTCACGCCGGATCGGTTCGACTCCGTCGACCGTGTGTTGTCCCGCTTCAGCATCCTCGATCAACACACCGCTCAGGTTGCAGTTCTCGGAATCCACCAGCCGGATCCCGGTGGCCAGTTCCTTCTTCCGGTAGTCCGGATTGTGGCCGAAGCAGTTGGGTCCCACGACGATGTTTCGTGAGGACTCGACCAGCAGGTTCCGATGGTGACCGCTGTAGATGTAGTTGCCGCTGATCACCACGCCACGAACACTGGTCAGGTGAACGTTGGTCCGCTGGCTGCCGATCAGGTTGCCGCTGATCGTCCACATGCCGGCCTTATGGTTGCTTCGCCCGCGGTCCTCGCCCCCGCTGCCCACCATGCGGATGTTGGCCCCGTTGCCCGATGCGGTGGCCTGGATCGTGTTGCTGGCAATGGTCCCCTCACGAACGCTCCCGGATCCCACGTCGATGTAGATCTCGGCGGTCGGTTCGTCATCGGCATCGGCGACCTCGTGCGATGCGTTGTTGTTGTACTCGATGTCGTTGCCGGTGATCTGCAGGTTGCGGATCTCACTGTTGTCGATCCGGATCCCCCCCAGCCGGCAGTAGCTGATGTGGCTGTCGGCGATGATCGACTGGTGCAGGTTGACGTTGTCCAGGTGAACGCCAATGCCGGTGTTGTGGTAGAAATGGCAGCCGTCGATGACCAGGTTTCGGGCCCGGCTGGTGATGTGCACCGCGGTGTGCATCTCACGAATCAGCACCCCCGAGAGAGTCGGCTGCATGACGCCGACGATTCGGATCCCGTCGGCCTCGGCATGACGCCCTTCAATCTCGATGTCGCGCACGATCGGCATCCGCTCGTTTTTCCACTCCGACGGGCGGAACCCATCGGGATCGGCGGTGCGGGCGTGGGTGCCCTTCAGGAAGATCGCCGGGCCGGCACCAGCCATCAGCAGCTTGGCCGATCCTCCGGAGCCGTCAATTCCGGTCCTCCCGACCTTCTCGAGATCAACCAGCAGCGTCTTGCTGACCAGGTAGTCTCCTCGAGGAAATTCGACGCGTCCGATGCCCTCGTCGATCGCGTGTTGGATCGCCTCGGTGTCGTCGGTCTTGCCGTCGCCGACCGCTCCGAAATCGCGCACGTTGGTCATGGTGGCTGACTCGTGAAATGGAGAACTCGTGGCACCGCAACAGGAGGCGGGGCGGACATACGGTTCTACCCGCAGCGGGTGACCGGCGGCAACGCAGGAAACCGGCCTACGCCGCCGGGGTTTCCCCGAGCTGCTTCAGCAGGTCACGGATGATCGTCTCGGCCTGCTGCTTCTCGGCGGTCCAACGGGTCTGCATCTGCTGCCAGCGTGTCTCTCCATCGGGCAACTCGGCGGCCTGCCGCCCGAGTTCCTCCTCCCTGGCATGCAGGTCCCGATCACGTTCCGTCAACCGCTCGCCGTGATCGGCGTAGATCTTCTGCTGTTGAGCGACCTGGGCGGCAAGTTGTTTCTGCGCGGCCTCGAGATCGGCTCGCTGGGTCACCAGCGTCTCACGCATCTGGCTGTAGTGTTCGGCGACAGCCTCGCGGGCGGTTTCGAGCCGGACCACGGCCTGCTCGTCGGCAGCCTCACCCTGCTCCTCCCGCATCGTCGCCATCGACTCCTCGACCGCCAACCTCAACTCGAGGCTCTCACGGTGACTCCCCTCGAGTTCCTCG
This sequence comes from Planctomycetaceae bacterium, assembly GCA_003445035.1. GTDB lineage: Bacteria > Planctomycetota > Planctomycetia > Planctomycetales > Planctomycetaceae > UBA8437. The sequence continues at coordinate 6,015 of DLVV01000080.1, read as the reverse complement.
CGGAGCGTCTCTATCCGCTGCTTGCGATCCTGCAGTGACTGCGATTCGGATCTCAGGTGTTCGCGCAACGCCGCCACCTCTTCACGTTGCTCCTCACGCTTCGCCTGCCAGTTCTCTCGAGCGGTCGCCAGCCGTTGCTCGTGCTGCTTGAGTGATGCTTCGGTGGCACGGGTCTTGCGTTCCAGGCCCTGCAGGCCCCGTTCGAGCAGCGATTCGCGGTCATCGAGCAGGCGACGACAATGGGCCAACTGGTGCCGAAGAGCATCCAGCATCTCGATACGGTGGACGAGGTCGGTCCGCTGCCGTTGCATCTCTTGACGGAAAGACGCCTGGTCGACCTCCAGCATGCTGCGAGCTTTGGCGAGATGTTCCTGCTGGAACAAATGCCGGTTCTCCATCAACGCCCGTTCCTGCTGAGTCTCAGAACGAATCGACTCCTGTTCAGCCGCAAACGCCTGACGAGCGTCGTCGAGTTCTCGTTCCTGCCGCTTGCGGGTCAATTCCAGTTCATGGGTCTGGTTCGTCTCCCGTTCGGACTGTTCGGCCTCGAACTTCTGCACCTCCTGATCGTGCCCGACCTGGCCCCGCTTCAGTTCCAGGCCCTGGCTGTCCCGCTGCCGCTTCCACTCCTCCCGATCACGATCCAGTTGCTTGCGTTCGGCCCGGAGCTCACCACTCATCAACTGGTGTGTCAGTTCGCCGCGGAGTTCTGCGGTCCGTCGGGCAAAATCTTCTTCGAGTTGTTCCAGGCGAGCGGCGTGCTCGGCTTCGAGGTTGGCGGCCCGTGACTTGAGATCCGCTTCGGTCTCCTCCAGCCTCCGGCGGTCGGCATCCAGTTCGGACTGGACATCAGCTGACAGCGATTCACGTCGCCTCGACAGTTCCTCGCGAGCCACCTCGACCTCAGCTTCAGCCGACGACAGCCCCTGGGCGCGCTCGTCCATCTCGGCAGACCGCTGGTCGGCCTGCTGCTGCCGCTCGCCCAGTTCTTCGGTCTGGTCCTCCAGGGCCTGCCGTTGCTGGTCGGCCGAGAGTCGAGCCGAACGGCGTTCCTGGTCGAGCTGGGCGTGCTGGGAGTTGAGGCTGTTTTCGCGGCGATCGAGCTCATCGACCTGGGTCTGCAGGTCGCCGGCGATCTGGCTGGCCTGCGCCAGCAACTTCTGGTTCTTTGCGTTCTCCACATCGTCGTTTTCGGGGGATTCCGCTGCACCCGGCCCCGGTTGCGGTGCGAATCCCTCTCGGGAGACCGAAACCGTTTCGGGAACACTCGTCGGCACGTCCGCCCCGGGCCAATCGGCGATTGGCGAGGGACCCTGCGGGCCGGAACCGTGCCCACCATCGGCACGGGAATCCGGTTCGGGCACAGAGGCCGGTTCGCTCATCGTGGGAGTCCTTTCCCAGGTCACAACCGCCACGGGGACAGCTCAATCGAGATGCTGATCCAGCACCTCCACGAACTTGGCCTTCTCCGCCACGCCGGTGTAACTCCAGACAACCTCACCACCCTTGAAGATGAGGACGGTCGGGATACTGCCCACGTTGTATTTCTGAGCGACGTCGCTGGCCTCGTCGACGTTCAGCTTGGCCACCGTGGCACGCCCCTCGTAATCGGACGCCAGCTCCTCGACCACCGGGGTCAACATCCGGCAGGGGCCACACCAGGGCGCCCAGAAATCGAGCAGAACCGGGGAGGAACTGTCCAGCACCTCGGTCTGAAAGTTCTCGTTGGTGACGTCCAGGATGTTCTCTGCCATCGGTGCCGTCCCTCGGGTTGCGGTCGCGGAGTCGGGTCCTCAGTTGTGGCGGGATGATAGGGGAAAGCCCGAAAGAGTGTCAACGCGGGCGCCCCTCTACTCGACCACCACCGGAACCAGTTCCCGGGTCGTGCACGGCACCTGGCGTTCCACATAACGGGGCACCATCTTTGTGCAGGTCACCTCGATCTGGCGGGACACTTGTCGAGCCACACGCCGGGTGACCGTGTAGGGCACACGCCGGGTCACACGCACCGGCACCTGCCGCGTCCGGGTCTCGGTCACCACCTTGCTGATCGTCACCGGCACCTTGCGGGTCACCGTACGGGTCTCGTACGTCAACTGTCGCACCGGCACCGTGCGGGTTTTGGTCTCGACCACCCAGCGGCACGTCTCGACCGGCACCTTCTTGACTTCCTCGCCGATCTCCATCCGCTGCACCATCACCGGCACCTGCTTGGTCTCGACTCGCGTCACGTATCGGGTGCAGGTCACCTCCCGAGTCACCGGATTGGGACACCACTGGAGACGCGACGAGCGGAACCCCGCCGGGGTCCAGCGGAGTCCCAGTTGACCACACGGCTTGGGTCCCAGCCCCGGCAGCAACGGGCCACGGTGGTAAACCGGTCGACGGACCCACCGACCCCGATCCTCGGTCACCGTCCGTTTCTCGGTCACCGGTTCGGTCTTGCGAACGCAAACCGTCCGGGTCACTTCCTCGGTCACCGGCTTGTAGGTCTTCCGGCGAATCTCCCGTTCGGAGGTCTCCCGCACCAACTTCCGCTCCTGGTACTCGAACTTCTTGTCAACGGTCACCCATTTCGGCTCGCGGATCGTCTGGGTGATCTCCCGCTCATTCGTCTCGGTCACCGTCCGACAAACCTGGTACTGCTGCTCACGCATCTCGGTTTCACAAACCACCCGGAACAGCTCCACCTCCTCGTTGACATAGACCGTCTCGTACACGGTACGCGGCACCTTGACCTGGGCCGGCTCGTAAACCGTCTCAACGACAGTCTTCATGTAGGTGACCGGCTGCAGCATGTAGGCGGTCGACGGGCTGCCCGGACGCGAGCAGTGAACCAGTGGCCTCGCGCACGAGGTGACCCGCTTGACGGCCGGATCGTAGGGCTTGGCCACCGTCTGCCCGGCCTTCACGGCGGGCTTGTCGTCGGCAACCGTGTATCCGGAAAACAGGACCGTGCTTGCCAGGACAACCAACATCGGCAGGGAGATGATTCGTTTCATCATGGATGGAGCACTCCAATCTGGTATCGCCGCCGGAGACGAGCGGCCCGCGGCGGCGGAATCCGATAACTTCATCATCCCGTCTCTCCGATACCAAACGCAAGATGCCACCAGTCCTCACGGCCGCCAGAATCCGCAAGGTCCTCGTCAAACGTCCGGTTGTAGGGATTGGATGACCCCGGTGATCGCGTTGTGAGGATTCCGCAGCCCAGCCGATTCGGACTGTGGTAGAGGGTGGCTGTGATGACGCCGCGGCGTCGATCCGCCAGAATAGGGTCGGTGGAGGGACGCGGATCAGGAGGTCCGCCCAATCTCCGGAAAACGGACAGAACCGTGACCGAAATGCCCGACATCAACGACGTCCTTGGAACGCTGTCCGACCACTTCGGTGAACGGATCTCGACCTCCGAGGCCGATCGCCACGAGCACGCGGCCGATGTCTCTCACCACGAACCTTGCCCGCCCCAGGCCGTCTGCTGGCCATTGACGACCGACGAGGTGGTGATGGCCGTCAACGCCTGCCGCCGCCATCGAGTGCCCCTGATCCCCTTCGGAACCGGCACGGCCGTCGAAGGCGGGGTGGTGGCGGTCACTGGCGGATTGTGCGTGGACACCGGCCGCATGGACCGAATCGTCTCGGTCCACCCCCGCGACATGGACGCCACCGTCCAGGCCGGAGTCACCCGCGAACAACTCAACCGGCACCTGTCCGACTCGAAAACCAACGTCTTCTTCCCTGTCGATCCCGGCGCCGATGCCAGTCTCGGCGGGATGGCCGCGACATCGGCTTCGGGCTCCAACGCCGTCCGCTACGGCACGATGCGTGACCGCGTGCTGTCGGTCGAGGCCGTGATGGCCGACGGGTCGGTCGTCCGCACCGCGGGGCGGGCCCGAAAGACGGCCGCCGGCTACGACCTGACGGCACTTCTGGTCGGCTCCGAGGGAACCCTCGGGGTGATCACCGAAGTCACGCTCCGACTGGCTCCCGTCCCCGAAGCCATCTCCTCGGCCGTCTGCGGATTCGACACGATCGAGCAGGCCGTCGAGGCGGTCATCGACTGCCTGGTCGCGGGGATCCCCCTGGCCCGGATGGAGTTGCTCGACGCGGTGCAGATCGAGGCCGTCAATCGCTACTCGGGACTCGGCAACGCCGTCCAACCGACCGTGTTCTTCGAGTTCCACGGATCCGAGGCGTCGGTGGTCGAACAGTCCGGTGCGGTCGAGACGATCACCGCCGGGCACGGCGGGTCGGACTTCCGCTGGGCGACCGACGAAGCCGAACGGAACCGGCTGTGGCAAGCCCGACACGACGGGTATTACGCGACCCTGGGACTCCGGGAGGGCAGCACCGGCTACGTGACCGACGTCTGCGTTCCGGTGACGGCACTGGCCGAGGCGATCGCCAGGACACGACGGGAACTCGAGGGCTGCAGCGTGCCCTCACCGCTTTTCGGTCACGTCGGCGACGGCAATTTCCACGTCGTGTTCCCGATCCGGCCCGGGGACGCCGACGAATTGGCCGAGGTGCAGAAGATCAGCGACCGGATCGCCGAACACGCCCTGGAACTGGAGGGCACGACGTCGGGCGAGCACGGGATCGGCCTCGGCAAGCGGCACCTGCTGGAACGCGAACACGGTCCCGGCGTCGCGGTGATGCGAGCGATCAAGGACGCGCTGGATCCGCTGCGGATCATGAACCCCGGGAAGGTGCTGTAACGCGCACAAAAAAAGGGGCCGGACTCGCACGTGGCGTGTCCGGCCCCCGGTGTGCTTCAGACAGTTCCCCTAAGAGAGGATCCCGGTCAACGCATCGGCCTTGACCAGGTCGCGAGGCTGGTTGAGGTGGTTGTAGACGATCGTGTGGGGGTTGATCCCGACGCTGTGGTAGATCGTCGCCAGCAACTCCCTGGGATGCACCGGGTTCTCGACCGGTGCCGAAGCCGTCTTGTCGCTCTTGCCGTAGACAAAGCCGCGCTTCACACCCGCACCGGCCATCACGGCGGTGTAGCAGTAGGGCCAGTGGTCGCG
>DLVV01000080.1:0-660 GCA_003445035.1 Planctomycetaceae bacterium | reverse complement strand
CCGTCGTTGGAGTTCGTGTTGCCCGAGGTGGAAACCCCCCGCTTGGGACTGCGGCCGAATTCGCCCACAGCGATCACGAGCGTCTCGTCGAGCAGGCCTCGCTCGTCGAGATCTCCGATCAGGGCCGAAAGGCCCGAATCGAGCATGGGGCTGTTCTGGGTCTTCATCCGCTTGGACAGTCCCACATGAACATCCCATGAATGGTTGTCGGAGTTGGCAACCTTGGGCCAGTTGACCTCGACGACCCGGGTGCCGGCTTCGACCAGCCGACGGGCCAGCAGGCAACTCTGGCCGAACGTGTTCTTGCCGTAACGCTCACGGACCTCTTTCTTCTCCGCGCCCAGGTTGAACGCGTCGCGGGCCCGCCCCGAAAGCACCAGGCTCAGAGCTTTTTCGTAGTACTCGTTGAGAGCAAACTTCTGGACAGCAACGTCCAGTTCGCCCAGGCCGGCGTTGATCTTGTCACGCAACGACGCGCGACGCTGCAGCCGTGCCAGGGGCACTTCCTTCCGCAGCTTCAGATCATCGACGTTGATCCGATCCATCTTGGCCATGTCCATGTCGCCGCCGGACGGGTAGAGGTAGTACGGGTCAAAGGCCCGGCCCAGGAATCCGGCGGTGCCAGCCTTGCCGATCACCGAACTCTCCTGCAACGGACGC
>DLVV01000231.1 GCA_003445035.1 Planctomycetaceae bacterium | reverse complement strand
GTTGTGTTGGAATGGCCGCGGGCAATCCGAAGTCAGCTCCTGGCAACAAAGAGGAAACAACGATGGCTCTCCGCTGGTTTGTGACGTTTTCCGGTTCGATCCTGGTCCTGTCGTGCCTGGCGATTCTCGCCACCGCCGAGGCTCCCGCCGAGTCATCGGCCAAGGCTCCTCCGGAGGTCACCACCGCTGATGTCGAGCGGATGATAACGACCCTTTCGAACTGGGGCCGGTGGGGAAAAGACGACGAACTGGGAACGCTGAACCTGATCACCCCGAAAAAGAGGCGGAAGGCCGCGAAGCTGGTCAAGGACGGCGTGTCGATCTCGATGGCCCACGATGTCGTCAAGGTCAGGATGGATGACTCGAGTCCGTTCGAACACGAGGTGATGCTGGGTGAGAACAGCGGCGATGTTGGTGGAGCCGGCGACCGGTACGCGGTCCAGTACCACGGGTTCACTCACACGCACATCGATGCACTCTGCCACATCTTCTACAAGGGCCGGATGTACAACGGGTTCAGCGCCGACCTGGTCAAGAAGACCGGCGTCGGCAAGCTCTCGATCAACCGGATCAAGAACGGCATTTTCACCCGGGCGATCCTGATGGACATGCCCGCGTTGTTCGGCGTCAGGTACCTGGAGGGCAAGCAGGCGATTTACCCCAAGCACCTGGAAGCCTGGGAAAAGAAGGCCGGCGTCAAGGTGAAGGCCGGCGATGCCCTGCTGATTCACACCGGTCGCTGGACCCGCCGCAAGGTGGCCGGCGAGTGGAAGATCATGCAGGACTCGGCCGGCCTGCACGCCTCGTGCCTGCCCTGGCTGAAGAAACGGGACGTGGCCATCATCGGCAGCGACCTGGCCCTGGACGTGATGCCCTCGGGGGTCGACAAGTTCGTATTGCCGGTGCATTGTGTCGTGATCGTCAGCATGGGGATGTGCATTCTCGACGTGCTCGACTTTCGGGCCATCGCCGAGGAATGCCGCAAGCGGAAGCGGTGGGAGTTCCTGCTGACGGTTTCCCCGCTGGCCGTCGAGGGCGGCACGGGATCGCCAATCAACCCGATCGGGACTTTCTAGCCAACCGGTGAAGCAGAACCGGGTTTGCAGGACAGTTTCGTCCTTGGATCCGCGGCTGATGCCGGGTCCGTCCGGCGAATCAACGGCGAGGACCGACAGATGGAATCGTGGTTCCCGTCACCGGCAGCGCGACGCGAGAACTGCTCGGAGAAGATCGGCTCGGAGTTCGATGGCTGTGCGCTCTTCCCGTTATTTGTTTTCGGGGGGCTGCTTCTGCTGGCCGGCTTCGGTTTTTTTTTGGACGCCTATCTCGGCCCCGTCGGATGGGTTTTCGGAGGGGGTTTCACGTTGTTTGGAGCCCTTATGGTTTACCTCCCAATCCATCTGATGATGGTCCAAAGCCGAATCGGCACGTCAAAGGTCACGCTCTCTGTTCAACCGCTTTACCTGGGCGAAACCTTCCAGGTCCAGTTCGTTCAGCCGGTCAAGACCTCGGTGACGCTCAACGCTGTCACATTCGAACTGATCTGCCAGGAACAGGTGACCTACACCGGAACGTTCAAGAGCAAAAACGGACGGGTATCAAAATCCACAAAGACGAAAACGGTCTTCTCGGAAAAGAAGGTCCTGGCGGTTTCCGGCACAATCGACCCGAGGGAGAAGATTCGTGGCGAACTGGAATTCACGATACCCGAGGATGCGATGCATTCCCTCGGAGACTCCGGTACCGGCATCGGCTGGAAACTGAACGTACTCACCGACATCGCCAACTGGCCCAATCACGGAGGGCAGATCGACGTGCTGGTGGCGCCGCGATCAGTCCGTGCGAGACCGGAAGCATGACAGCAAACCCGGTGCACCTGGAGATAGAACTGGATCCCGAACTGCCAAAGGATGGATCCGGAACCGGCAGCTATTCGGCCGGCGGAAAAATTGGTGGCGTGGTCCAACTGCGGACTGACGAGCCCGAGAAATGCCGGCAGTTGAACGTGGTGATTGCCTGGCATCTGGATGTTCCCCCGCACTGGATGGGCCGGAAGTCTCCGAACCGCACCTGGACCCAATACTCCCTGGTACTGCACGAAGGTCCGCTGACCCACGGCAACCAGGAGTTTCGCTTTTCGTCCGACCTGCCCGAGTCACCGCAGAGTTTCAAGGGAGACCTCCTGGACATCGGCTGGACGGTCGAGGCCTGGCTCGATATGGGTGGTGAGAAAGAACAACTGGCAACCGCGCCCTTTCGAATGGTCATTCCCTAGTCACCTGTGTCCCGTCACATCCGAGAGAACCCAATGACATACAGGATTTCCGATGTCCCGACCGTCGTCACCGGCCGCTCGCCAATTCGCTGGGGTGTGATCGGTTTGCTGGTCACCCTGCTGAGCTCGCTCGATTCTGCGACATCCGCAGCCGAACCGGTGCCCACCTACCGCTGGGAACCGGTAACGCTCAAAGCCCCGTTCGCCGCTCGTGACGGAGCCGGAGCACTCGTCTACAAGAAGCGAATGTGGTTGCTGGGCGGCTGGAACCCCGGCGACAAGGTGCACTTCCCACTCATCTGCAACAACGAGGTGTGGAGTTCACAGGACGGCCTGGACTGGAAACTGGACAAGCCCAACACGTTTCTCGACCGGAAATTCGACACGTCCAGCGACTGGGAAGGTCGTCACACGGCCGGATACGTGGTCTTCCGGGACAAGATGTGGATCATCGGCGGCGACGTGAACCAGGGTCACTACCAGCACGACGTCTGGAACTCGACCGACGGCCGCACCTGGGTTCATGTCAACAAGGGCCGGGATATGCCCTGGGGACCACGGGCACTGCACTACACCTTCGTGCTGAACGGCAAGATCTGGATCCTGGGCGGACAGACCATGCCCGCCTTCTCGAAAACCCCTGACAACAAGGAACGGTTTTACCGAGACTGCTGGAACACGACCGACGGTGTTCGCTGGACCCGGGTTCGTCCCAGGGAGCCGGCCTGGACGCCCCGCGGCATGATCGGCGGCAACGTGGTCTTCAAGAACCGTGTCTGGGTGCTGGGGGGAGGAACCTACGACACCCCGACGACAAAAACACGCAAGTTCTACGACGACGTGTGGAGTTCAGCCGACGGTGTCCGCTGGAAACGCCATGTCGAACACGCCGCGTGGGAGCCGAGGCAGTACCACGATGTGGCCGTCTACGACGGACGGATGTGGGTCATGGAGGGGTACACCAAGGGCGTCGGCAATCGCAAGGATGTCTGGCACTCGGATAACGGAGTCGACTGGCACGAAGTCCCCAAGACACCGTGGAAACCTCGTCACGCGGCCAGCGTGTTCGTGTTCAAGAACGCGTTGTGGATGGTCATGGGCAACAACATGGAACCCGACGTCTGGA
>DLVV01000348.1:6648-6797 GCA_003445035.1 Planctomycetaceae bacterium | reverse complement strand
CCGGTGATCGACGGCAACCGCAAGATCTGGGCCTTCGACCTCTCCGAGGACGGCGCGACTTCCGGACAACGGGTCGTCTACGATTTCGCTCCCGGGCGAGGCGGCGACGGGATGGCCGTCGACAGCCAGGGCAACCTCTACATCGCCGC
>DLVV01000348.1:2940-6354 GCA_003445035.1 Planctomycetaceae bacterium | reverse complement strand
CAGGGCAACCTCTACATCGCCGCCGGCATCAGCCGATCGAGAGGTCCACACGAGAGCGGAGACATTCCCCCGGGGATCTGGGTGATCACGCCCGACGGCGACGTCAGGGGACGGATTCCGATCGTCGAGGACGTGCTGACCAACGTGACCTTCGGCGGAGACGACCTGAAGACACTCTACGTCGCCGCCGGCAAGACCCTGTTCACCACTCGCGTCGAGATTCCCGGCTGGGTGGTTCATCGGCGGAACGGGTCATGAGCGGGACCGGCGAATCGAGTCATCGTGATCATGAAGAAGCCGCCTCGGGCATCGACGCCATCGGCTTCGCCATCATCACTCTCTCGGACACCCGCACCGAGGCCACCGACAAGAGCGGTGCGTACCTGCGCGAGGCCATCTCGGCAGCCGGACACGGCGTGGCACGGTACGAGATCGTCAGCGACGATCCCTCGGCAATTTCCGAGGCGTTGGACGCCGCGCTGTCAGACCCGGCCGTCGGTGTGGTGATCACCACCGGCGGCACCGGCATCTCGGCGCGGGATTCGGCCTACGAGACCATCTCGGCACGGCTCGACAAGCGGCTTGACGGTTTCGGCGAGTTGTTCCGAGTGTTGAGTTACGAGGAGATCGGTGCCGCGGCGATGCTCAGCCGCGCCGTGGGCGGCATCGCCGCCGGCCGGCCGTTGTTCGCCCTGCCCGGCTCGACCGCAGCGGTCCGTCTGGGCATCGAGCAACTGATCCTGCCGCAGGTGGGTCACCTGCACCATGAACTGACTCGTCACGCGGACCGATCATGACGATCGAGACGGCGGCGACCGACTCGGGCCGGGCACGGACCTGGCGGCTGGTCCGCGGGATCCTGCTGGCCATCGTCCTTGGCGTGGTTGGCTGGCGAGCGTCAGCACTCTGGGACGAGGGCCAATCGCTGGACGCAGAGGTGAACTGGCAACCCGCATGGCTGGTGGCCGCAGCCGCAGCCTACCTGGCCGGTTGGCTGCCCAGTGCCTGGTTCTGGCGACGACTGTTGTCGAATTCGGGACACACCGTCGGCTGGCCGACGCTGCTGCGGGCCTATTTCTGTGGCCACCTGGGGAAATACGTTCCCGGCAAGGCCGGAGTGCTGGTAATCCGCGCCGGCCTGCTGAAGTCGTCGGGTGTGCCGGCCGCGACGGCGGCCTGGACAGCCACGTGGGAGACCCTGCTGGCGATGGGTGTCGGAGGTGTGCTGGGACTGGGACTGGCCCCCTGGCTGTTGACCGACGACGTGCTGGCGACTCTTCCGGCCCCACTGGCCACCATCGGCCGCCAGCCACTGGTCACCTCGGTCGTGGTCGCCGTGGTGGCACTGGGTGCCTTCCCCTGGCTGACTCGGCTGGTGACCCGGATGACGCGTCGCCTGACCGATGACGACTCGACCGACGTGTCGGTTTCGACCGGACAGGTGCTGTTGGGTTCGCTGGCGATGGCCGTCGGCTGGACCGGCCACGGCCTCAGCCTGTGGTGGACTCTCCAGGGACTGGGTGTCTCGCCGATCTCGGATTGTCCCGGAACGACCCTGGCCGGCATGACCGCCGTGGCCGGACTGGCCACCGCACTGGGATTCGTGGCGTTCTTTGCACCGGGCGGGGTCGGGGTTCGCGAGGGCGTGCTGATCGAGGGGCTATCGCGTTCGGGCATCGCGCTGCAACCGGCCGTCCTGGCCTCGATCGCCCTGCGGGCCGTGTGGCTGCTGGCTGAACTGGTCACCTCCGCCGCGCTATACTATGGTCATCGCCCGTTGCCACCTCCCCCCTCCACTTCGGACTCCCCCGACTGATGCTCTCGATCGTCGTCCCTGTTCTGAACGAGGAGGAGAGCCTGGGGGAATTGCGTGCCCAGATCGCCGCGACGTGTGACGACGGTGGAATCGACTGGGAACTGATCCTGGTCGACGACGGATCGACCGATCGATCGTGGGCGGTGATCGCCGAACTCTCCACCGCCCATCACCAGGTCTCGGGGATCCGGCTGCGTCGGAATTTCGGCAAGGCTGCCGCTTTGACGGCGGGAATGAAGGTCGCCCACGGCGAACTGGTGATGATGATGGACGCCGACCTGCAGGACGACCCCGCCGAGATTCCCGGGATGATCGCCCGGCTTGAGGAGGGTTTCGATGTCGTCAACGGATGGAAGAAGCACCGCCTGGATCCCTGGCACAAGGTCTTTCCCAGCAAGGTCTTCAACGGGATGGTCAGCCGCCTGACCGGACTCAAGCTCCACGACCACAACTGTGGGCTGAAGCTGTTTCGGGCCGAGGTGACCCGGGAAGTGAAGATCTACGGCGAACTGCACCGGTTCATTCCGGTGATGGCTCACGCCAAGGGTTTCCACGTGACCGAGCAGCCGGTGAACCACCGGCCCCGCGAACACGGGCACTCGAAATACGGTGTCCGCCGTTTCCTCCGCGGCTTCCTCGATCTTTTGACGGTGAAGTTCCTGACCGGCTACGGACAGCGACCCGGACACATGCTCGGATCCCTGGGGGTGTTCTTCCTGGGATTGGGAATGCTCGGATTGGCATACCTGGCCGGGCTCTGGATCTATCTCAAGACGCAGGGCATCGACCCCGGCATCGGCAAGAACCACTTGCCGATGCTGATCTACTCGGCCGCGTCGCTGCTGCTGGGCGGCCAGGCACTGTCGCTGGGACTGCTGGCCGAACTGCTGGTATCGCGAACGGCCGATCCCGACGAGACCTACAGCGTAGCGGAACGCGTGTAGACCGATTCAGTCGGTGAACGACAGGCTGATCGTCGTTCGGTAGAACTCGAGTGTCACCTGCTGTTTGACCGGGTCCGAAACGGCCCGCATGGCGCTGACCGGCAAAGTGCTGGTTTCGGTATGCGCGATCTTCCCGGTGCGGACATCCAGCACCAGCACGCCATACTCGGTGCGAGGCCGTGGCTGAAGGATGTTCTGGACGGGGCGGTAGACTCGACTGGCAAACACCAGCACCGGCAGGTGCAGCGGCTGGTCCACCTCGATCGCCTGGTGCTCGATCTTCACCGGACCCCAGGCAACCCGTGAAACCGGTTTCCCATCCGACCGGGCCGATGTCGAAATCGCCCAGGCGGCACCGTGAACGGTGACCGCTCGAGTCGAGGTACCGCGAACACGGACATTGGTCGGCCGGTTGATCATCACCAGGTACCGTTGTGGCGTCTCGAGCACCATGAACGACTGAGGTGTCTTGGTGATCGAGGCGAGCTTCGCATCGACGCGGACTCGTCCGTTGACGGCATCGATCACTCGAAACCGGCCGTCCGGCTCGAGCAGCCCCACGCCGTCGTGCCCGACGACCACCGGCCTCAGATCGCCTGACAACTTGACCGCAAACGCGGTTTTCCCCGTGACCATGTCGAAACCGGTGACCAG
>DLVV01000348.1:0-2551 GCA_003445035.1 Planctomycetaceae bacterium | reverse complement strand
CCGGCAACGTCCGGGTCGCCACGGCGGTGCCATCGGCGGCATCGATCACCAGCACTTCGTTCCGACCATCCGGCTCGACACAGACGAACCGATCGGTCCCGTAAATCCGACACCCGCGGGGAACTCCTCCGCGACGCCACAGCACCTGGCCGGTCACCGGGTCCGCCGCTTCGATCGCGGTGCCGACCTGGTAGGTCAGCCGTTGCGACCCGAATTGTCCCACGTGGCCGATCGGACGGCCGGTCGAATCGGTAATTTTGAACCACCCCGGCCCGGCCCCGATCGCACCGGGCAGCAATCGCACGATCCGGGACTGCACCCCACTCTTGTCCTCGAACAGGTTACGACACCACAGCACGTGCGGATGCCGATTGTCACCCAGGCCATCGATGACGGCGAACCGGTTGCCGAGCACCACCAGCAGCAGGTGCCCGACGGCCCGAACGTAGTTTCCCTCGAACGCGTACGGCACCCGCGCCTCTCCACCGGGAACCGACAGGTCCCCGACGGTCGTCAACCGCCATCTTTCGCGACCGCGGTCATCGACACCGATCACGTACTGCCGCCGGTTGTCCAACCGGAAGCTCCAGCCCCGCCACGGCAGGGGCCGACCCCCGTAGAACGGAATCGGATAGGTGTTGACGCTGGTCTGACGTTCCTCGTTGACACTCCGCTGGGCCACCACCTCTCCGGATTTCCAGTCGGGCACGGTCTGGGCCAGCAGCTTGCTGTCAGGATCGGTTCGCCAGGCAGCGACGGTGGCCTGGCCAGTCCGCCCGGGAACCAGTTCGACATCAGCGAACCGTCCCGATTCCAGTTCGTCCCGCAAGACCCTGATCGCCGCGGGCTTCTGCTGAGCCGACCACAGTCGGGCCAGGGCCGCGGTGGCACGTGCGGCATCGGCCGGATCGGTTCCCGATCGCAGGGCCAACAGCAATCGTTCCCGTTCGACTGCCGGAGCATTTTTGGGAAGCCGTTCGAGCAGTTTCACGCGGGCACGATCGGCAACCGGATGATTGTTGAACAGCGTCACGAACTCGGCCAACGCCGCCGTCCCTGACATTCCGCCGGCCGCCACCGACTCGTCGAACAACCGCTTACGTCGTGCCACCAACGCCGTCTTCTTCTCGTCACTCGTCCGGGCATCGACCTCGCTCAATCGCGAGGCGAGCCAACGGATTCGTCGCACCGACAAGTCCTCGTCGATCGCTTCCAGTCGATCCCGCCTGGCAATGTCGGCCTGCTGCCCGGTGGAGTCCTGGGGCCCGGAAGAGCTGGCAACGGGCCGACGCAGCTTCAGGTACTCGTCAAACGCCTCAACCACCCGACCGGTTCGAGACAACCCGGCCGCCCGCAAGCGACGGAAGGCCAGTTGTTCATCGGACGAAACCAACAGGTTTTCGAGACGCGTGGCCTGGTCGGCATAACGGGAGTAATTGAACCGCAATCCGTCGAGCAGTGCCTGCACCAGCAATCGGCGTACCCCGGGATCGGGACGGGCATCAAACGACGCCGCGAGGTCGGCGACCGCCGGTTCGTACTCGCCCCGGTGCAACCGTCGACGGCCACGCAGGGCCAACGCCGCGGCGTCCTGCTGGTCGCGTCCCAATCGCTCGGCAATCCGCTTCTGCAAAGCCCGGTCGGATTCGAATGCGACCAGCTCATTGTGCGAGAGGCCCAGGAGGCGGCCACCGGCTCCAGCCAGGTGCCCCACCAGCCGGCCGTCGGCCAGCTCGGTGCGGGCCAGCAGTCGCCCGGTCTCGAGATCGATAGTGATGATGGCTCCACGACGTGTGGCTCCCTCGGCCGAGCCACTTGACGTGTCACGGGATTCGACCGGAAGGTGATAAAGCCGCCCGACTCGCACACCGACACCAGTCGGCCTGGGGATCGCCGTGGGCATCGACCACGCTGACTGCCCGTCCTCGAGCCGGAACGCCTGAACGCGAGCCCGTTCAACGACCACGACACGCCCCGAATGAACGGACGCCACGAACTGGGCCTGCCCCCGAGGCCGGCTCCAACGTGGACGACCGTTTTCCAGGTCCAGGCAGTGCAGGTGATCCGAATCGCGAGGGGTGAGAATCACGGCGCCATCAGCGAGGATCGGGATGGGATCGAACCAGCCGTCGTTTCGTGACAGTTGGGCGATGCGATTGGACATCAACACCCGTCGCATTGCCTGCTGGCGGCTGTGGTTCAATCTCTTGTGGGTCGGGCGGTAGGAATACGACCACAACAACTGCCGACGCGCGACGTCAACACCAACGACCAACCCCGCCTCGGTCGGACAGACCAGCACGCCGTCGGAATAGCTGGGGCTGAGCCCGGCAAGCCGCCGACCGGGATGTGTCAGGACGTTGAACTCCGGCTGGGCAATGCCCTGGGACCATTCGGTCCCCTCTTCACCGGGTCGCAGGGGAACATCGCCTCCACCAAACGTCTCTCCACCCGGGCGGTTCGGGTCGATCGCCAGCAGGCGGATCTCGCCGTCACGCTCGCCCAGGCAATAAAGTCGTCCACCCAGTGGCAGGGGAGGTCCCAGGAAGAA
>DLVV01000027.1:7551-13786 GCA_003445035.1 Planctomycetaceae bacterium | reverse complement strand
TCTCGTGGGTGTCTCCGGAACCCGGTTCGTAGGCGGACGCCGTGTAGCTTGGACTTTCGTACTTGGGACTCTCGTACTTGGGGCTTTCGTACTTGGAAGTGGTATAGGAATCCGACTGGTACTTGGAGGAACCACTTGTCGAGTCGCTGGCACCGGGTTCGTATTTTGACGGCGAATAGGACGTCGTCGCTTCGGGCGTCTCGGGGTCTTCCTCGGACGGCTTGTCGTCTGCCTGTGGCTCGGTCGCTGGAGGATCGGCGGCCTCGGCCTCCAGTTCAGCCTTCAACGCCTGAACATCCTCAGCCTTGAACGTCCAGTTGCCGTAGTCGGCGTGGTCGCGGATCCGACCATCAGCGCGAAGATCGCGCAGTTGGTCGACGGTCAGTCCCAACTGTTCTGCGGCTTCTTCGTAGCTCAGGTTCTTGGCGTCGTCTGCCATGTCGCGATGTTCTTATTTCTTGTTGGACTCGCGGTTGGTCGACCGACTGAGCCACGGAACGAAACCGCGGCTTGTGCAGCGGATACTCCAGAGGGTGTGGCCGGCGGTGATGTAGAGCGTCTTGAGGTCCTTGCCACCGAATGTGCAGTTGGTGACCGAATCCTCCTGGATCGGGATGAAGCCGACCTGCTTGCCACGGGGCGAGATGACGTAGACTCCTCCGGCGACTTCGGTTGTCTCGTTCGGCGGGCTGGCCACGGTTCGTCCGGCGGCGACATAAAGACGTCCGTCGACGTCCAGGGCCATACCGTCACCGCCCCGCCCCTGTCCGAAATCGTGCATCTTCTTACGGCTCTTGGCGACGACGTTTCCATCGGCCGTCAGGTCAAATCGCCAAACGGCCCGGGGGACCCCGAGGTTGTTGTTGTTGTTGTCGACGACGTAGAGGTGGCGATCATCGGAGGTGATGTGAATGCCGTTGGGCCGGTCGACTTCGTGGGTGATGACCTGGGTGACGGTTCCATCGGGATCGATGCGGTACACGCCTTCGACGGCCCGTCCCTGTTTGTCGAGGATTTCCATTCCCTTCCGAGGACCGTAACGGGGGTCGGTGAAGTAGATACGTCCCTTGGAATCGATGGTCAGGTCATTGGGGCCGGCGTACTTCTTTCCCCGGTAGTTGTCGGTCAGGACGGTGATCGTGCCGTCGTGTTCGGTGCGGGTCACCCGGCGGTGTCCGTTGGCACCCGGTCCTTCGCATACGAGCAGTCGGCCCTTGAAGTCGAACAGCAGCCCGTTGGAGGCTCCGGAGGGCCGACGAAAGACGTGCATCGCCCCCGTGCGGTCACGCCGCATGATCCGGTTGCTGCCGCCATCGCTGAAATAGACGTTGCCGGTGGGATGCCACGCGGGGCCCTCGAGAAACGCGACGATCCCGATTGGGCGCGGAGCGGGGGTCTCGAAGATCTTGTCCTTGGCGAGCGAAGTGCACGGCGCTGTGCCGATGACGCAGGAGGCCAGGATCAACAGGAGAGCGGTTTGCAGGTTCTGGCGTTTCACGTTGATGTGTCTCTTGGGGACTGTCTAAAACAGAGCAGCCTACCGCGTTCCCCGCATGATGCAATCATGCCCCGGTCGTACCAGTTCCAACGGAATTGGGGCGACGGAGATCAATCGGTTCCGTCCGATTCCCTGAGAACACCGAGGTTGGCCGCCCGGGCCGTCTATTTCTCGGCGGCCGTTGCGGGCAGGTACCTGACACGGCTCTCGGTGATCGCCTTGGTACCGTCGGGCATCTGCCCGGTCGCCCGAAAGACGAGCGTGACAGGCTTCGCGGCCGCCGTGCCGGTGGGCAGGCGGACCATCACGGTGGTCGAGAGCTTTCCCGCGGCGAAGCGAACCGGTTTGGACTGGAAACCGGGGGCACCCTCGATCGCGTGCAGCCGGACGGTCATCTCGCCGGGGAAGTTGGTCGTGCGTTCCAGCCTCAGTCGGCACGGAACGGCCGAGCCCGGGGCTCCGGAAATCGTCTGGTCGACGGCGAACATCTTCACCACCACGGGACGGGTACGGAGCATGTTCCGTTTTTCCGAAAGCACCAGCACGGCCTGCCGGCGGCCGGTCTTGTCGGTGAAGTGTGCGAAGGCCTGGGAGTAAAGTTGGGATTGAGACTGGATGTTGATGTGCATCGTCTCGGGCAGGTAGATCGGCAGGAAACCCTCGGTCCGGCCCGACGGGATCACAAAGGGGATCATCTGGATTCCGTCGAGGTCGCGGTTCTGTCGGTCACCGATCTGGACGGTGATCGGCTGGTCGAACCCGTCGAACCGTTCGACCTCCATCGCGTACTGGTAGACGGTTCCGCGGTGGGCGTACATGTAGGCCTCGTTGCAGAACAACCGGAAGACCGGTTTGTGGCAGACGGTCAGGTGGAAGCGGTCGTCATCGGGCGAGTCGGCCGAGAGTCCCTCGCCGTCGACACCGAGGTGCCGAGATGCCAGGCGGCTGCTGACGGTCTTGCCGTCGATACTGGCGGTTCCGGAGATCGACAGGGGGTAACCTCGCGATGCGACGTCGGCGGTGGCCTTGAAGACCAGCTTGGTGGTGTTGGCCTTGGCGGCGATCTGCTTGGGAGTGAATGTGACCCCCTTGGGAAGTCCCTCGAGTGCGAGGTCGATCGGTCCCTGGAAGCCGCCGGTCCGCTTGACCCTCAGGGTCAGTGCGGCGTCCTTGTCCTGCATCAGGTTGATGGCGTCGGAGCCGGAATGCAGGCGGAACCCGGGGGAGGATTCGTTGAGTGTCATCCGGTAGAGGAAATCACTGCCGCCGCGTGAGCCGAACCTCAGGTCGCGGAGTTCGATCTCGAATTTTCCGTCGGACGTCGCGGACCATTCGATTCTCGCCTCGCCGTCGGGGTTGCCGACCGCGGTGGCCCGTCCCATTCGCTTGCCCTGTGAGTCGGTGAGCGTCAGCACCGGCAGGATGGGGGCTCCGGGAATTGCGGTGCGGGCGGCCAGGGAATAACGCCGTCCCTTCCTGGCGGTGAAAGTGAACCGATCGAGGTCGCGGGCGTTGGACAGGCGGCCGTACATGGTGGTGCCGGGTGCCGTCTCTCCGGCCGAATCGGATTCGTTGTTGGGTTCGGTTTCGGTGGCGTGGCGGTTGCCGTTGACCGACAGCACGGGGCCTCGTGCTCCCCACGGACGCAGCACCGCTTCGCCGACCGGAAATGTGATCTGCTTCTGCTCGACAGCCAGAGGGCCGGGCCGGCCGGTCATCCTGTGGAATTCGATAACCGAGCTGGTGCCCGCTTTCCCCCCGGAAGGGAAGGCCGAGACGACCAGGGGGCGAGTCGAGAGCGTGATGCGGTAAACGCAGGCGGCGTTGCCGTGGAAGGTGATGTTGGCGACCCGCAGCAGGTAGTCTCCGTCGCGCGGAGCCTCGAGAGCGATCACCGGGTCGCGTCCGATTCGGATCTCCTGGGCATTGAGCACCCGGCCGTCGGCATCGAGCAACTGGATCATCGGATCGAGCCGGCTGCCAATCCGCCCGGCCAGGACGTCACAGACCAGCACCTGGCCCTTTTTGAGCTTCAGACGGAAGAAATCGATGTCCCGTTCGCCGTAGACCTGTCCGTTGAGAGTGACAGGCAACGTGAGTTGCTCGGCGCGGGACGGGACCGAGTTCGACTCGGTCTCGATGTGTTCGGGCAGATCTCCGACCAGGAACGGCCGGGTACCGGTACCACCCTGGGCACAGCTGATCCGCCACAGCGCCTGTCCCAGGGGGGCGTCGCTGGCGATCGTGATCTGCTGGCCCCATTCGCGGGGGTAGGTGATGGGGACTTCCGTCGGCTTCCGCCTGGGATTCGGTTCGCCGAGGCTGCGCGGGAGTCGCTTGTTGAGTTGTTTTCCGGCGGTGACGCCCTGGCCGTAAACCAGGAAATCGGTGTCTCGTGGAGTGCACTCGGTCCCGATCCGCACCCGAACCGTCGTTCCGCGGCGGCCTCCGGCGGGGAAGATGTGCGTACTGGAGGGGCTGTAGCCAGGCTTGGGCTGAGCCGCGACGGGAGCCGGGACAGACAGCACCGCGAACAATGCGGCCACGACGAGGCTGAAGCGGGCAGGAGCAAGTCGGCTGATCACGGGGGAGGACTCCGGGGGCCGCTAGGTCAGCTCGGTGATGGGACGACCGTCGTCGACCAGCGGGATCGGGCGTCCGAGCGGGGTGTGAAGGATCTGGTGGGGGTCGATGCCCATCAGGTTGAGCACCGTGGCGGTCATGTCGCCGGGGGTGATCGGTCGATCGGCCACGCCGGCGGCTCGCCGGTCACTGGCCCCGATTACCTGTCCGCCCTTGACGCCTCCACCGGCCATCGCGATCGAGAAGACGTTGGGCCAGTGGTCGCGGCCGGCCAGTTGGTTGATCTGCGGCGTGCGACCGAATTCGGTCGAGATGACCACCAGCGTGTCGTCGAGCATGCCTCGTTGCTCGAGGTCGTTGAGCAGCGCCGGGACGGCACGGTCGAACGATGGGCAGAGCAGGTCCTTGAGGCTGTAGGTGTTCTTCCGGTGGGTGTCCCAGTGACCGTTCTCGATGGCCACGAACCGGCATCCGGCTTCGACCAGTCGCCGGGACAGCAGGCAGCACTGGCCGACCGAAGTCATGCCGTACTCGGCCCGGGTCTTGTCGGTCTCGCGATGAATATCGAACGCCTCCTTGGCTTTCTTCGACGTCATCAGCCCGGCGGCCTTCTGGTAGAAGGTGTCCAGTGACCGGACACTGCGGCCGACGGTTTCAGCCTGCCGTTCGAACCGGTTGATCTCGCGGAGCACCGCCTGTCGGCGGGCGTTGCGGTTGGTCGAGATGGCCGTGGGCAGGGTGATGTCGCGGACCGAGAAGTCGGGGGCGGCCGGGTCGGCCTCGATCACGAACGGACCGTAGCTGGGGCCCAGGAACGAGGGGCCGCCGCTGTTGAGGAAGTTGGGGACGCTGATGTAGGGGGGCAGTTCCCCCGGGGTTCCCAGTCGCGAGACCATCGAACCCAGGCAAGGGTGATGGTTGTTGTTCTGGTTGCCGTTGAAATCGCCCGCCCCGGGACGCTTGCCGGTCATCATCACGTGGTAACCGCGGCCGTGGTCACTGTCGACGTGAGTGACACTGCGCATGATCGCCAGCTTGTCGGTGACGGTGGAGATGCCGGGCAGGACCTCGGAGATCTGGATACCGGAGGCCTTGGTCGAGATGGGATTGAAGTCGCCGCGGATTTCCGAGGGCGCGTCGGGCTTGACGTCCCACATGTCCTGGTGAGGTTGACCGCCGAGAGCGAACAGGAAGATACAGTTGATGTCCCGCACCGGCTTGCCCTTCGCCTTGGCGAACGACTCCTGCATCCACAGCAACTCGGCCAGGCCGAGGCCGCCCAGGCTGCCGACGGAGAGCATTTCCCGCCGGTTCAGGCCGTCGCAGTAGGACGAGAGCCGGGAGGTGGTGCGAGGGGAGGAATGGGTCATTGCCTGGATCCTCTGGGGACAAACGTGCCGGTCCGCGGCCGTGTCGGAATTGTACAGGTTGGAGAGTGCCTTGAGGTGCCCGTTTCAGTGGACGAACAGGAAGTCGTAGGAGTTCAACAGTGCCCATAGGAAATCTTCGGCAGCCTGGCGTGGTGGACTCCCGGCAAACAGCTTCTCGGCGGCGCGGACCTCGCGGTCATTGGGTGGTCGGCCGAGTGCCGACAGGCAGAGTTCATCGACGATCTGTCGTGGGGTGGCCTTGCGGGCGATCAAACCGTCGACACGGCTGCCGGCGGCGGTGATCTTGGCGTCGATCTCCGGAGCATTCATCAGGTGCAGCGTCTGGGCCATTGTCGGCTCGGTGGAACTTCCGCACTCGCATGGAGACTGACGCTCGGACCGGCCGAAGGTGTCCAGGAAGTAGCTCGGCAACCGGTTGTCCCACAGCTGGATGGCGCGGGTGCCCCGTGGCATCCCGGTGAACGACTCGGGGGTGCCCGTCACCTCACTGATCGCGTCCAGCAGCACCGCCGCCGGCAGCCTCTTGACCAGGTGGTGCGAGTAACTCTGTTCGTCGTTGGCGTTGGTCTGGTTGGGAATGCTCGAGAGCTGGTAGACCCGCGAGGAGAGGATGTGCCGCATCAGCTTCCTGAGGTCGAAGCGGTCGGCGACGAGTTGTTCGGCGAGGTGGTCCAGCAGGGCGGGGTTGGTTGGCGGGTTGGTGGACCGGAAGTCGTCCTCGGGTTCGACCAGTCCGCGTCCGAGGAACTGTTTCCAGATCCGG
>DLVV01000027.1:0-7256 GCA_003445035.1 Planctomycetaceae bacterium | reverse complement strand
CCGAGGAACTGTTTCCAGATCCGGTTGGCCACCAGGCGAGCGAAGTAGGGGTTTTCCGGGCGGGTGACCCATTCGGCCAACCGCACCCGCGGATCCGACTCACCGAAGTTCTCGATGCCGCGTCCTCCCGGCGGACGAGGCAGGACCAACTGGTTGACCAGCGGGATGCGTGTCGGTTGGTAACCGCCGTGGTAGACCAGTTCGCGACCCGGCCCCAGCGAGGTGTGTTTCAGCCCGTTGAAGAAACCGGCCATGCCGTAGAAATCGTCCTGCCCCCACTTCTCGAATGGGTGGTGATGGCATTGGGCACAATCCATGCGGATGCCCAGGAATGCCTGGCTGACGCTGCGAGTCAGTTCGTTGGGGGTTCGTGCGGCCCGGAAGAAGTTGACCGGACCGTAGCGGCCCGAGTTGCCCGTGGCCGTCAGCAGTTCCCGGACCCATTCGTCGTAGGGGCGGTTGGTCGCCAGTTGCACCCGAAGCCAGCGATGGAACTCGAACGCCCCTCGCTCGCCCAGCACCTCCCGGTCGGCCAGCAGCACATCGCCCCACTTCTGGGTCCAGTAGTCGACCAGTTCGGGCCGGTCCAACACGTCACCGATGGCACGTTGGCGGCGGTCGGGCCGCTTGTCGGCGGCGAAGGCGCGGGCCTCGGCCGGCGACGGCAGTCCGCCGAGCGTGTCGAGATGAAGACGGCGGAGAAAGACCGCATCGGGTGCGAGTCCGGAGGGCAGGATGCCCATCCGTTGGAGCTTGGCCCAGACCAGCTCGTCGATGCGGTTGTTGGTCGGCAGCCTGGGGTAGTTTTCGGGTCCGCCGCCACGCGGCACGGTGATTCGCGAGGCGGTGACGTGACCCATGTAGTTGATCGTGATGGCGGCTTCGCCGGGCACCCGCCCGGTGTGCAAGTGGCCCGCCTCTTCGATGTCGGCCACCAGTGTCGCGTTGCTGGTGTACTCGGACGCACCGGTCACGTCACGGGTCGTGCCGTCCGAGTAAACGGCGGTGACCAGCAGTTGCTGTTCGTCAGTGGCTCGCAACACCCGCTGGGCCGGGGATACGCGGATCGAGCTGACTTGCGGGGCACCGTCGCTGCCCCAGGGAGCCCCCTGGGCCACCCACTGGGAGAGCAGGATGTGGTCCGGTGATCCGGTGCTGGTGCGGGCTCCACCACCGTGGGCGATGGTGTTGCTGGCCTTGGCCACCAGCAGGCTGCCGCCGGGAGCGGCCAGGGACACGCGTCGCCCCCGGGCTTCCTTGACCAGCGCGTTGAAGTCGGCCTTGGGGTCGAACCCGAAGACGCTCAGTTTGAACCCGTTCTGGCCGCTCTGTTTGCCGTGGCAACCTCCACTGTTGCAGCCGAGCTTCGAGAGGATCGGCATGATGTCGTTGTTGAAGTGCACCGGTGGGAAGGTGGTCCGGTTGCGGACGCGGACGGGAACCTCGATCACGCGGCCGCCGTAGGCAACCTTCAGCGAGGCGTCACCGTCGGAGACGCTCCGGACCGTGCTGCCATCGACGGTGGCCCGCTCGGTGCCGGTGATCTCCAGCGTGGCCCGGTGGGTGACGTCGAACCGGTGGCCGTCGGGGCCGCTGGCGGTGATCTGCACCTGCTGAACGCGGTTGGTGCCACCCAGAGCGATGGGATTGGGGGTCACCTCGAGCGAACGGGCCGGCCGCGGGGGAGCAGCGGCGGCAACCGCGGAGAGCATCAGTCCGAACAGGATGGTCGGCAGGACTCGCACGAACTGGTCCCTGGTGGGTTCGAAGTGGAGCGGGCGAGCCGTTGGGGACCCGCCTCGCTCTCCACTATATCGGTGTCCCCACGAAGCACTCAACTGTGGCTTTGGCCCGGACCGATCGGGGAAGGCCAGGGAACCGCTTGAGCGGGGTCGATGTGTGTGGGAGACTGTCTGTCATGATCAACGTGGGCCAGTTCCGATCCCGCACCTGTGGCGGTCCCTCCCGGCGGTCGTTCCTGAAAATGGGCGCGTCATTGCCGTTGCTGATGGGACGACCGGATCTGGCGTCCGGAGCCGGGGCCGACCGCGGGCCCCGGGCCAAGACGGTGCTGCTGGTCTGGCTGTGGGGGGCCCCGTCACACCTGGACACCTTCGATCCCAAGCCGGATGCGCCCAGCGAGTACCGCGGTCCGTTTTCGACGATCGCCACCCGGACTCCCGGTGTCCGGTTCACCGACCTGCTGCCGCGGATGGCCTCGATCAGCGACCGCTTCGCCCTGGCCCGGACGCACGTGAGCTCACAGCCCGGACATCCGGATGCGGGCACCGTGGCGTTGACCGGCTTCCATGAGAAGCCCGGGCCGGTGCAGCCCAACTTTGGAGCGATCGTTGCCCGGCACCGGGGCCGCACCGGTGACCTGCCTCCGTTTCTCTCGGTGGGCCGGGGGGTCATCCAGGACAGCGTGCGGATTGTCGAGGGCTATGGCGGGGGAACCTTCGGCAAGGCGTGGGATCCGTTCCAGGTGGTCGTCAAGAACGACGGCTCGGTCGACCTGCCGGCGCTGGATTTGCTGGAAGGCATCACGCCCGGCCGGATCTCCGATCGTCGACACCTGCTGGGGCAGTTGGACGTGGCCCGTCGGCGGCTGGAGGCCGCCGGCATCGACGATTGGGAACGGGCCTACCAGATGGCCTACGGGTTGCTGTCGAATCCCTCGGCACGGGATGCGTTTGACGTGACCCGCGAGTCGGAGGCGACACGGCAGAGATACGGGCACACGCACTTCGGACAAAGTGCCCTGGTGGCACGTCGGCTGGTTGAGGCCCGGGTTCCCTACGTGCAGTTGAACTGGAGCCAGACGGTCGAGGCGATCACGCCGAACTACGATTTCGGCTGGGACACGCACATCTACAACTTCGAGATGCTGATGGACCGGCATTGCCCGTTGCTGGATCGGGTGTTGCCCGAGTTGATGACCGATCTCCAGGATCGCGGTTTGCTCGAGGACACGCTGGTGGTGGTGATCAGCGAATTCGGACGGACTCCCAAGATCAATCCACGGGCCGCCCGGGACCACTGGCCGCAGTGTTACTTTTCTCTGTGGTCGGGTGCGGGCGTGCCGACCGGGGGGGCAATCGGACAGAGTGACAAGCTGGGTGAGCACCCGTTGACGACGCCGATCACACCCCTGATGGTCGGGACCACGATCACCGAACTGGCGGGGTTGACCACCCAGGACCGGGCCGAGTTGAACGTGTTGTCCGGCGGGACGGTGATCGATGAATTCGTCTAGCCGTCTGGCCTGTTGCCGGTGGGTGACTGCCGGACTGGTCTGTGCCGCGTTCGGGTGGGGTACGGCACTGGCTGCCGAGCGGCCGTTGACCGACGACCACCGGTACAAGCGGGACCCGGTCTTCGTCGATGCCGGGACGTTGATCTTCGTGTTGCAGGTGAGACCAGAGCAGCTGCAACTGGTGAGACTCAAGTTGGCCGACAGGAAACAGCAGCCGGTCCACAAGGACGAGACCCGTTCGGAACTCGAACCGGCCGTTTCGCGAGACGGTCGTTACCTGGCGTTCCTGCAGAGTCGCACGGCGGCCAGCGTGGGGATGGTGATCGAGGACACCCGTGAGCAGAAAACCGCCGAGATTCCGCCGGCGTCGGGATTCTCCGGGATGCGGAGCCCGGCTTTCACGCCCGACGGGAAGCGGGTGCTGTATGTCTTTGCCGAAGGCGGTCGCCAGAAGGTCTTCTCGTGCAACATCCAGGCCGGTGACCGCAAGCTGCTGGTGGATGTCGCCGGGATCTGCAACTGGCCGAGCGTCTCGACTGACGGACGGCAACTGCTGTTCGGATCGACTCGCGACGGCAACTACGAGATCTACCGGGCCCAGGCTGCTGACGGAAGCGAAATACGAAGATTGACGCGGCACCGGGCCCAGGATGTGCGGCCGAGGTTCTCGCCCGACGGTCGCCGCGTGGTTTTCGTCTCCAACCGTGACGGCAACCGTGAGATCTACGTGATGGATGCCGACGGATCGAACGTGAAACGCGTCACCGCACATCCCGAACGAGACGATTACCCGGCGTGGCATCCCGATGGAAAGCGGATCGTCTACGTGTCGGAGCGCAAGGGGCGGTTTGACCTGTGGTTACGGGATGTTCCCTGAGAGCCAAAAAAAGATGCGACGGCACCCAATAATCGGGTGGGTGGGCGCATCCAAAGGGTACAGCACGACGGGAGCGGGGTGAGCACGTTTGACGTCGGGAGATGGAGAACGGATTGACCCCTCGGAAGTCGAGCGGTGGTTCCACCAGTTCGGTGGGCCTTTGAGGTCGTTTCTGCTGGGTGTCACATCCGATCCGGAAGCGGTCGACGAGGCGTTTCAGGCGACTTTCACACGGGCGATGGAGGCAGGACACACGGCTCGGACCGAGACACTCAAGGGGTGGCTCTTCCGGGTGGCATACAACGAGGCGATGCTGGCGGGACGAAAGAGGCAGTTGCGGGATCGCAGCCTGAAGCGTCTGGCCGAGAGACCTCGAACCGAAACCGCCACTCCGGAAGAACTGGCCAGCCTGGACGAGTCGATCCGGGGCGTACGGGAATTGATCGAGGAATTGCCTGTCGAACAGCAGGCCGTCGTTCGCAAGCGGATTTACGAAGACAAGACCTTCAAGGTGATTGCCGAGGAACTGGATGCTCCGCTGGGGACCGTGCTGACGCGAATGCGATCGGCCCTGGCGAAACTGCACCGGCGGCTGGCCGAGAGGGATGAGGTGGATGAGAGATGACACTCACACACGACAATCCGGCGGATGATTTCGGCGACGCCGACTGGTTGGCGTTTGCCTATGTGGCCGGGGAACTGGCCGAGACCGAGTTGACCGCGTGGGAGGCCCGGCTGGCCGAAGGCGACGTCGAGGCCTGCGAGGCGGTGGCACGAACTGTCGAACTGGTCGGGGTTGTTGCCGAGTCGGGTCGGGTCGATGCGGTGGTGGCGACCGCTGCCGGAGAATCGAACGCCGCGGGCGGATTGAGATCCGTGGTCGTGGCGGCGGCCGCGGTGTGCCTGTCACTGGTCATTGGCCTGTCGTTGCAGACGAGTGACCCGGTGAGGGTGGCCGGTCCGGATGCGGACATGCTGCTTTCGACGTGGGCCGATGGTGTCGGTGGCGAGGTGGCCGAGACGGATGCGGAAGTGATGGAGCCCGAGCTGGTGGTGCCGGACTGGATGATCGCGGCGGTGGCGTTGCCGGCGGGAATGGATGGGGAGGACGACGAATGAACCGGTTGTTTCTCTGTGTCTGCCTGGTGATCACCCTGGCCGGTGTTGGTCGGGGACAGTCGGATTCGTCGAAACCGGAGGCGAAGGTGGGCCGGAATGCCCGGGCGAAGTCGTCCGCGGCCAAGCAACGGGTCCGCCGGTTGAACAAACGAGAGGCCAAGCAGTCGCTGGCGTT
This sequence comes from Planctomycetaceae bacterium, assembly GCA_003445035.1. GTDB lineage: Bacteria > Planctomycetota > Planctomycetia > Planctomycetales > Planctomycetaceae > UBA8437. The sequence continues at coordinate 1,829 of DLVV01000027.1, read as the reverse complement.
TGCGCGGACCCACCATCCGGAGCTCGCCAAGTTGATTTCGCGACTCAAAGACGCGGGCAACCGGCGGGCCTATGACAAGGCGGTCCTGGAGTTGTTTCGGACGGCCGAGAAGCTGGAGCGGGTCAAGGTGTCCAATCCGAAGCGGTACGAGTTGATGCTCGAATTGTGGAAACTCGAGTCCCAGGCCCGATTGATGGTGGCCCGGCAGGTCATGAAGCCTGATGCCGACCGGGATGCGAGGTTGAAGCGGACGTTGCGGAGGCGGGCCGAGCTGCGACGGGAGATGCTGGCGGCCGACATCAAGCGGTCTCGGGAGCGGATCGGTCGAATCGAGACGCAGTTGAAGACACTGGAAAACCTGGATGCTGCCGCGGATCGAGAGTTGCGACGTTTGCAGCGGGCAGCGAAAATAACGGTGAGCCGTTCGAAGGGCCGAAGTGGCAAGCGGGCCGGCAAGTCGGTCTCAGCCAGGGTCGGTCGTCGAACGGGAAAACAGGAAAAACAGGCGGTCAAGAAGACCGTCAGAACCAAGGACAAGTCGAAGCCATGACACGGTATTTGATTTCCGCGGTGGTTGTTGGTGCGCTGGCCGTTTCGGCCCAGGCCAACGATGCCAAGGTGGTGCCCTCGAAAGTGGCCGCTCCGGTCCCCGAGCGGTTTGCCGCCGAATCGACCGACGAGGTGCCCGATTTCCAGCGCCACGTGGTGCCGTTGTTCGGGAAACTCGGCTGCAGTGGACGGGCCTGCCACGGGTCGTTCCAGGGTCGCGGAGGATTTCGACTGTCGCTGTTCGGTTACGACTTCAAGTTCGATCATGACGCATTGCTCAAGGCGGCCGACGGCGAGGGGCCTCGGGCCAACGTCTCGAAGCCGACCAAGAGCCTGATGCTGGAGAAGCCGACCGAGACGGTGCCTCATGAGGGGGGGCTGCGGATGAAGGTCGGCAGTTGGCAGTATCGCCTGCTCCGCAGCTGGATCGCGGCCGGAGCACCGGCGGTGTCCAAGGATGCCGCCCGGTTGGTGAAACTCGAGATCACTCCGGCGGAACTGGTGATTGGTGCCAAGGGCGAGAAGATCCAGCTGAAAGCGGTGGCCGTCTGGAGTGATGGGACCCGTGAGGATGTGACGCCGCTGACACGTTTCAAGAGCAACGACGACCTGGTCGCGGATGTCAGTTCCGGTGGCCTGTTGACCAGCGGCCAACCCGGTGACACACACGTCGTCGCCTTTTACGACAACGGCGTGGTGCCGGTGCCGGTGGTGAGGCCTGTCAGCGACAAGGTGGGCAAGAAGTATCCGAAGGTCGAAATGCCGACGGAAATCGACCGGCTGGTCGTCGACAAGCTGCGAAAACTCGGCATCGTTCCTTCCGATCTCAGTACCGACGCCGAGTTTCTCCGCCGTGTCTCGCTGGACCTGGTCGGCACCCTGCCGACGGTTCCCGAAATCACGTCGTTCCTGGAAAACACCGATCCAGAGAAACGGACCAAGAAGGTCGAGGAACTGCTGGCGCGGCCGGCCTACGCCGCCTGGTGGGCGACCCGTCTCTCGGACTTCACCGGAAACAACGACGACGCGTTGAACAACGTGACTCCCCAGAAAACCCGGCGCGCCAGCCAGGACTGGTACGACTGGCTCCAGGATCGTGTCACCAAGAACGTGCCCTACGACAAGCTGGTCGAGGGACTGGTGATGGCCACGAGCCGGAATCCCGGGGAGTCGTTCAAGCAGTTCAGCAAGACGATGAGCGGGGTGTATCGCGAGGAGGGACCCCAGACGTTCATCGATCGCCAGGGGATGTCGCACTACTGGGCTCGCCGCACGTTCCG
>DLVV01000285.1:7253-7719 GCA_003445035.1 Planctomycetaceae bacterium | reverse complement strand
TTGGAGATAGGCACCGAAACCTGGCGGAATGAGTTTTATCCGGGGTACCCGGGTAATCAGGTGGGGAGATGGGACTTCGTGAGCATTTCGGCCTGGGGCAATACAGCACGCAAAAGGAGGAAAAGTCGAATCGAATTATGGCGCAAAGTGAACCAGTTGCATTATGGAAGTGTGGTAAGGCATGTATCACCGGCAACAAAAGTGGGAAGGCTGATGGGTGTGTGTGCGACTACAACGAAAGCTTCGGAGAAATGGATCGGCAATGGAACCAAGAAGGTCCTGTTGTCAAATGTGGCCGGTCTCAAGTACGTCAATTTCAGCCAAATAGCGGAGTTTGCCAGGGGGATCCCTATGGCTGTGACGTCGCCTCCTCATTACTCGCTTGGCTATAAAACCGGGGTTGTGTCAGACGATCCCGTAAAACACGGGATGTCGATTCGTCTGTGGGTGCAGTACAAGGATGCGG
>DLVV01000285.1:0-6963 GCA_003445035.1 Planctomycetaceae bacterium | reverse complement strand
TGTGGGTGCAGTACAAGGATGCGGAAATAATCGAAGTGTGCATTGATGGTCATAAGGTGAACCAGTCTGAAGTCGAAGGCTATATGGTTCGCAGGGGCCCGGGCACTATTGTGCAGTTCAATATTCCACCGGGTAAGGTGAGAGAAGTGCACTTCGTGAGCGTTGCCTACAAGGTGGGGTCAGTTCACAAGCAGGGGTTCGATCAGGAAAGTGACTGGGACTTCAAAGCGAAATGAACCATGCTGTGGCCACATCGGTCCGACCAGAGCATCCGGGTCGGCAATACTGAGGCGATTGCGTCGAAGCACGACGTGTAAGTGACCGGGGACCACTTCGCCAAGGTGGTGTAGAGTCGGGTGCGAGGTGGTGCACACCGGCCGATCGGAGGAAAGGGACTCGGCCCAGTAGATGAAGGACTCGTCGACTTCCGAGTTGTCGTCCGTCACTCGATCCAAAACGAATACAGGTTTGCACTCTTCATTTCGAAGTGAATTCGCATGTGGTCCCCTGGTCGCAGATCGAGTTGCGTTGCGTTCTTCCAACGAACGGGAATACGCACACTGCTGTCGGTAACGGGTATCGCGTCATCGGTCGAGTAACCGCCAATCGGCTGTTTCCCACGCGAGAGCATGGTGACCTTGATGTATCCGCCGTTGCCCACTTCGGCATTCACGAACAGTTTGCTTCCGGTGAACGACAGGGGGCGCGTGAGCAGAACGGCGGGCTTCTCTCCGGCATCGAGTGAAACAAAGCCGTCGCGGCGCAACTTTGCCAGGCCCATGTCATAGCGTCGCGGTTCGTCACGTCGCAGTTTTCCGCTGCGGTAGTAGATCCAGAGTTCGTCCCCGACTGCAATCGGTTCCCAAAGCGGATCGTGATAGTCGGTGTCCCACTCTCGCTCGCTTCCCAGTGGGATGAGCTCTTCGCGGTTGCCGACGCGGCACCAGTTGCGTCCGTCGCGACTGGCGGTCAGTTCTACCGTCGTCTGCTTGTACCCCTTTGTCCGTTCGGTGTGCATGACCCGCAAATAGCTCAGCCACATACTCTCATAGCAGAAGCTGTTTTGGGCATAGATTTGCGTGTCCGGATCGTCCAATGAGTCGGGATGGACGGTCATTCTCGGCCGCGACCAGTGGATCAAGTCGTTGCTCTCCATGATTCCCCGACAGCGCATCTTCCCCGGCAGGACAAACTTGACGTCGCCGACGTACTTGCCGAGATGCCGATCCCACCGGAACATACTCGTGTCGCCGATGCCGGTCTGAGGCATCGTGTAACCGTTCAGGCTGATGGCAATCGGTTCTTCGGTTTCTCGCTTCCAGTGAATGCCGTCAGGCGAAGTGTAGAGGAAGTAGCCTTCGCGCGGGACGTACTTCGGTTCATGCCAGACAACACCTTTGTACCGCCGCTGTGGATCCCGTTCCTTGTGGTCGATGTGCACACCCCAGAGGTTGCCTGCGGGGATGATGATGTTGTTGGCCTTGCTGCCGTTGAACTCGTGAAGTCCCAACTTGGGTCTCTTCCAGGCAATCCCGTCGTCCGATTCAGCGTAGAGTGCGGGAAACCGAACGCTCGTCCCGTTGGGCAGGTTGTACGTGACGCGACCCGCGTACCACATGCGAAACTTGCCGGTCGGTTCATCGCGGATCACGATCGCGAACAACGGTCCCCCTCCTTCGGCCGGAGTGTGCTTGGTCATGATCGGATTGCCGTCGAACTTCGTGGCCTGGTGTACCGTCCGCTTGATGTTCCTGGCCGAGGCGAGCAAGTAGTCGTCAACAAACAACTGGTGCGACGAATCGATTCTCAGCGGCCAGTCACTCATGTCGACCGGGAACATGAGCTTCTCGTTGGCAAGCACGCCAAGTGCTTTTGGAAAGAGGCCGTGGTCGGTTGCAGTTCCCGCTGCCGGCTTGTCTGTTTCTGATGAGACACCGGCCAGCGTTGAGAACAGTCCAGCCGTCAAAACGGCACACGCAAAAACCGTGATCTGGGTGCGATGCTGAGTCATCTCAGGCGGCCCTCGTAGTCAGTCATTCGACTGCAGATAGTGATTGGCGCCAGCAGCTCGGTTCGCGGGTCGAGCATCCCAACCCCGACAACATGGCCCCGGGCTTCGAGTTGCTGTTCTGCTCTGGATCGCGATACAGAGTCTCCGCTCACAAGCTGTGAATGACATTCTCGTCACGGAGCGCCACGACGGTCTTTTTGAACGCGCTGGTCGCCTGGTCAATATCGTCCGACGTGTGCACTGCCGACAGAACGCCGCCCGTTCCGCTCATGATGTCGACACCGTGGAACCGCAGGAGCCGCTGGTACTGCTCGTTCAACCGGCCCGGCATCCCCTTGAGACGGCCGGCATCGAGCGTGTGGAGATCGCTTCTGCACGAGGCATCACGCAGGCGTTCCGCATTCGTTTCAAAGTACACGTGAAACACCGAACTTTGACCGTAGACGTATCCGGCAATCCCTTCATGTTCGAGAACCGCATCCCACGCCGATCGCAATTGTTCCGCTCGTTCATCCGCGGTCCGGGTTGGCACTTCCGTCCTGACTCGCCGGAGCGCAACGACTCCCGCCGCCGCTGACAGCGGGGCGGCGTTGAACGTCCCCTGATGCGACACACGTCCGAAGCGATCATGTTCACCGTCACCGGTGATGTCGAACAGCCTCATGATGTCTTCCCGGCCAGCCACGACTCCTCCGGGCATTCCACCGGCGACGATCTTCGCCAAACAGGTCAGATCGGGCAGGACGTCGAACAGTCCCTGTGCTCCTCCGGGGCTGTAGCGAAAACCGGTGACAATCTCGTCAAAGATCAGTGGGACATCGAATCGTGTCGTCAGTTCACGCAGTCCCGACAAAAACTCGCGTGACACGGGAGCGCGTCCCCACGATCCGCCTGATGGTTCGACGATGGCCGCGGCAATGTCGCCGTTTTGCAGGGCCGTTTCAATCGGGGCCAGGTCCGTGTCGGGCAACATGACTGTCTGCTCTCGAACGTGCGATGGAACTCCCAGTGATCCATCAGCTTCAAAGGGCGTTTGATAGCCGTGGACCACACCATCGTGCCAGCCGTGAAAATGGCCTTCAAAGCGAAGGAGCTTCGTTCGGCCGGTCCAGGCACGGGCCAGGCGAATGGCGAGATGTGTCGACTCCGTACCGGAATTGGTGAAGCGAACCCGGTCGGCCGACGGGATCAATTGCTGAATCAGTTCCGCCCACTCGATCTGCAGCGGGTGATCGTTGCCAAAGTGTGTGCCTTCTCCGGCGGCCTCACAAACCGCCTGAACGATTTCTTCGTCGGCATGTCCCAGCAGCAGTGCCCCGTTTCCCATGAGAAAGTCGATGTACTCGTTGCCATCGGCGTCCCACTTGCGGCTTCCGCGGCCGCGCTGGATGTAGAGCGGCACCGGTTCACTGTGGCGAAGGTCGTGGCCGACTCCACCCGCAAGAGCGTCACGGGCACGCTCGTGCCACGCCCCGCTCCGGGGCCGCTTCGCTGCATACGCCGCGATCAATTCATCGTGTGCCGCCATCACCTGCACGCCTTTCGATGCTGTTATCCTGCCAGCAGTTTGCGGAACAGTCCCACGCCACCGCCGATCGCACAGAGTAGCAGGATGACGGCTGAAAGGAGGCTGCCAGCCACGACCCAGTTGTGTGGTCGATATCTCGGAGGCAGCGTCACGTTGAAATAGAGCGAGCAACTGAAAACAACAAACAGTCCGACGCTCAAGGCGAGAAACGCACCGACCTGAACCATCAAATCAAACGAGATATCCGACCACGTCCAGACAATTCCGGTTGCAAAAAACCATGCGATCAGCCACCGCTTGATTCGAGCTGTTGGCACCGATTCGAATCGTGGCCAGATTGCCGAGAGATACTCGTGGGCCACCTGCGCCACCGCTTCCGGGACGGCCGCGAGAGTTCCCCAGAGTGCGACGAGGACCATGACGTAATACACGGGGACCAGGCCCTGGTGAATCTGCCGCCAAATGCTTGCCTGTTTGGTCAACAGTTCCCAGGAATTGGCCCCGACGACTTCCTGACGCGGAAACAGGATGGCCGCGCCGGCCGTGAGAAACGCGACCGTCACAATGAACAACACAACCGCCCCCAGCCCAACGTCCCAGCGGAGCGGTGAAAGCGAAGTCCGCAGCCGGGCGGCTTGCTCGGCGTCGTCGGGCAGATAGTCGATTCGAAGGCTCGCCGATGCGCGGCGGCGAATCTCATCGATCTGAGGGTGCGAGTTGATGCCCCAGCCGCTCTGCCCGACCCAACTCGAATAGGCAAGATATCCGCTCAAACTGCCGCCGACGTATCCGAACACGGCAACCAGATTCAGGATATAGTCGTTGCGGGCGGCCGGCGGCGCCCAATCGGGCGCAGCCGGCAGATGTCCGACACTCATCGCCCCGACGATCAGATCCCCAAGGTCCGGCGTGACGACAATCGAAGCGACGATGGTGCCGAGCACGACAATGCCACAAATGACGACCTGCTGACGTTCCAGGATGCGGAACGAACTGAACAGGGCGAAGGTCATGGCCGCGCCGAACACCATGGTCGTGATGAGATTCTCCCAAACCGCAAAACTCCAGCCGCCCGGCAGGTGATCGTGCATCAAAAAGGCGATCAGGTTACCGCACGGTTTGGCGACCGTCGTCAGCCCCATGCTCATCAGCCCGACTTCCAACACGACCACCGACATCAGCAGCCAGCCGCGCGGACCCGGCAGCATCACCAGCCGTCGGCCGACACCCTGTCCCGTGATCGCGGTGTAGCGGCCCATGAGATACATCACAAACACGCCCTTCACGACCACGCTCAGGACGAGCAACCACAACAGCCCGTATTCCGACCACGCCCCCAGACCCGTGGCCATGATCGTCTCACCCGCCCCCAGCGACAGCGAAGCGACGACCGCCGCCGGTCCGAAGTAGCGCATCATGCTGAACAGTTTGCGGATCGAAAACGGCTCGGCATGAATCCCCGCAGGCGGGGGGATCTCGATGTGTTCGGCGTTGTTGGGGTGGTCGGTCATGGGTTGTCACAACGATGATGGGTGGATGAGGTTGATCGCAGCCACCCATCCCTCATGCCTGGCAAGGCCTAGCATCGTCCCCCGCATGCGGGGACTGTTTGACCGGTCACAAAACTGGAATCGTCGGATAACAGGAACTTGACGACCGAGGCGATTTCGGCGGGTTCGGCCATTCGTTTCATTGGCGTGACCGCAATCAATTGGTCAACAAGTTCGAGGTTTCCGTTCCGGGTGATGTCGGTATCCGTGAGACCGGGGGCGACGCAATTGACACGGACGTTGAACGGCGCGAACGCTTGCGCACAGTGGCGGGTGAAGGAGATCAGCGCCGCTTTGGTCGTCGCGTAGTGAATCATGTCCGGCTTGATCTTTATGCCGGCCAGCGACGAGACGTTGACGATCCTCCCGAATTGTCGTTCGATCATCTCGTCCTTGACCGCCCACGTCGTCAGAAACGGTCCGTCGACGTTGATGTCAAACATCCGTCTCCAGTCCTCGTACTTCAAGTCGTGGTGGGATGTCGTCGTGGCGATTCCGGCGTTGTTGATCAAGAAATCGATTGGGCCGAGTTGTTCCCGAACGGCGCGCATCATTCGGTCGACTGCTGCGGACTCCGAGACATCGGCCTGTACGGCCATCGCCCGCTCGGCCTGTCCGGCGATCATTGAGATCGTTTCGTCGGCTGCCTGTTGATTGCGTTCAAAATTGACGGCCACGCGTGCACCGCGTTCGGCGAGCATCTGGCAGATGGCACGGCCGATGCCACGTCCACCCCCCGTCACGACGGCCGTTCGGTCTTCAAAGATTCGCTCGGTCATTTCAGCTCCAAACTCCTCCGGACCAGTGATCGCGTGTCTTGAATTGTCCGCTCGGCTTGGGGGTGCTTCGGGTGGAAGTGACGAAACTGTTCCTCGCTGAGGTGACGCGTCGTCTTGTGTCCCTGAGCCGTTCTTCCGTTTTCACGCATTGAGTTTTTCCATCACCGCCCGTGCTCGTTCGACAACTCTTTGTTCGGCGTCTTCAAGGGGCGCGACCGGGAGCCCGTAACTCTGACAAAACATGTCGGGCAGCGAGTACAGTTCGTTCACGTCCCAGCCACCTTCGGGGTAGTCTTCGGCGCGAGGCAGATACCCAACACATCCGTTTGTGTATCCAAGAACTTCCGTGTGCCCGAAGGGAGACGCCTGTTTCAGCGTGAGACCGGTTTCGAAAAACGACTCGACGCTCAACCCCAGCACCACAATGTCATTGACCCGCATTGCCTGAACGTTGACGTCCAGCGTGGGGTCTCCATTGTCGATCGCCTCCAGCAGTTTCTCCGACCAGTAGACGAATCGAATGTTGAAGTTCATGTCCCAGTCGTGTGCTCCGCGAGCGCGGTCTTCAGCGAGTTTATTCGACCATTTCTCATGGATGGCAACCGCTTCCTCTCGCGTGGGGAGATCGCCGAACTGCAATGTTTCGGTTTCTTCCACCGCACCGAGAAAGGTGCAGGAGTCTCCGGTCACCGGCTCCCAGGGCCACAACAGGATATTCGCCAGCGGGCCGATCGGTCGTTGTTCGCCGCGATGAATGTGTGTTCGAATTTCGGACGCCACCTTGAGAACTTCACCTCCCAGCACTGTCCCCACTCGGCGGCGCGTATCGCGTCCGTCGACCTCGTACCCGATTCCCCCGATGGGATTGATATTTCCGCCACAAGCCTGCAGGAAGAGCGACAGTCCCCCCAACGATTCTTCCACGACATCGCGTGCGGCGCCGGGAAAGTCCGACGATGCCACGTGAGCGCGGGGGCCCATCACGACCGGGTGGCATCCATAACTGAAGAGCGTGGCGATTGGCTCTCCGTCTAAATCATCGACGCGGATGACTCCAACCGTCCGATCAACAGGTGCTTCGGGAACTTCGCCCAG
>DLVV01000189.1:1543-13367 GCA_003445035.1 Planctomycetaceae bacterium | reverse complement strand
GTGGCCCGGCGGTTTCACATTGTTCAAGCATCTTCCGTAACGTCGCCCGGGCATCACCCTGCATCCCCAGCCTGACCGGATACGAGCGTCCGAGTTCGGCTGCATTGATGTCGACCTGAATCACCGTCGCACCCGCCGGTGGGATTCGCCAGTCGTGGGTCAGCTGCCCACCGGTGTGACTGCCGACGAAAAACACGAGATCCGCCTCGCAGACGATCTGGTTCGTACAGGCCCGCGAATAGTTGCCCGGCACGCCGACGGCCAGCGGGTGGTCGGCAGGAATCGCGGTCTTGGCGTTCATCGCGGTGGCCACGGGAATCGAGAGTTTCTCAGCCAGTGCCACGAGATCGTCCTGTGCCTGCGATGCCGTGACACCGCCTCCGGCGACGATCACTGGCCGTTTTGCCGCCGACAGAAGCCCCAGGGCTTCCCGGATCAGCGTGAGTTCGGGTTCCGGGCGGAACGGAGGCACACGGGTGAACGGTTCCTCGACGATCAGTTCCAGGTCGGCCTCGTCGTTGGCAACAACGGTACCGTCGATGCCATCCAGATCCAGGTGCGTTGGTCCCGGAGTCCCGGTGGTCGCTTCGCGGAAGGCCTGTCGCAGGAAAAACGGCAGCTCCCTGGCCGAAGTCACCTGCGAGTGAAACTTCGTCACCGACTCGAAGGGACCGCGGTGATCAATTTCCTGGTAGGCATGCCGGTGTTGTTTGATCTGTTCCAACCGACCGGTGATGGCAACGACGGGAGAACAGGCCAGCCGCGCGTCCTGCAATCCCGCCGCCAGGTTGGCCGCGCCGACCGACTGGGCCATGCACACTGACGGCCGGCGGGCGATCCGCGCATAGCCGTCGGCCATGTACGCGGCCCCTTTTTCGCTGTGACACATGACACGCCGGATGCCAAGCTGCTCACAATCCCGCAGCACCGGATTCAGCACGTAGGGCATGACAAACAGGTGCGTGATGCCGTAACCCTTGAAGGTCTCGCTCATGAACCGGCTGCCAGACATACGTGGCATGATTCATTCTCCTGGACTCGATGGTCATCGCCCGTTCGTCAGCACGACGTGTCGCCAACTTCGACACGGGTGACCTCCTGTTTTCTGTCCGCACCCGTGGGCAAGCTTCCCGTCAGGTTCTACACCAACCTTCCGGATGTCGATACCATCAGGCTACGCGGTGGAAGACGACGTCGCAGGTTGCACTGCCATCCGATCGGAGACGAGAACATGAAGACACTTTGGCAATCCCTCATCGCCGCCTCGATCAGCCTGCTGACGCCTCTCAATGCCTTCGCCGCGAACCCGGCTCCGCAGAAAGTCCTCAACAACCTGGTGACCGAGTTCGTGAATGCCCGCGAACACGGCTTGCTGAAAGAGAAGACCATCCGTTTTGAGGCACCAGGTACTGGCTGGTTCCACATTTCAGTCGAGGGCCCGGCCACGATTCGACTGGACGATGAAGCCCGCCCCTTGTGCACCGGACACAAGAAAAGCCAACCGCCAGAAGCGATGCGTCATCTCGCGGCCGGTCGGCACAGGCTATCGATCGAAGGCCGGCCGTCGGAATTGACCGTACGGAAAATCCCGGTGCTGCAGCACGCGTTTTATCACGCCGGGGACATGTGGAACCTGGACCATGGTCCGTTTGACGACTGGACATTTCTCAAACGGCATGTCCTGCCCAACATCAACGTCATCCTCAGCGGTGGTGCCGGAAATCCACCCGGTTTTGCGGAATCGAAGAAGGCCGGCCTGCGGTGGATCAGCAATGCAGCCGGCACAGCCCACTTCGCACGAGAGGATCATCTGCGGGAATGGAAACAACTGGGACGCCACTGGCTGACCAGCGCCGTCAATCCATTTCGAACACGCCAGGATGTGACGGTCGACGAGGCGTACAAGGCATGGTCCCAGGCCGTCGGACTCAACCATCCATTGATGGACGGCATCATCGTCGATGAATTCGGTGGGGGTGACCAGCCGAAGTACGGGGCATTCAGCAAGGCTGTCGAGAGGATCTACGCCAATCCGAAATTCCGGGGAAAGACCTATTCCCCGTATTCCTACGGAAGCGGCATCCTCAGCAATGATCTGAGCCGCGATTTCGCCCGCGCCTCGGCCAAAGGGGGCGGTCATGTCTGTATCGAACGCTATCTTGTCGAACAGCCCACGCGGAAAGCCGCCGAAAAGCACATCCACGAACAGTTCCACTCCGAGTGGAACATACCTCGATTTGAACAGGACTTTCCGGGAGTCGTCCGCCGCACCGTCATGGTCCTGGGCTACATGTCGGCAGTCGGCGAATCGCTGAATGTCGATCCGGAGGTCGACTTCAAGGTGTACATGGATCTGCAGATGCACGCCCTGGCCAATCAGCCGGCCTACGCCGGACTGGCGGGGCTGCAGCAATACACGTGCAGCTACGCCGACGAGGAAACCATCCGCTGGGCCAGCCGTCTCTTTCGGCATTACGCCATCGAGGGAAAAACCAACCTGCTCTCGGATGAACTGGGGTACCGGTACAGGTTGACCCACATCCGGAATCCGGACTTCGCGGATTCGACTTCCAACTGGATCACGAAACCCGCAGAGCCGGGCAGTCTCGCTGCGAGAATCTACCCCGAATACGGCTACCTCCAGTTTCGTTACAACCGCGACGGCAAAGGCGACAGTTTCCTCTGGACCAGGCGCAGCGCGAAACGGGCCAATGTCTTCAGCCAGCAGGTCCGAAACCTGGTGCCCGGAAAACTTTATTCTCTGAAAATGGTGACCGCTGACCACCGAGATCTTGTGCAACAGCAACAGGCCAGGCGGTCACACGCAGTTTCGATCCGGATCAAGAACGTGGAGATGTTGCCGGGTGAGAAGAAGTCCTTCCAGTCGATCTTCACCAATCACTACGCCCGTCCCGTTGGCGAATTCAAGGGCAACAAGTCGTTCTACATGAACTACCACTGGCGGGTCTTCCGGGCGAAGCAGGCCACGGCACAGCTCACCGTCACCGACTGGAAAAACGCCACCACGCCCGGCGGACCAATCGGACAGGAGCTGATGTTCAACTTCATCGAAGTTCAGCCGTACTACGAAAACTGAACCGTCGCTGTTCCTAGCCAAACAGCGGACGCATGACCTTGCCGGAATTCAGCTTGTACGGACGGTCCAGGTGATCGCGAATCTCGGCACGTGGGTTGACCCCCAGCGCCGTATAGACCGTCGCACCGACGTCGGACGGATAGAATGGACGGCTCTTGCAATAGGCGGCCCGCTGATCCGACTCGCCGACGACACGGCCCGGCTTGACGCCACCACCGGCAAACAGGGCGTGAAAACACGACCCCCAGTGCTCCCGCCCGGTGGGAGACGACAAGATCGTTTTGACGAAGCCGCCGATCTTCGGCGTACGGCCAAATTCACTGATCACGATCACGAGTGTCTCCTCGATCGCACCCGTGTCGTAAAGGTCGTCGAGCAATGCCGACAGCGCGGCATCGAACGGCGGAAGCAAGCGGTTCTTCAGGCCCGTGAAATTGTCCTTGTGCGTGTCCCAGACTCCCGCCGGCCCGAGATTGGCCTGGACCATCGGCACCCCCGCCTGGATCAGTCGCCGGGCCAATAGCAGCGATTGCCCCCACGTGTGCCGACCGTACTTGTCACGGCGTCTGACGTCTTCCCGGTTCAGGTCGAATGCCTCGGCCAGCTTGCCGGACGTGAGCAAACGAAACGCTCGCTGCTGCTGTGCGGAATAACCGGCCTGGCTGGCTGCCGTGTCGAGTCGCCGTCGTTGGTGATCGAACCTGTTGAGCAGGTTTCGCCTCAGGGACATCCTCCCGACCGACAATCCCTCGGCAAGCTTCAACGAACCGGCATGGAATGTGGCCTTGTTCGGATCGTCTTCGATCTGCATCGGATCGTACGCGGCACCCAGGAAACCTCCGTTCTGTCCAGCGTACCCCATCGCTCCGTTCGTGATGAACCGCGGCAGGTGCACACCACTGGGCAGTTCGCTCCTGCCCGGAAGAACATATTCCAGTCCGGCTGCGTAACACGGCCAGTCGTTGCGAGTGTTGACCAGCGTGGTACCGGGGGGCCGTTTGTCGACGCCACCCAGCATCAGCGGCGTGGCGTGCTCGTGAGCACCTGCGATCGTCGTGAGTTCCATCGAACGGACAATCGTGAACTTGTCGGCACGTTGTGCCAGCAGCGGCATGTGCTCGCAGATCTGGGTGCCCGACACCGAGGTGGAGATCGGATCGAAGCTGCCGCGAAAGTCTGCCGGCGCGTCCGGCTTCATGTCGAATGTGTCGATTTGGCTCGGAGCGCCGGGCAGGTAGACAAGCAGCACAGAGCTGGCTGTGATCCCCTGCCGATCCATGACCGCATCAACGGAGACTTTCGCGTCACACAGGCGAGGAAGCGTCAAACCGGCGGCCGTCGAGAAGCCCACCTGCAATGCGGCCCGGCGAGTGAACGACAACCTGCGGCTCCCTTCCAGAGAAGGTGCGGACTGGACGACTCCTGGCAGCTGCCGGCCATCATACATCGTTGCCGGACGGCTGCGGAACCCGGCCCGCAGAGATCAGGCCAGGTCGAAGCGGTCCAGGTTCATCACCTTGTCCCACGCGGCCACAAAATCCTGCACAAACGCCTGCTTCGCGTCGTCGCAGCCGTAGACTTCCGCAACAGCTCGAAGCTGCGAGTTCGAACCAAAGATGAGGTCGACAGCCGTGCCGGTCCACTTGACCTCGCCCGTCCCACGATCTCGTCCCTCGAACACGTGCTCGCACTCGTCCGAAGCCTGCCACTCGGTGTTGTTGTCGAGCAGGTTCACGAAGAAATCGTTGGTCAACGTCTCGGGCTGACTGGTGAAGACACCGAGTCCGGCCTGTCCGGCGTTGGCGTTCAGCACCCGCATGCCGCCGACAAGAACCGTCATTTCCGGAGCGGTCAGCGTCAACAGGTGCGCCCGGTCCACCAATTGCTCTTCGGCCGGCCTGGGGTGGCCGTTTCCAACGTAGTTGCGGAACCCGTCTGCGGTCGGCTCGAGCACGGCGAACGACTCGATATCGGTCTGATCCTGAGACGCGTCGGTCCGCCCCGGCGAGAAGGGAACCTGCACATCGCAACCGGCATTTTTCGCAGCCTGTTCGACGGCCGCGCAACCACCCAGCACAATCACGTCGGCCAGCGAAACCGCCTTCCCGTCGGACTGGGATCCGTTGAACTCCGACTGAACCTGCTCCAGCGCCTGCAACGCGGTCGCCAGATCAGCCGGGCCGTTGACTTCCCAGTCCTTCTGCGGAGCAAGACGAACTCGCGCCCCGTTTGCCCCGCCTCGTTTGTCGGTGCCACGGAACGTTGCTGCCGAGGCCCATGCGGTCGAGACCAATTGGGAAATGGACAGCCCTGATTCCAGGATGCTGGCCTTGAGTCCAGCGATGTCCTGATCCCCGACCGGTTCATGGTCCGCATCGGGAACCGGGTCCTGCCACAGCTGAGGCTCGGGAACCAGCGAGCCGAGACAACGGGAAACCGGCCCCATGTCCCGGTGAGTCAGCTTGTACCACGCCCTGGCGAACGCGTCGGCGAATTGCTCGGGATTCTCGTGGAATCGCTTCGAGATCGCCGTGTACTCCGGGTCCGTCCTCAGTGCGAGGTCTGTTGTGAACATCATGGGAGCGTGCTTTTTCGACGGATCGTGGGCATCCGGCACGGTGTCCGCCGCCGACGCATCCGTGGGAGTCCACTGCGTGGCACCGGCAGGACTCTGCACCTGCTCCCACTCGTAACCGAACAGGTTGTCGAAGTAGTTGTTGTCCCACTTCGCCGGCTCGGTCGTCCAGGCACCTTCCAGGCCGCTGCTGATCGTGTCGCCGGCCTTGCCGCTGCCAAAACTGTTCTTCCATCCGAGGCCCTGCTCCTCGATGCTGGCCCCTTCCGGTTCGGCACCGACGTGTTCGTCGGCATCGGCGGCACCGTGGGCTTTGCCGAACGTGTGTCCACCGGCAATCAGCGCCACGGTCTCCTCGTCATCCATCGCCATTCGGCCGAACGTCTCCCGAATGTCATGTGCGGCAGCCGATGGATCCGAATTGCCGTTGGGGCCTTCCGGATTGACGTAGATCAATCCCATCTGAACGGCTCCCAGGGGATCCTGGAGATCCCTGTCGCCGGTGTAGCGTTCGTCTCCCAGCCACTCGCTTTCCGGTCCCCAGTAAATGTCCTCTTCCGGCTCCCAGACATCCTCTCGCCCACCGGCAAAACCCAGTGTCTTAAACCCCATGGATTCGAGGGCACAGTTGCCGGTGAACACCATCAGATCGGCCCAGGAGATCTTGCGGCCATATTTTTGCTTGACCGGCCACAGCAGCCGACGGGCCTTGTCGAGGTTCACGTTGTCGGGCCAACTGTTCAGGGGCGCAAAGCGAATTGTGCCGGAACTCGCACCGCCACGGCCGTCGGCAATGCGGTACGTCCCCGCGCTGTGCCACGCCATCCGAATGAAGAACGGGCCGTAGTGGCCATAATCGGCCGGCCACCAGTCCCGCGACGTCGTCATCACCTCCTCGATGTCCTGCTTCAGGGCATCGAGATCAACGCTCTTGAACTCTTCGGCGTAGTTGAACGTCTCGCCCATCGGATCCGACAGGGTGGAGTTCTGGTGAAGAATCTGGACCTTCAGTTGGTTCGGCCACCAGTCACGATTGGAAAAGGCCCCAGCGGCCGTGTGTCTGTGGGACGCGCTCATCACCGGGCACTTGCCTTCGGAATTCATATTTTCTCCAATCGCCTGCGAGAGATTCTTTCGACCGCCGAATTCGACAACAATTGCCCGCGGTAACCGAACCACTTAGAACGCAAGAAGCCAGTTGGCCCCAAACGTAGCCGGGATCCGGCGGACGGGGCAACTATGTCCACGACGGTGTTCGTAGTCAAGACGCCGGGGTATCACTTACGGCACGAGAAATCAGCTCTTTGTCCCAGGACAGTGCCCCGGGCGATTGCTGATCATCAAAACCTCGAAGGCATCACGATGGAAAAGTCATCGCCGCGTTCTCACCGGTCACCGGCCGGGATGCTCTCCGACCGCAGGCGTCACGTGTGGCAACTGATGTCATGTTTCCTCGTTGCGCTGGCCGTGTCGGTCTCATCCGCCCACGGAAACGAGAAGCCCGCCACAAACAAGCCGCTTCGCTACGACTTCGGCAGCGCATCGGTTACGGCCGCCAAGGACTACGTTCGGGTGGGCAGCGACAACGTGTACACGAAGGAACGTGGATACGGGCTGGTACCCAGTTCGACAGACAAGGACCGGGGAACGCGTCATCGTAACGTTGCCACCGACAGGCGGCTCGACACGTTTGTGTTCGATGATGGCGGCACACAATTCCTGCAGGACCTGCCCAACGGCACCTACTACGTTTCCCTGGCAACAGGCGACGCCGCCTATCCCTCCGAGACAGCCGTCACGCTCAACGGTGTCTCATTGCAATTGACGACCCGCACACAGCGCGGCCAATTCGTGCGCATCAACGGCGCCAAGGTTCGCGTGACCAACGGCAAACTTCGTGTCGAGATCGGCGGTTGGGGCCAACTGTGCTACCTGGACATCATCCCCGCCAACAGCCCGTCCGCGGTGGGATTGCGGAACTCCGAGAAGACCAGGCAACTGGTCACGAAGTTGCAGGCGGCCCCCATCCCCCCACGAAAAACCGACGCCGACAACCAGGGCACGTGGTTGTGTATCGGACCATGGCACTTTCCAGAATCTGGAATCTGGATCTACCCGACATTTCCAGCGGACCTGAAAGCGGGTCCCAACGAGATCCGGCATGGCTGGGGCCTGTACCTGCATTTGCCCGATAAGAACAGTCCCGCCCCCGAGGGCTACTCGGCACGCGTGAACCTGACCGAGGAGACCGGCCGGGGATCATCGCCGGCCCGAAAACGCACGCTCGTCAAGAATCGCAAAATCGACCTGGTTTTCCGGCGAGTGTTTCTGACACGCCCCGATCACCACCATGCCTTTGAGGCCCTGGTCCCCCTCATCGAGCCATTCCAGGCTCGCCTGAAACGTTCACCGGATGTGACTTACTCGCTCTCGGTCGACGTCGTGGACGGGAAGGGACAACTCATCAAGTCCCACGCAATCCGTTTTGCCAATCGCCCCACCTACCTCCTGTCCAGCATCGATCTGCCGCAGCGAGGACTCGACGTCGGACCGCTCGGGACCCGGGCGAAGGTGAACATCGGTGACCTGACGGGTAATGGAGAGTGCGATTTTCTGTTCTGTATCAGTGCCGGATACAAGGTGGCCTACGACGCGTCAGGCCGGGTGCTCTGGGAATACCAACAGCCCCGTGAACCATGGGTCTACAACTCGGTATCCACACGGGTGTTCGACATCGACGGAGACGGGGCGGCCGAGGTGATTTGCCTGCAGGAGGGCCAACTGAGAATCCTGGACGGGCGGAACGGAAAAGTCAGACGTTCCACACGATGGCCCGGGGTGACACCACGAACCACTTCAATCGAAGCTCGGATTTTTCTCGCCAACCTGAGAGGAACCGGTGTCAGGGACATCGTGATCCTCACCGGAACCGGCAACCACCCCAGCGTGTCGATCAGCGCGTTCACCGGCGACCTGAAACACCTGTGGGACGCCAGGGGGTTCTTTGAAGATGGGGGTGTGGGATCGCACTGTCTGAATGTTGCCGACATCGACGACGACGGAAAGGACGAAATCGCGTTCGGAACAACGATGCTGGACCACGACGGCAAGGTTCTCTGGCGATTGCCCTATACCCCGATGTTCAACCGGGGCGGCGGCGACTCCGATCATGTCGACGAAGCGGAACTGGGTGACCTGAATGGTGATGGCCGCCTGGAGATCTTTTATGCCAGCGGCACGTTGCTGGACGCCCGCAGCGGCAAGCCCCACCTCACCAGGCTGCCCGCGGTGACAAATGGACAGTGGGTACGCATCGAGAGCGTCCGGTCCGATCTGCCCGGCAAACAACTGCTGATCGCCAACAAGTGGGCCGCACCCCGGCTGTTCAACATGGACGGACAACGACTCGACTGGCCCTTCCCCTTTGCCAGTTGGGATCTCCTGGATTGGGACGGTGACGGGAAAACGGAAATCATGGGTGGCGGGTTGATCTGTGATCGACGTGGTGTGGTCGTGGGTGTCTGCGACCCACACTGGACGATGCCCCAGTATGGGGACATCAGCGGAAATGGCCGTGAAGAAGCCATCCCCTGGTGCCTGGACGTACATGGTCAGCAGATCCGCGTGTTCAGCTCGGCCCCGCGTCCCCGGCAACGCCGCTCTCCCCTGGCCATCAGGCGTCGGCACTACAATTTTCGAGATTGATTCCAGTTGGGAATCATTGTCCCTGATGTCTCTGTTGCCACAGAGTCGAGCGATCCACGTCAAACAAGACGGCAGACGGGGCGTCTCTGCACAACTCCATCATTGACATCGGCTGAAGAATTCGTTCGAACAAAGTGATCGCTGATGTCGATGTGACCGCCACGTCGCAAGCGATGGCATTCCTGAGTTTTGACAGGTTTCGAGGCGTGAAATGAACCATGCTCCTTCCCGACGAACCGATCCGTTCTCCGCCAGCATGAGTGACCGATGCACCCGTCGTGATCTCCTCCGCACGGCAGCCGCCGCCTCGGCGGCCATTGCCCTTCCCAAAATGACATCCGCGGCCATCGGCCGACTGGAGAAGCCGGTCCGGATCGGACTAATTGCCGATCTGCATCATGACGTCATGCACGATGGCCTAGCGCGGACCGCCGCATTTGTGAAGGCCATGGCGGCTCGCCGACCCGATGCGATCATGCAATTAGGAGACTTCGCGTATCCCAACGCGAGCAACAAGAAGGTGATCAATCTGTTCAATGGGGCCCACAAACGTTCGCTTCACGTCATCGGCAATCACGACACGGACTCCGGACACACGAAGAAACAATGCCTCGACATCTGGGGGATGCCCCGTCGCTACTATGCCCAGAACATCGATGGGCTATGGCTGCTGGTCCTTGATGGCAACGATCGCGGATCGCCGACCCACAAGGGCGGCTACCCCTCGTACGTCGGCAAAGAGCAGACGAAGTGGCTCAAGGAACAACTGGCGAGCCTGGAAGGACCGGTGATCGTTGTTTCACATCAGCCGCTTGCCGGTGCATGGGCCGTCGACAATTCGAAAGAGATTCAGGGCATCCTGGGCGAAGCATCGGACAAAGTCCTGCTGGCAATCAATGGGCACTCTCACATCGATGACGTGCTGCGTTACAAGAAGGTCACGTACATGCACGTGAACTCCGCCTCGTATCAATGGGTCGGCGGTAACCATCTACACGACAGCTACTCCAAGGACATCCATGCCAAGCATCCTTTCATCGCTTACACATGTCCTTACCGCCATTCGCTTTTCGCCACGCTAACGGTCAACCCGAAAAGCCTGACGATTCACGTCGAAGGACGAAAGAGCGAGTGGGTGGGCCCATCGCCGGCCGAACTCGGCGCGGACCAGGACCCCACACTTACCGACGGCGAACAGATTACCGCACGTATCCGAGATCGCCAGGTCAAACGAATCGCAAAATGATCGGGGTCATTGGCCACTGGACATTTTGCCCCCACCGATCTTCCACCTCCCTTGGAAACACCGCGATGATTTCCTCCAGCTCGAGACTCCACCCGGTGAGCATCTGCGTGGTGATTTTGGCCACGCTGTTATGTGGCACTTGTTTGTTGGCGGCTGAAAAGATCGGTGGCACACTTCGGCCCAACAACCCGAAGTTGGTCAAGCTGCCTATCGCCTGGCCCAACGGAGACGAAGCCACGATGGTGGTTTTTGGTGACCGGCTCTTGATGCTGAGCAGTTACCGGAAAATCGGTGGCGGAGAGATGTATCTCAGGGTTCACGATTTGGTCACCAGCAACGAGGTTTCCCGCTTCGGACAGGACTTTTCGTTTGCCTGTGGATTCGTCAATGGCAAAGAGCTGAACATGTTTGCGACCAGAACTTCGGAGAAAGAGTGGACAAAAGATGTTTACCGCTTTCGGACCACGGACCTGAAGACATGGAAGAAGGAAATGGTGCTGCCCCGCATAGGGAAGAAGCACATTCTCAACACGTCCGTGTGCAAAGACCCGAAAGGGTACCTGATGGCTTATGAATCAGATGGTCCGACGGGCTGGGAGACGTGGCTGGCTCGGTCAACAGACTTGAGCAAATGGGACAGAAGCAACGGCTTGAGGTTTGTGGGGGTGGTGTTTGCCAACCCAACGATCCGCCACGTGCCGCCTTATCACTACTTGATGTTTGGAACACATCGAACGGCGTCTCCGATAACGGATTACGAGTATCACCTCGCTTCGACCCGTTACATCACGTGCCTGATGCGATCAAAGGATTTGATCACCTGGGAACTCAGTCCCACCAAGTACCCGATGCTCGATGCCGCCGTCGGCGAAGGCATCAACAACACCGACGCGGATTTGTTCGAGTACCAGGGCCATGCCTACATCTATTACATCACCGGCGATCAGAAGACCTGGGGGTCCGGGAGATTGGCGATGTATGCCGGCACCATGAAAGAGTGTCTCGAGGCGCACTTTCCGGCAAATGTCCCAATGGTGAGATATGACGCCCGGAAGGCGAAGTTCACCTATCCCAAAAAGAAATGATGTGGCCGACGCGCACCGCATTCGCTGGGCTGCAGGATGCCGAACGCTCAACGAGACGAACGGCCGCTGACAAACCGAAACGAGTACAGGTCGGCGTCTTTGACCTCAAATCGCAC
>DLVV01000189.1:0-1167 GCA_003445035.1 Planctomycetaceae bacterium | reverse complement strand
GATCTCGTCACCCTCGAGCGGGTCACAGTCCTCCGCCGAGAAATTGACCAGCGGGCGGCCGTCGGCGTGCTGGATCTCGATTCGCACATGACCGCCGGGACGAGCCACGTAATTGATCTCCAGTCGTCCACCGGCAACCTTCAGTGGACGCGTGGTGAGTTGTCCGCCTCGCTTGCCGCCGCGAAGCGCCACAAAACCGTCAACTCGGTACGTGAAACGCCGTAGCCGGGTGTCGGTCCCCGAGAGGTAAGATTCGGAGGCATAGACGGAATACTCGCGGTCGTTGCCGGGCGTCGGCACCAGGCCCCAGGCCATGTAGTTGCTGCGGTTGCCCTTCCGGTCCTTCGGAGCGTCCTCGGGAATCACCGGCTTGTCCCATCGCTTGAACTTCCGGCCGTCGCGGCTGGCCATCAGGATCGGCTCCACGCGGCTGCCTTGCTCGGGCAGCAACCGGGTCGGAAAGCCAATCAGGATCTGCGGCGCGCGGGGACACGACATCACCGCATTGGTGTAGAGGTGCTGCTCACCGATGTTGTCGGTGTACTCGAGCAGTTGCGGCTCGCTCCAGCTTGTCCAGTTCAGGAAGTTCTTCGACGTTCCGGTCATGATTGACCGAAACCCCCCGTAGGCCGGCCGGCCGCCCACGACAACCTCTCCGCCCGGCTTTCGCAGAACGCGTACGCGGTGGTACTCGCGGTAAACCCCCGCGTACGGATCCCAGAATGCCGCGTTCTGGGAATCGAAATCGCCCCTGGTGATCAGCGGACCGTCGCTGATTGTCCACCGGATTCCGTCGGGCGACTTGTAGGCGAAGACCGTCATTTCTCCTTGTGCGGCATAGTGCGGCCGGCCGGTCCTGTGGACCTGTGAGAGGGCCTTGTAGCGGGCCTCTGGGCGGCAGTTCGGACTGGTGTCCTTGAACGGCGTGAAACAGTGAGAACCGGCGCCGTCCCACACGATGTTGTTTTCCTTTGAGCCCTCGAACTCGATCAGGCCCAACTTCGGCTTCGTCCAGTGGATGGCGTCCCGGCTCTCGGCATAACAGACCACTTGGCGATGCGTCTGATCACGGCGTTTGCGGTTGTAGTTCGAGCCGCGGTAGTACATCCGGAAAATGGCCTTTCCGGAGGCGTCTGTGTCGGCAAACACCGTGTAGTAGGCACACGT
>DLVV01000410.1 GCA_003445035.1 Planctomycetaceae bacterium | reverse complement strand
CAGATTGTCCGCGAGATCGACGCGCTGGGCGGGGCGATGGGAGAGGTGATCGATGAGACCGGTCTGCAGTTCCGCATGCTCAACCGGGGCAAAGGACCGGCGATGCACAGTCCCCGGGCTCAGGCCGACAAGAAGGCTTATCAGTTCGCAATGAAGTTGCGGGTCGAAAGCCAGCAGGAATTGGTGCTGCGGCAGGAGACCGTAGAGGGGCTGGTGGTCGAAAACGATCGCGTTGCCGGAGTTCGCGTCCGCGGAGATGCGGTCTACCGAGCCGCAGCGGTGATCGTGACCACCGGGACATTTCTCAAGGCGGTGATGCACACCGGAGAGGCTCGCACTGCCGGTGGACGTGCCGGAGAAGGTACCACTGGGACCCTTTCGGATGAACTGCACCGGCTAGGTTTCGAACTCCAACGGTTCAAGACGGGCACCCCTCCGAGACTCAACGGGCGGACAATCGACACCTCTCGGCTTGAAGAGCAACCCGGCGACCCGGTGCCTCAGCCGTTCAGCTTTCTGACCACCTCGATCGACAGGCCACAGTTGTGCTGCTGGTTGACCGAGACGACCTCAAGCGGTCATCAACTGATCCGTGACAATCTGCACCGGGCTCCGATGTACAGCGGCCAGATCGATTCGACCGGGCCCAGGTACTGTCCGTCGATTGAGGACAAGGTGGTGCGGTTTGCCGAGAAGGACCGACATCAGATCTTCCTTGAGCCCGAGGGTTGGGGGACTCATGAGATCTACTGCAACGGCATTTCGACCAGCTTGCCACGGGATGTGCAGGACGAGTTGATTCACGGGATACGAGGTCTCGAGGAAGCCGAGATCATGCGGTACGGCTACGCGGTCGAGTACGACTTCGCCACCCCCACGCAACTCGACCCGACGCTGCAAACCCGTCGAGTCGAGGGACTCTATTTTGCCGGCCAACTCAATGGAACCACCGGCTACGAGGAGGCGGCCGGGCAGGGGCTGTTGGCCGGCGCCAACGCCGCGCTGCGACTGGCAGATCGTCCCTCGCTGGTGCTCGACCGCAGCCAGGCCTACCTGGGTGTCCTGATCGATGACCTGGTCACACGGGGCGTGGACGAACCCTACCGGATGTTCACGTCGCGGGCCGAATATCGCCTGCTGCTGAGGCACGACAACGCCGATCGCCGCTTGACACGTGTCGCTCATCAGGCCGGGTTGGTCGGAGCGACCCGAATCGAGCAGCTCGAAGCCCACGAGGCGTCCATCAAGACGGCCGAGAGCAGGATTCGCACACTCCGGCAAGGAGGCAAGTCACTGGAGGAGATCCTGCGTCGTCCCGAGATCGACTGGGCGGGGTTGTGTGACCTGTCGGCTGAGTTGTCTGAAACGGAGATCGAACCGCGGGCTGCCCGCCAGGTTGAGATTGAAACCAAGTATGCGGGCTACCTCCGCCGCCAGGAGGCCTCGATACGGCAACAGCAGAAGGTCGAACACGTGTCGATAGCTGCCACGTTCGACTACGACGCCATCCCGCAGCTTCGCAACGAGGCTCGTGAGAAGCTCAGCCGGGTTCGGCCCGCCAATCTTGGCCAGGCGGGCCGGATCAGTGGTATCACCCCCGCCGATCTCGCACTGCTGATGGTCCATATCCAGCAGCCGATCGAAGTAGAAACCGACTGAGTCGTTCGGGCTAGAGAATGCCGGTATGGGTGATTAGGTAACCCGCGGACGATGTTGACGGCAGGGAAAGTTGGAGGAGCGAGTCGGTATTGACCGATATTGGAAGATAGATACAATCGGCCCCCGTGATAAACAGGGTAAGATCGACGCCATCGACAGGCGTTCCGATTTTTGCCACGAAACCCCGGCCATGGATCGGCCAATCTTGTTTTTTGCGAGTGGTCCTGCACATGGCAGGATCGGGGCGATCCCCATTCAAGGAACGGATGGACACAATGAAGACTGTCTTCACAACCGGCGAGGCGGCCAAGATTTGCAACGTTTCACAGCAGACGATTATCCGCTGTTTTGACTCAGGACAGTTGAAGGGATTCCGTGTTCCCGGATCGCGGTTCCGCCGCATTCCCCGAGACGTTCTCTATCGCTTCATGAAGGACAATGGCATCCCGACGGATGCCCTGGAGAGCGGTCGTCGCAAGGCGTTGATTGTCGATGACGATGAGGAACTGGTCGAGCTGATCCGCGACGTCTTTGACGCCGATGGACGATTCGATGTGCGGGTGGCAAACAACGGTTTCGATGCCGGAATGATGGTCAAGGAGTACAAGCCGGACATCATTGTGCTGGATGTGATGCTTCCGGACATCAACGGCAAGGAAGTCTGCCAGCGGGTCCGCAGTGATTCGAGTCTCGACGACGTTCGTATCGTCTGCATCAGCGGGATGGTCGAAGCCGACAAGATCGACGACTTGAAGGAGGCGGGTGCCGACGATTTCATGCAGAAGCCGTTTGAGGTCGACTCGTTGTTCGCTCGCGTCTGTGAGTTGCTCGATATCGAAGTGCCTGCCTGATCGGTTGTTCAAGGGGCTCGCGAGGTGGCTGCGATGAGCGGGGAATTCGAACCCGTCACCGTGGCGGCTGACGACTCTCGTCTCGAGTCCCTGGCCGAATTTGCGGCCGGGGCGGGACATGAGTTGAACAATCCGCTGGCGACGATCGTGGGCCGGGTGCAGTTGTTGTTGAGGGACGAAACCGACCCGGGACGGCGTCAGGCGTTGGAGACGATTGCAGGCCAGGCCTACCGGGTTCGGGACATGATCTCGGACGTGATGCTTTTCGCCCGGCCCCCGCAGTCGGAATCGTGTGCTGGTGACTTGTCCGAGTTGGTGGACACCGTGACCCGTGGTGTCGTTCAGGGGCGTCCCGAGCGAGAGGGGCGGGTTGAAGTGGATGCAGACGGTCCGGTGCCGGTCCATGCTGATCCCGGACAGTTGGCAGTCGTGGTCGAGGAACTGTTGACCAACGCCCTCGAGGCCGATACCGAGGGGGTAGTCGAGGTGACTGTTTCCGGCGGTGACTCGGCTGTGCTCGAAATCCGGGACCAGGGCCCCGGCCTGGACGCGGTTTCCCGACGCCACCTGTTCGACCCGTTTTATTCGGGCCGTCAGGCCGGTCGCGGCCTGGGCTTCGGCTTGCCGAAATGCTGGCGGATCGTCAACCTGCACGGGGGACGGATCGAGGTCGAGCCGAACGAACCGAACGGGCTGTGCGTTCGGGTGTTCTGGCCACGAGCGGCCTGAGCCGCGAGGTGGTCGGCCGCCGTTCCCGACCAATCCTGACCGCGGCGGGACCTGCGAGTGATGGCGTCCGAGACTGTGCCCTTGTTGCTGGCCGAGACGGCAGCGGTTGCCGAATCGCAACTCGATGTTGTGAAACATCTCGGGGCGTGGAGCCTGCTGCCGCCGTTGCTGGCGATCGGAATGGCGATGGTCTTCCGGCGTGTGGCTCTGCCGCTGTTGATCGGAGTCGTCACCGGCGCGCTGCTGGTGGCCCGCGGCGACGTGATCGAAGCGACGGTGGCGTTGTTCCGCGACTACCTTGTGGGTGATTCGGACAACTTCCGGGAACACGCCCTGATCCTGCTGTTTACCACTCTGCTGGGGACCACGGTTGGAGTCATCACCCGCAACGGATCCATGCAGGCTGTGATCGCCCGGTTGATCCGTCCCGGACGTGACCGGCGACACGGACAACAACTGACCTGTGGGCTTGGCCTGGCGATCTTCTTCGACGATTACGCCAACACGCTTGTGGTGGGCACGTCGATGCGGCCGATCACTGATCGCCTGAGGATTTCTCGAGAGAAACTTGCCTTTCTGGTCGATTCCACGGCCGCTCCCGTTGCCGGCCTGGCCATGATCTCGACATGGGTTGGCTACGAGGTGAACTTGATTGGCAGCGTCTACTCGAAGCTGGGTCAGGACGTTGATGCTTACGGACTGTTCCTGCAGACGATTCCCTACCGGTTCTATTCGATCCTGCTCCTGGTCTTTGTCTGGACGGTGGCTCGGACCGGCCGTGATTTTGGTCCGATGGCCGTTGCCGAACAGCGGGCGGTAGAGACCGGCGAGGTGGTTCGAACGGGTAGCAGTGCTCCACCGGCGATGGACGAGATTCCTGATGACATCCGGCGGCGGGGCTTGATCGTCAACGCCGTTGTGCCGCTGGCAAGCCTGATTGGCGGATTGGTGGCGGGCCTGGCGATCCTCGGGAGCAACGCGGTGTTTTGGGTGATGCTCTGGGCGTCGCTGGCCGCGTCCCTCTCGAGCTTGGTGATGACCTGGGGCACCGGGGCCCTTTCATTCAGACAGTCGCTTGTCGGCTGGGCCCGTGGGGGGGCCAGCATGTTTCAGGCCCTGTGGATCCTGGTGCTGGCCTGGGGGTTGGGAGCGGTGTGCGACCAGGGGGCCCTGGGCACCGCCGACTACCTGGTCGAGGTGACGGGAAGGAAACTTCCGCCCGAATGGATGCCGGCGATCTCGTTTGTGCTCGCAGCAGCCATTGCCTTGGCCACCGGCAGTTCGTTTTCGACGATGGCCCTGTTGATCCCGGTCTCGGTGCGGATTACCTGGGAACTGATGGGAACGCCGGTCCCCGACGATCCCATTTTGCTGGGGACGCTCGGTGCGGTGCTGGCCGGTGCCATTTTCGGTGATCATTGCTCGCCGATCTCCGACACCACGGTCCTCTCTTCGGCCGCCGCCGGTTGCGATCATCTCGATCATGTCGGTACGCAGGCTCCCTACGCGTTTGTTGTCGCCGTTGCTTCGTTGCTTGTCGGCTACATTCCCATCGGATGGGGTGTGCCGGTGTGGCTCTGCCTACCGTTCGGCGTGGCCGTGGCCATCGCGGTTCCTCGTCTCCTGGGCCGTGTTCCGGTCGAGGGTGCTGGTGATGCGAGTGATGGGGAGAACGCGGTCCCCGGGAACTCTGTGGAAGCGTGACCTTCGGCAATCGGGTCCAGAACCTACGACCGGTTCAGACGTCAAGCTCGCCCTAACCGGCCCGGCTTGCCGTGTTTCCCGGGTCACACTCCACCCAGTGTCCCCGGTCCGACATGTCTTCGGTTAGGCTCGAATCCTCTCGTTCTTCAGCTTGTCCCGACACGATCTCCGATCGAGTGAGCCATGAGCAGACTGACAGGGATCTTCACTCCCAACCTCGTTCCGCTGGACCAGCGGGGTGAGATCAACGAATCCGAATTGCGGCGGTACGTCGATTGGTTGATCGACCGTGGCGTGCATGGTCTGTATCCCAATGGGTCGACCGGTGAATTCACCCGTTTCACCGTTGAGGAGCGGCGGCGGATCGTGGAGATCATCGCCGACCAGGTCGACGGGCGAGTGCCGATCTTGGCAGGAGCGGCTGAGGCGAACGTTCGTGAGACGGTGGCCGCCTGCGAGTACTACCACGAATTGGGGGTGCGTGCCGTCGCGATCGTCGCGCCATTTTATTACCGGCTCGGTCCCGAGGCGGTCTACGCTTACTTCCGAGAGATTGCCCGCAACACGCCGGTCGATGTCACGCTGTACAACATTCCCATGTTCGCCTCTCCAATCGATGTGCCGACCGTTTGCCGGTTGGCTGAGGAGTGCGAGAAAGTGGTCGCGATCAAGGACTCCAGTGGTGACCTGCCACACATGATCCGGATGATCCAGGCTGTCCGGCCGCTCCGACCCGAGTTCTCGTTCCTGACCGGCTGGGATGCGTCGTTGATGCCGATGCTTCTGGCCGGATGTGACGGTGGGACCAACGCCAGTTCCGGGGTCGTGCCCGAGGTCACCCGTAAGCTCTACGAGTTGACGATGGCCGGTAATCTGGACGAGGCCCGACGAGTCCAGTACGACCTGGTAACACTTTTCGATGCGATGATTCTCGGGCCCGAATTCCCCGACGGTTTTCGGTTGGGGGCTTCGCTGCGAGGTTTCAACATGGGGCAGGGCCGTCAGCCTCAAACTCCCACGCTGGTCAGCGACCTGGAAGCGCTCAGCGGCAAACTGCAGGGCCTGTTGGCCGCACACGGTTGTGGGGCGGATTCGGTTGGCAGTCAGCCGGCTGTCGCAGGCAGTGGTGAAATGGGACCGGGCCAGGTGAACGAACTGGTCGAGACGATCATGAGCGAACTGCAGCGTCGAGGCGTGGCGTTGGCGTAGCGAGGCCAATCATCAGGAGAGGGCCGCGCGATAGACCGCCGCTCCGGCCTCCAGTGCCTCGTCGATGCGACCCGGATCCTTGCCACCGGCTTCGGCCAGGTCCGGCCGTCCACCTCCTCCGCCTCCCACCGCCTGGGCTGCGGCGCGAACACACTCGCCGGCGTTGAGTCCGCGGTCGATCAGTTCGCGGCTGACCGCGGCGGTCAGGGCGACCTTGCCATCCACCTCGGCCGCGACGATCAGTGCCACCGGTGAGGCCTTGTCTCGCAGCTGGTCAGCGAAGTCCCGCAGTCCCTCGCGGTCGACGCCCTCGGCCCGGTGAGCCACGATCCGCACTCCGTCGATCACCTCGGCTCCATCGATCAGTGTGTCGGCCGTCCCGGCGATTGCCGTTCGGCTGTGCTGCTGAAGTTGTTTCTGAGTGTCCTTGAGTTCCTCCTGCAACGATTCGATCCGTCCCAACAGGTCCTCGGCCGGGGCTTTCATCGCGATGGTGAGTTCTTTGACGATCGACTCGGTGTGGCGGATCTGTCCGAGTGCCCTGGGGCCGGTGAGTGCCGAGATCCGTCGTACGCCCTTGGCCACCGGTTCTTCGGAGACGACACGGCAGAGGCCAACCTGGCCAGTGTTCGAGAGGTGCGTTCCTCCGCACAGTTCGGTGCTGAATTCGCCCATCCGCACCACTCGCACGTCGTCGGGGTACTTCTCGCCAAACAGTGCCATCGCCCCGGCCTGGCGAGCGTCTTCCAGCGCCATGATCTCGGTCGAGACCGGGGCACCTTCGGCCACGCGGGTATTGATTTCGTCCTCGATACGGCGGATCTCCTCGGCCGTCACCGGTTGTTTGTGAGCGAAGTCGAACCGAAGGGCGTCTCGTTCGACCTTCGAACCGCGTTGCATGGCGTTTTGGCCGAGCACAATGTGCAGGGCGTGATGTAGCAGGTGTGTGGCGGAGTGGGCTCGGCGAATGCCCGACCGCCGTTCGGCGTCGACACTGGCGGTGAGTTGGTCGCCCGGAGCAAGTGCTCCGGATTCGAGGTGG
The DNA here is from genome assembly GCA_003445035.1 of Planctomycetaceae bacterium. Lineage (GTDB taxonomy): Bacteria > Planctomycetota > Planctomycetia > Planctomycetales > Planctomycetaceae > UBA8437. The sequence continues at coordinate 2,727 of DLVV01000410.1, read as the reverse complement.
CCGATATGCAGCAGCAGTTCACCGTCGCGTTGCGTGTCGGTGACGGTGAAGACGACTCCATCGCCGGCCAGTTGACCGATGTCACCCACCTGCCCGCCGGCTTCTCCGTAGAACGGTGTCCGGTCGAGCACCACGGCCGCGGTCGCTGTCTCACCGGTTTCCGACCAGGTTGTTGCCACCAGTTCTCCGGCGGCGATCACTCCCTCGATCCGCACCGTCTCCCCGGTTGTGTCGTACCCCAGAAACTCGGTGCCACCGATGCGGTTGCGGAGTTCATCGAGTGGCCCGGCAGACATCACGCTGTCGAGGAACGCACCCGAGCCGCTGCCGGCCATGTGCTGTTTCATCCGGGCATCGAACTGTTCGCGGTCGACGGTCATGCCCGACCGTGCGGCCAGCGCCTCGGTCAACTCGACGAGAAAGCCATCGGTCTGGTGCAGATCGAAGGCCTCGTCGCCGGTGATCTGCCCACGACCCTCCGATCCGGCGGCAGCCGCCAGCTTCTCGAATTTTCCCACTCCCCGTTCAACGATGTCCAGGAATTGGTTCTCCTCTTCGAGGATGACGTTGGCGACCGGTTCGGCTGACTGAACGAGGTCGGGGTAGGCGGCCCGCATCGCGGTGACGACAGCAGGGACCAGCTGGTGCAGGAACGGGTCATGTTGCCCCAGCAGGTAGCCCTCCAGCATCGCCCGACGCAAGAGTTGTCGTACGACGTAGCTTTGCTTGTCGTTGCCTGGTTCGACGCCCTCGTGGATGCAGAACGTGACAGCTCGAGCGTGGTCGGCGATTCGTCGCAGTGGCCGCCCGTTGTCTCCATCGAAGGAATAGTCGGCGCCCACCACTTCGCCGGCGGCCTCGCACAAGGGGCGAAGGCTGTCGATTTCGAAATTGCTGCGGACTCCCTGCATCACCGCAGCCATCCGCTCCAGGCCCATGCCGGTATCAATGTTCTTGGAGGGCAGCGGTCGGAGGTTGTCGGGAGGATCGCCAACCCGGTTGAACTGGGTGAAGACCAAATTCCAGATCTCCACCGGCTCGCCCTCACCGGTGTCATAAAAGATCTCGCTGCAAGGCCCGCAGACTCCGTCGGGTCCGTTGGTCGGTGATCCGGCTGGCCAGAAGTTCTCGTGCTCGTCATCCCGCCGGATTCGCGATTCGGGAAGGCCGATTTCGTCGTGCCATGTTCGGTACGCCTCGTCGTCGTCGAGGAAGACGGTGGCATTGAGCCGATCGGGGTCGAGGGCCATCCAGTCGGCACCGGTCAGGAACTCCCAGGCCCACTGAATGGCCTCGGTCTTGAAATAGTCCCCGAACGAGAAGTTTCCCAGCATCTCGAAAAAGGTGTGGTGGTAGGCGGTGACACCGACGTTGCCGATGTCACCGGTTCTCAGGCACATCTGGCAAGTCGCGGCCCGGGTGAAGTCCAGCGGACCGACGCCCAGGAACTGGTTCTTGAACTGGTTCATTCCCGCTGGCGTGAACAGCACGGTCGGGTCGTCGGGAGGAACCAGTACGTCGGTCGGGCGGCGGGTGTGGCCTTTGGACTCGAAGAACGCGAGGTAGCGCTCGCGGATTTCGTCGATTTTCATCGGGGGCGTATCGGTTGAGTTGAGGAATGGGGGAGCTTGGGGAGAGCGGCCGAAAGGTCGGTCAGGGTTCGAGTGTCATCCGCCGCCCATCGAGCAGTTTTAGCGATACGCTGCCGCGGCGGGAATTGACCGCACGGTAGAATTCCGCGGGAGTTTCGGCCGCCTGGCCCGCGATGAGTTCGATGAAATCGCCGGCTTCGATGCCCGCGGCGGCGGCTTGGCTTCCGGGAAGAACCGCGGTGACGACGACGGCCCGGGGAAACTCGAAAGAATCGGGGACGAAGCGTCGCCTTCCGGTCGGAAAATCGATCTGAAGACCGCGCCAGGCCGGGTGTCGTTGTTTCGATGCGATCAACCCGCTGCGATCGGGGACCGGCCACTTGCCAAGCCTCACGCTGACCCGCACACGACGACGGGTTGTCTCCCGCCAGAGTTCCAGTTTCAGTTTGCGACCCGGACCCGCCAACTCAATCTGACGCATCAGTTCGTACCGTCCTCTCACGGGTGCTCCGTCGACGGCCAGGATCAGGTCGCCGCCCTGGACGCCACCACGGTGTGCCGGCGAGCCGCGAAAGACCCGTGCCGCGCGTGCCGCGCCCGCCTGGTCGAACGTGCCGTTGTATCCCGAGAGTTGTCGGGCCGAGACGTCATCGGGTTGGATTCCGAGAAATCCGTATTCGACCTCGAGTCCTTTCTGCAGCGTGTTGATGATTCGCGAGATCGGACCGTCGATGGGAATTGCGAAACCTGCAGCGGTTTCGATCCCGTCGTGGGGAGCGGTCGATGTCGTCAACGCCAGAAGCTGACCGTCGAGGTCGAACACGGGGCCTCCGCTGGTGCCGTGCTTGAGACGGGTGTCGAGTTGCAGCAGGGTGCCGAGTCGGTGGATCGAGTGCTCGGCAGTGGCACCGCCGCCGAGTGTCACGGCTCGACGATGGGTGTTGCTGACCAGGGCCCAGCCGACACTGGCCGATCCGTCGCGGGCGATCGCGAACGGGTTTCCCAGCATCAGGACGAAACGGCCTTTGCGAGGCACCGGACGAGCTGCGATCTGTAGTGGAGGCAATGTTTGCGGTTTGATCCCGGCCCGTTTGAGTTCGGCGGGATCGAGTTCCAGGACGGCCAGGTCGCTGCG
>DLVV01000315.1:12881-13607 GCA_003445035.1 Planctomycetaceae bacterium | reverse complement strand
AAGAAAGCCGCCCGTTGCTTACCAGGGCGTGTTCGGGGGCGTTGTAGCCCAGGAGGTAGAGGTAGGTGTGGGCCTGGTCGGCCTGGAATCCAAGAGTCCCGGGTCGGTCGACGGCCTCGAGCAGATCGAGCATGTCCCGCCACGAGTGCATTCCGGCCCAGCAGATCTCACCCTCGGCAGCCAGTCGCTCGCCGTGGTCGGCGGCGATATCGGCAGCCATCCGAAACGTTTCGGCGATCCTGGCCGTGTTGGCCGACTTGTCCTCGGCCCACTTCTCGACTCCGAATTCGGCCGAATCGATTCGGATCACACCGTACTGCCGGATGCCGATGTCGTTGAAGATTCCGGCGATGCGGCAGGCCTTGCGAATGGCATCGAGGAACTTCTCACGGGACTCGTCGTCACCCATCGCCGAGTCTCCGACCGTGCCGGGCCAGACCGGGGCAACCAGTGAGCCGACGACCAGGCCGTGGCTGGCGATCAGGTCGGCGATTCGCTTCAGTTCGTCTTCATCGGCATCCGGGTCGGTGTGGGGATGAAACAGGAAATAATCGACCCCCTCGAATTTCTGCCCGTCGACCTCGGCTCCGGCTGTCAGTTCGAGCATCCGCTCGAGGCTGATCGGTGGTTCCAGGCCCTCCTCGTCGCCTTTTCCGATAAGTCCCGGCCACATGGCATTGTGCAGCTTGGGGAAGGCGTAGCTGTTGGTGTTGTCCGACATCTGGG
>DLVV01000315.1:12082-12501 GCA_003445035.1 Planctomycetaceae bacterium | reverse complement strand
ACGCTCGGCGCATCGGGATTGGCGTCGGGACCGAAGTACCTCAGCGAGACCAATGGTCCGGTTCCGGTGTTGGTGACCGTGACGCCCTCGGCGGCGGCTCCCGCCGTCACGAATACCTCGTCGTCGGTCATTTCACCAAACCGGATCATCGCCGGGGTTTGCAGCTTCAGCGAACCGATCGTCCCCTCGCCCTGGACGGTGATCCAGCCGTACGCCCCCGTATCGGAGATCGTGCAACTGGCGCCGGGATCGACGGTCAGTTCCTTGGCCGAGAACAACTGTCGTCCGTCCACGGTGCCGTAGACGATCCAGCGGTCGACGTAACCCTCGCTGGCCGTGTCAGCGACCGGAATGGGTTCCAGGTAATGGTTGTCCTTGAAGTTGGGATCCACGTTCTGGTCCCAGTCGAGTGCGTCGAC
>DLVV01000315.1:1672-11687 GCA_003445035.1 Planctomycetaceae bacterium | reverse complement strand
CCCTCGACCAGCGACTGGTACATCCCGAACACGTCACTGCCCCACTGGGGTTCGTAGGTCACCAAGCTGCCCGGGGCGTGCAGCACGCAGGGGGGAATCAGCCATCCGGTGCCGGGCTTCAGGCGATAGGCCTTCGAGAGGTCGAGGATTCCGTTGTCGCCGTCGTCCCAGCGGGCCAGGCAGTCGATCACGTCCTGCTTCGACGTTCCCGGTTCGAGACCCATGAACGTGTAGGGAAAGTTGTTGCCGATGGCATTGAGTTGTGGTGGGAAGTAATAACTCTCGGGTTTGCCTTCCTGGCCAACCAGCTTCGCCTGTTCGGCGTTCTGGTGCATGTGGTGTGGGATGGGGCCCATGTTGTCGAAGAACTTCGAGTAGACCGGCCAGCGGCCGAATTCTCCCCAGATCGCCTCACCGACCATCTCGGCGCCGAGTTCGCCGACGGCATCCTGCAGCGTGAATCGCTGGCCATCGTGGACGCAATAACTGAGCCCCTCGTCGGGCGTTGCACCCTCGTTGGCTGCCGGGGTCGTCGAAGCGAACCAGCGTTCGTCGATGCCGCCGCGATGAGCCCCCAGTGCGTAGTAGTCGGCCGGATGCAGTTTCAGCCGGCGACCGGGCTGCAGGAACGAACGGGGCACCCATGTTGGCGCCAATCTCAGGATTCCCCCACCGTGCGTCAATGCGGCGGCGGCCAGTTCTGCCACGTTGGCCATGCTGTGTCCTCGTTGGATGTCCGTCTGTCCGGCCGGAAACGACTGGCTCCGGTTGGGAACGGGACTATTGTGATCATTTTGACGGTCAATGCAAACCGCGTTTTGAAAGCCATTTGGAGACCCTGAAAGTGGCCCTGTCGCCGGCTCGTGGAGGGGTCTAGAATGAGTGGTCCCCCCGAACCGAGGACGTTGATCATGGTCCGTGCAGCCATCCTGGGCTCGACCGGATACACGGCGCTGGAGTTGATCAAGATCCTGCTGAATCATTCGCAGGTCGAGATCACCGCTCTGACGACCCGACAGGACGAAGCACCGCATGTCAGCGAGGTGCATCGGGCCCTTCACGGGCGGCTCGATCTCCGTTGCGAGCCATTGTCACTCGAGGAGATTGCCGAGCGGGCTGACGCGGTCTTCGGTTGCCTTCCTCATGGTGCCAGCATGGCCGCGATTCCTGGCCTGCTGGATGCCGGGCTCCGAGTGATTGACCTGAGTGCCGATTATCGTCTTGATGACGCAGACACCTACCTGCAGTGGTACGGCCTGGAACACACCGATGCGGGGCGGCTGGCCACGACCCCGTACGGGCTGCCCGAGTTGCCCGGACACCGTGTTGACGGGGCGACCAACCTGGTGGCCAATCCGGGCTGTTACACCAGCACCTCGATTCTCGCATTGGCTCCCCTGTTGAGTGACCGGTTGATCGAACCGTCCGGGATCTGTATCGACGCCAAGAGCGGTGTGTCCGGGGCGGGGCGATCACCGAAAATGGCCACGTTGTACCCCGAGTGCAACGAGAGCATCTCGGCTTACGGAGTGGGGGATCACCGGCACACGCCCGAGATAGCCGGGGTGCTCAGTCGTGTCAGCGACCAGCCGGTGCAGGTGGTGTTCACTCCGCACCTGGTCCCCATGGAACGCGGGATCCTGTGCACGATTTACTGTCGGCCCACAGGCGATGCGTCCGCGGAATCCGCACTGGCGTCCATGAGGGCTTACTACGACGGTAGCCCGTTCGTGCGGATTGTCGACCACCTGCCACGGACCCGCGACGTGTCGGGCACGAATCACTGTGACATCACCGTGAGAGACAGCGGCGGTCATCTGGTCGTGCTCTCGGCCCTCGACAACCTGGTCAAGGGGGCGGCCGGCGTCGCGGTGCAGAATTTCAACCTGATGTTCGGGTTCCCCGAGACGACCGGCCTGCTGCCGGATTGACGTCTCCAGGCGATTCCGCCGGGAAGGATGAAACCGATGATCGACACTGACGGTGATGTGGCACCCTGTCTCTTGCCAGCCGGTTTCCGGACTGCCGGGGTGGCTTGCGGCATCAAGGACGACCCGACGACGCTGGACCTGGCCCTGTTCGTTGCCGACGGTCCCGTGGCTGCTGCCGGCGTGTTCACGGCCAATCGTGTCTGCGGCGCGCCGGTCAAGGTGTCGCGAGAACGCGTCCCGGGAGAGGATGTCCGTGCCGTGGTCATCAATTCGGGAAACGCCAATGCCTGTACAGGTGCCCGGGGAATCGAGGATGCCAAGACAATGACCGCGGTGGTCGCCGAGCAGATCGGTTGCGATCCCGAGGCGGTGCTGGTCTGTTCGACCGGCGTGATCGGGCATTACCTGCCGCTGGAATTGATCACCTCGGGGATTCCTCGCGTCGCAGCGTCACTGGCGGATTCGCCCGAGGCCTTCCACGCTGCGGCCCGCGCGATGATGACCACCGACACGGTGGCCAAGCAGTCGGTCCACGAAGCGACCCTGGCCGAGGGGACGTGTCGTGTCAGTGGTGCCGCCAAGGGGGCTGCGATGATCGGTCCGAATATGGGCACCATGCTCGCGGTGGTGATGACCGATGCGGTGATGACACCCGGCCAGGTCGACACGGTGCTCAGGACGGCCGTCGATGCCAGTTTCAACAGTATCAGTGTCGAGGGCCACACCAGTACAAGTGACACGGTGCTGCTGTTGTCCGGTGGTGCCGGACCGGTTGTCGGAGGAGATGGAGACCTGGAGGCGGTCGCTGCGGCGGTGACGTCGGTCTGCCGGGACCTGGCACGGGCAATTGTCGCCGATGCCGAGGGAGCCGACCACCTGGTGCAGATTGATGTCGTGGGGCTGCGGACTCGAGAGGAAGCCGAGGTGATTGCCAGGACTGTGGCCGATGATGCGCTGGTCAAGACGGCGATCACGGGGAACGATCCCAACTGGGGACGTATCGTCAGTTGCTGTGGACGGACAGGGGTGGACCTGGTCGAGGACGACATCACGCTGGCGATCAACGGCACAGTGATCTTCCGCGAAGGCGTACCGGTGGAGTACGACCAGCAGGCGGTTTCGTCGGCGATGCGGGACGAGGAACAGGTCGTGATCGCGTTGCGATTTCCTTTCGGAGAGTCTTCGACCAGATTCTGGACCTGCGATCTGACGACCGAGTATGTCCGGTTGAACTCCGAATACACCACTTGAGTGCCCTGGCGTGTTGCCGGGGGGACAGTGGACGGGGCAGGAGCGCATGAAAACAAGGGGCCGGAGGCAGCTCCTCGCTGCGTCCGGCCCCTTGTGCGTGTCGTTCCCACTCTCCCGTGCGGTGGTTGGTCCTCAGGGAGAGTGTGTGGTCGACGACCTAGTGCTGGAAGAGGAACTCCTTGGAGTTCAGCACGGCCCAGCCCACATCCTCAAGCGCCAGACGTCGGTCCTTGCTGTTGGCGATGTGCTTCTTGGCCGCGGTCATCTCGGCTGCAGCCGGGTTGCGGGCCAGTGCGGCCATGTAGAGTGACGAGATGATCTGCTCGTCGCTCTTCTTCTCCTTGATCATCTTCGCGATCCGACCGTTGTCGGCACGCAGCTTGTTGTGCACGACCGGCCCGTTGATCATCTGCAGGGCCTGCGAGAGGTTGGATTCGTTGGAACGCTCGCACGCACACGCCATCTCACGCTGGGGCTGCCCGAAGATCTTCAGGAAGTAGTGATCGCTGGGCGGCTCGGGCAAGGCCACGGCACGGGTCCCAGGGGGCGCACCCTTGAAGCTCTCGGGCACGTCGGTGACCTGGCAGATCGCGTCGAGCAACTGCTCGGCACTGAGCAACCGGGTGGTGGCATGCGAGTTGTAGATTTCGTCGTCGGAGTTGAACTTGTTCTTCCGCGAACTGAGCTGGTAGATCCGGCTGTTCATGATCGTCTGGATGGCCCACTTGCGGCTGAAGTTGTTCTTGACGAACTGGGTGGCCAGTTCATCGAGCAGCTTGGCGTTGGAGGGTGGGTTTGAGTCACGGAAGTCGTCGACGGGTTCGACGATGCCGCGGCCCATCAGGTGTCCCCAGATGCGGTTGACCGACGCCCGTGCGAAGAACGGGTTGTTGGCACCGGTCAGCCAGGTGGCGAAAACGGCTCGCCGGTCCTGGTCATCAGGAACGTCGACATCACCCTTGAGCAGCAGGTGGACCTTCATCGTCTTGCCGGTCCGCGGCTGCTTGATCTCCCCGGACGTGGCCGGGAAGATCACCTCGTCGTCGGGACGGGCGCCCTTGGTCCGGCCGATGCGGGTGAAGGCCGCCGCGATGCCGTAGTAGTTGTCCTGTGTCCACCGCTCGAACGGGTGGTTGTGGCACTTGGCACACTGGATGCGAATGCCCAGGAACAGTTGCGCGGTGGTTTCGACGGCATCGTTGGGGTCCCGGCTGGCTCGCCAGTAGTTGGCTGCCGGGTTCTCATACACGCTGCCGCTGGCGGTGATCAGTTCGCGAGTGAACTGGTCGAGCGGCTTGTCGGTGCGGACGCTGTCATAGATCCAGCGGTAGAACTTGTGGACGCCCTTGACCTTGATCTTCTTGCTGTTGGAACGAAGGATGTCGGCCCAACGCAGAGCCCACAACTCGGCGAAGTCGTCGAGGTCAAGCAGCCGGTTGACGAGCTTGGCCCGCTTGTCGGCACTCTTGTCGTTGAGGAACGCGTGGACCTCATCGACCTTCGGCAATCGGCCGGTGGTGTCGATGTAGGCGCGGCGGAGGAATTCCTCGTCGGTGCACAGGTCACTGGGAAGGATCTGCAACTGCTGCAGCTTCTCGTAGACCCGCTGATCGACGAAGTTGTTTGCCTTGGGGTTGCTCCATGCAAACCCTTCGACGTTCTCCAGGAACGTGACGTGGCTGGTGGTCATCTTGTCGAGGTACCTGGCCAGCACGGCGGTTTCGCCACGCCCGGTTTTCTCGATCAGTCCATCGGCGGTGACGGTGCCGACCGACTCGTTGGACGAAGTGAACACGGCCAGGGGCGTCAGGTCACGAACACTGCCGTCGCTGAAGTGGCCCATCAGGACCAGTTGCTGGAGGTTGCTGGAGGGTTGCAGGACGCGCTTCTTGGGCAGCAGTTCGGTCTTGACCAGGGTGGGAGTGCCTTTGGCATCCAGTTTCAGGCCTTCCCCGATCCAGCCGACGAACGTCTGGTAAACCGCGTCGCCTTTTCGAACTCGCTTACCACCGCCGTGAGCGACTTCCATCATCGCCTTTTTCACTACCAGGCTGTCGGCGGGGTCCATGGCGTTGGTCCGTCGGCCGAAGTACTCGTGCCGCAGGGTGAGGATGTCCAGCGGCGGGTCGAAGGCTCGCAGCGACAGCCGGAAACCGGCCTTGCCCGAGGGTGACCCGTGGCAGGCACCTGCATTGCAGCCTCCCTTGGAGAGGGCTGCCAGCATTTCGTTCTGGAAGCTGACCGGGTGCGCCACGGCGGTGTTCTTGACGGTCACCTTCACGGTGGCCTTCTGGCCGCCGACGGTCGCCGTCAACACGGCTGTGCCATCACCAACCGGTACGGCTTTGCCGTTCTGAACCTTGACCACCTTGGCGTTGGACGAGGTGAAGCCCGCCACTGTGGTCAAGTCGCGGACCTCGCCCGAGGCGTACTTGGCGGTCACCAGCAGCTGCTGGAACGCCCGCTTGCCTGCGAGTTCGAACGAGGCGGGTTCGAAGGCCAGCCCGGCGGGTTTGCCCACCGTGACCAGGGCTTCCTCAGCCAGAGCGGCCGAGGGAAGTCCAGTGAACCCGAGGCCGACGAGGCCGACGATCGCTGATGTCAACAAGTGCCGCATGACAGATGGTCTCCGTCGTGGAACAGTCTCGATTTCCCCGAATACGATTCGGCCACAACACCAACTGGGTTGAAGCCGGAAACGGTTCGTCGGGACTTGTTCAATTTCCGTGTGGTTGGTGAAAAAGGTTCTGGTGTCTCTTGTCGTGTCTGAGATGGTTTATTCGACAGTCACGGCCACGGCCGCGGAATCGGCAGCGTGTTTGACTTTGCCGACTGTGGTGGTGCCCTTGACGACGAGGTTCTTGACGCCACCCTGTTGAGCATCTTGTGCGGCTGAGAGCACAATTTCAACCTCAGTTTTGTCTGCAGCGATGGTTGCTGCCGCCGCGGTCACACCCTTGGGCAGGTTGGCCACTGTCAGAACCACGGGGCCGGCCAGTGACGGGTTTCTCTCGACGGTCACTTTCAGTTTCAACTGCTTTCCACGAACGAGCTTCGGTCCGGCGGCTGCGGCTTTCAGTGACAGCGAGGTTTTCAGCGAGAGTCCGATCGAGGGGACCGGTTGTGTCGTGGTGTTTTTGCCCTTCTTCAGTTGGGCGTTGAGGTTCGCGGTGAATTCCCCCAACGGCGCCTTGTTGTTCCCGGTGAAGGTGATTTCGATTTCGTTCTTGCCGGCCGGGATCGCCTTGAGCCCAGCGGAGATTCCTCCGGGAAGGCCGTTCTTGGCCGGCTGCAGAACGAGAGTGATGGCTTCCTTGTAGTCCTTGTGCCGGACAACGGTGACCTTGACCTTGGCGGTCAGGTCGCGTCCGAAGACCACTGTCTGTGGCGAGGTCCTGAGCGAGAAGACCGCCGGGGGCGCGACGGCCACGGCGACCTCCTGCGAAAGCGTGGAGGGGGGCCAGGCGAGTCCACCGAAGATGCCCTTCAGAGGGGCCTCGACGTTGGCGTTGGCTCGAGTGTCGGTTTCGCCGATCTTGGCCGTACCGGCCACCCGGATCGGCACGATCTTGCCCTTGGGGGCCTTGGCGTCGGCGGTCAGGGTCAGCACCGCGTTGCCGCGACCGGTTCCGATGACCGTCGGCGTGCTGGTGATGCCCGCGGGCAGTCCCACGGCGGCCACCGTGATAGGTCCGTTGTAGCCGCTGCGAGCGGCATTGACGGTGATTGCTGCTGTGCCGCCAACGGCGATGTTGAGATGTGCGACCGAGGCGGTCAGTTTGAAGCCCACAGCGACCGGGTCGACCGACACACGGTAGGCGAATCCGCCTCCGCCACGGCGATCCCGGTCCTGCACGGCGACGTAAAAGTTGCCGTCTGCCGGGAAGGTGTAATTGATCACGCTGTCACTGATACCCAGGTCGACGACCTCGGCCACCTTGCCGCCCTTGCCGTCGAGCAGTCTGATGACGACGGCCGCGGGAGAGCCAACGCGACGGGTGATTCCGGTGAAGGTGAACTTCTGGCCCTTCTTGGCGGTGACCACATAGTGGTCGACATCGCCGGCCTTGTCGAAGCGGCCGTTGAGATTCGCACCCAGGGGCACGCGGGTCGCTTTGTCGCGACTGTCGTTGGGCTCGGACTCGACGATCTCATCGGAGTTGCTTACCGCCAGGGTGACCAGCCCGCTGCTCTTCCCACCGGACCGCTTGGCTCCGATGGTCAGCCATTCGAGAGGGGAGTTGGCCGGCAACTGGAGCTTGACCGGCTCGACACCGGTGATGTGTGCTCCTGCGAACGAAACCGTCGCCGAGGCTCCTCGCTTGACGCCCAGCGGGTAGGCCGCCGTCACGTCCGGGAAGTCACCGACCCGCAGACGGTAGTGATGTCCGCCGCCCCCGGTCCACTGGATGTCCCTCACCTCGACGAAGTACTCACCTTTGGCGGCGAATGTGTGGTGCAGGCGGCTGTCGCCATTGAGGCCTGCTGCGTCATCGCTGTAAACCAGTTCCCGACCGTTGGCGTCCATGAGTCTCAGCAGCGGGTCGAGTGCCGACCCGATCCGCTTGGCCACGACCTCGGCCGAGACCGTTTGTCCCTTCTCCGCGGTGAACTTGTAGACTCGCACCTTCAGTGCGTCGGTCGTGCCATCGACGGCCGCCGGCAGTGTCAACGCCTGGGCTTTCTCTCGCGAGAAGTTGTCTCCGGCCTGGGCGGTGGTCGGGATGTCGTCGATGAGGACCAGTCTCAGCGGCGAGAGTCCGCCGGGGCCGGCGACCCGGATCGCGTGGATCCCCACCGGGGCGTCGGCAGGAACCGTCAGCTTGTAGACGCACTGGGCCTTGTTCTTGGTATCACCCACCAGGGCCTTGGTCGAAGTGAAACTGGTCCAGACGTCGCTGACTCCGACCAGGTTGGCTCCCTGGATCGTCAGGTCAACGGCCTTTCCGGGACGGACGGCCAACGGCCGCGTCGTCGAAATCGATGGGGGAGCCTGGGCCATGGCGACGCTTGCCATCAACAGCAGCACGGCGACCGTACCGAGGGGGCGAGAGAAGGTCCACGTTCCGGGGCGTCTTGAGGAAAGCATCATCGGTGGCTGGGCTCCGTCTGTCTGTCGGCGGCTGAACGGCCTGTCTGCGAGCGTCTGGATTTGGGATCTTGTTGGGTTCGTCGCGGCGCGGGCCATGAACCGATCGCGGGAGATCGGAATGGTGTTGAGAAGGAAGGCAGGAAATCGGGGCGGCCGAGGGCTGGCCTATCCAGCTTTCCCAACCGATCAGGTTTCACTGATCCAACCATCATACGGATGATGCCCACCTGCCGTCAAAGTGAAAACCGTTTCACGCAGTCAATGGGCCGGAACGTCGAACCAGAAAACCGGCCTCTGACTGAGAGGACAATCAGAAGCTGTCGCTACCGGATTCGGCGAAGTAACCCCCGTCGGGCTCGTCGAGGTGGCTGTGGTTGGTGAACCGCATCGATTCCTTGATCCAGGTGAGGTTGACAGTGTCGGTCGGTCCGTTGCGATTCTTGGCGATGATCACGTCGGCCTCGCCGGGTCGATCTTCGGCGTTGTAGTGTTCGGCACGATGCAGGAACATCACCACGTCGGCGTCCTGCTCGATGGCTCCGCTTTCCCGAAGATCGCTCAGTCTGGGCCGCTTGTCCTCGCGGTGCTCGACTCCCCGATTGAGCTGTGCCAGGGCGATGACCGGGACATTGAGTTCCTTGGCGAGCGCCTTGAGGCGTCGGGTGATCAACGCGATCTGCTGTTCCCGTGGCGCCGATTTGTCTTCGGGCTCGATCAGCTGCAGGTAGTCGATGATCACTACGGCGACGCCATTGCGACGTTGCAGTCTGCGGGCGACCGCAGTGATCTGGGCGATCGTGCGGCCGGGGTGGTCGTCGAGGAAGAGCGGGGCCTCGGAGAGTTCCGTCGAGGCGTGGACCAGCAGTTTCCGTTCGTCGTCATCGAGCGTGCCAGCGCGGAGCCTGTGGCTGTTGACCTGTGAGCGGATGCACAGCAGCCGTTCGGCGAGTTCGAGATTGGATTGTTCCAGGCTGAACAGCAGCACGCCCTTGTTCTGGTCTCCCATCGCCACTCCCTCGGCGATGTTGCAGACCAGGGCCGTCTTGCCCATGCTCGGACGTGCAGCGAGCACGACGAGTTCGGAGGGCTGGAGCCCGTTGAGTTTCTGGTCGAGGTCGGAGAATCCGGTGGGGATCCCGCTGATCACCTCGTCGTTCTCCATCCGCTCGTTGATGCGGTCGAAGGCATCAAGCAGGATGTCCTTGATCAGGATCTTGCGAGGGTCCCCCTGGTCATCGAGGATGCGAAAGATCCGCTGTTCGGCCGAGGAGAGCACGTCGTCGGGATCGTTGGACCCGTCGTAGCACTCGGTGAGGATCTCGTTGCAGGCGAAGATCAACTGCCGCTGCACCCACTTCTCGCGGACGATCCCGGCGTAGTAGCGGGCGTTTCCGGCGTGCGGGACGGCTTCGAGGACCTGCTCGAGGTAGGCGGTGCCGCCGATGTCCGCGAGTTCGCTGTGCTTGTCGAGTTCTTCGGCGAGAGTCAGCGGATCGATGGCATGGACGTTGTTGTCGTAGAGCCTGCGGATGGCCGAGAAGATCTTGCGATGCGCGTCAGTGTAGAAGTGCTCGGGCGTGATCACCTCGGTGACCTCGTCGAGCACGTCGTTGATCAGCAGCACGCTGCCGAGCACGCCGCGTTCGGCCTCAAGGTTCTGTGGAGGAAGTCGGTCGAACCCGGACTTGGTCGCCGCCACAGCCATCGCATGCCCCTCCGTGAACATCTCGCCGCTCCCGCG
>DLVV01000315.1:0-1315 GCA_003445035.1 Planctomycetaceae bacterium | reverse complement strand
TCTCCTCGGCCATCTCCTCGGCCGACGGCACGACCCAGACCTTCATCTCCGCCTCGACGTGTTCGTGCAATTGCACCTGCACGGTGTACATGCCCAGTTCCTTGAGCACTCCCGAGAGCTTGATCTGTTCGGGTGTGATGTTGAATTCGGCTTCGGTCAGCGAACGGCTGATGTCGTTCTGGTTGACCGATCCGTAGAGTTGGCCTTCCTCGTTGGCGTTGGCCTCGATCGTCACGCTGTGCGCGGCGATGCGGTCGGCAAGCCCTTCGAGCTGTTTGATCTCGTTGGCTTGCAGTTCCAGCAGCCTCGCCCGATGCTTCTCGACCGCGTGCCGGTTCTCTTCTGTCGCGACTGTCGCCAATCCCTGGGGGATCAGGTAGTTGCGGGCGTAGCCGGGCTTGACCCGGACGAGGTCACCGGGGAGCCCGAGAGAGGGGATCGATTCGGCCAGCAGCAATTCGACTGAGGAATTGGTTGTGCCGGCGACGTGAGGAGCGGATCGCTTGCGACTCATGAAACTGCCCGGGACGGAGCCCGGTCTTCGTGGAGTGGGTTTCTGGCATCGGTGCCGATTCTAGAACGGCACCTCATCGTCGGGAGGATTGGCGGCCGGGTTCTCGGCCATCGGGGCCGGTTCGGATGGAGCCGATTGAGGTGCTGACTCGTAGTGATCTCCACCTCCACCTCCACCTCCACCTCCGGAGTTTCCATCGCCTCGTGAGCCGAGCATTTGCAGGTTGTCGCAGACGACCTTGAGCTTGGTCCGCTTCTGTCCGGTTTCGCGGTCATCCCAGGAATCCATCTGAAGTCGTCCTTCGATCAGGACCGGCCGTCCCTTGCGGAGGTACTCACACGCGATTTCTGCGGTTCGTCCCCAGCAGGTGACATCGACAAATGTCGTCTCCTCGCTTTTTTGGTTCGTGTTGCGATCCGTCCAGTTGCGGTTGACGGCCAGTCCAAGATCGGCGACGGCCGTCCCCGAAGGGATGTGTCGCAACTCCGGGTCACGTGTCAGATTTCCAACCAGGATCACTTTGTTGAAATTCGCCATCCGTGAATCTCCTTTGCCGGTTCGCCCGGCTTGTCCCCTGCCCGGAACTCCCTGCCCCGGACATCAGATGTGGTCTGCAACCCCCCGTTGCCAAACGGGAAGCTAGGCTGTTTCGCTCGCTTCGGCCTTCTCGGCCTCTCCACCGTCGGTCGCCGCGTCCTCTGCCCCAGTCTCATCCGGGGCCTCTTCTGCGGCTGGGGCTTCGTCGCCGGTTTCCTCGGTGGCTTCTGTCTCATCAACGCCTTCAGCCGTTTCTTCTTCAGC
>DLVV01000448.1:762-2636 GCA_003445035.1 Planctomycetaceae bacterium | reverse complement strand
CCAAAATAATCAAGCCGGCCGCAAAAGCGTTGTCCTTGCCGTACGACTTGGCCAAGTCGAGGACCACGATGATTCCTACAATCGCGTTGACAAACGGGATGCAGAGCAGAAAGAACCACCAGCCCGGACGTCCGACAATCTGCAGCAGGACCACCACGTTGTAGATCGGAACGAAAGCTGCCCACCCAGGCTGTCCCGCCTTAGAGAACACCTTCCAGTAACAGGCCATGAAGAAGAGGCCGAGAACCGCGAACAACATCGCGAATGCGGAAATGAATGCTATCAACGCTGCAATGATGCCACCGGCGGCCACCTGCTCATCTGTCATCTGCGCCAGCAACTGAATTTGTCCCATCAACACGTTATCCCTCCCATGATGAATCGAGTGATTTGCCCATTCCGCGGCAACCTGCAGGACAGCCCACAGCCGCCTGCCGTCAGGAACGGTAACGGATCAGGGGGATCAAAGATCATCCGGAACGGATTTTTTTGGAGGAATCCAAAATTTTTCCGCCAGGATCAACCGAACGCCCACCGCCGACTGGACCTCAAGGGGACTCAGACCGCCGCTCCGGTGAACAGCGAATCGATGCGTTCGCCGCGGTTGAGATGTACGGGGCGGTTCAGCCGGTCGCGGACGACCGAGTGTGGCTCGATACCCAGCACGCTGTAGACGGTGGCACCGACATCGTTGGGCGAGAAGGCCCGGGTGATCGGGTAGGCACCGATTTCGTCGGACTTGCCGATCACTTGCCCGGGCAATACGCCGGCACCGGCGAAGACGCCAAAGAAGCAGGGGCCCCAGTGATCCCGGCCCTTCTTGTCGTTGATCTTCGGCGTGCGACCGAACTCGCCCAGCATCATCACCAGCGTCTCATCGAGACGACCCGAATCGTGCAGGTCGTCGATCAACGCGGCCACACCCCGGTCCAGGGGCGGCAGCAGCCGGTCCTTGAGTGCGGGGAAGATGTTGTTGTGGGTGTCCCAGTTCTGGACCCGGCCGATGTTGCACTGCACGACCGGCACGCCGACTTCCAGCAATCGCCGGCCAAGCAACAGCGACTGGCCGGTGGTGTTGCGGCCGTAACGATCGCGCGTCTTGTCGTCCTCGCGGTGCAGTTCGAACGCGCGGGCCAGATCACTGGAGGTAAGAATCGAGAAGGCCAGGTCCTGGTCGTCGCTCATCCGCCGCGCCTGGGCGTTGGCCTCGAGTCGTCGTTGCTGGCGATTGAGTTCGCCCAGCAGTGACCTGCGGTCCTTGAGCCTCGAGACGTTCAACCCGTCCCGCAATGTCAGCGCATCGACCTTGAATGACTTCTTGTTCGGATCACCGGTGATCTGCCACGGGTCGTACTTGGGACCCAGGAACCCCGCGTGCTGGCCAGGCCAGGTCAAGGGCGGCTGCATCAGGAACGTGGGCAGGTTGACGCCGGTGGGAATCCCGTCGTTGCGGGGACGCAGGAAAGCACACCCCGCAGCGTAGTCGGGCCAGTCGTCCCGCGAGGCCACCTTGTCGAAGAAGCCACCGGGTTGCTTTTCACCGGTCAGCACGTGGTGAGTCGACATCAGGTGATTGTTGTCCTTGTGGGACAACGTGCGAATGACCGAGTAGCGATCGGCACGGGCCGCCAGGTGAGGCAGGTGTTCGCTGATGCCGTAACCGGGAATCTTTGTGGCGATCGGATTGAAGTCACCCCGGATCTTGGCGGTCGCCCCGGGTTTCATGTCGAACGTCTCGTGGTGACTGGCCGCGCCGGTCAGGAACACGATCACGACCTGTTTCGGCGTGCGAGACACTCCGTCGGTGGTCGTTTCGGCCGCAACCGCCGAAGAGTTTGTCCGACCGGCCAGTGCCTGGGACATCCCCAGGCCCA
>DLVV01000448.1:0-430 GCA_003445035.1 Planctomycetaceae bacterium | reverse complement strand
TAACCGACCTGGAGAAGTTCGCGTCGTGTGGACTCTGGGTGCTTCACCACTTGTTCCTGCCGTCAGTAACTGTCATCCCACGTGGGAGATCGTCCCCTACCAGAGTATCGTCAAGTGCCGGACGACATGTTGCAAGTTCCCGTCGATTTCGGCAATCGCAATGCCGACAGCAAACTACTCGTCACCGTCATCTCCGGTCGCGGCATATCCCTTGCCACCGAAGATCGCCCGGATCTCGGCTGCCGAACTGGCCTTCTGCAACTGGCCAATCCGGTCGCCCTCCTCCTCGAGCAGCTTGATCACGTTTTCCAGCACCTTCTCGGCACATTCGGCCGGGAACTTGCATGCCCCGTTCTCATCCATGTGGATGATTTCACCAGGCGCCACGTCCATCCCGGCAATGTGAACCGGCGCGTTGACCGAATGAACG
>DLVV01000134.1:17588-26414 GCA_003445035.1 Planctomycetaceae bacterium | reverse complement strand
GACCGCGGCAGGACATTCCTCAACACGCTCCAACGAGACCTGGCTCAAGCCGAACTGCAACACGAATTCACTCGGCAACAGCAAAGGACGGCCACCGAACAATCCGAGATCGAAAAAGATCTGGCAAAAATCACCAACGAACGCCTGGCGTGGGAAAAACAGCATCAGTTCCCGGCATTCGTAGGAGAAGCCGAGCTGGTTTTCGCAGCCGAAATGTTGCGGTCGATCCTCCGGATTCGATCGGATCTCGGTGCCGCCGAAGCGGCGCTGCAAGAAGCTCAAAACGAGTTCAAACAGGAACTGGCCGCGACTCAATCGTCGCTTGCAGAATTTGCGTTTGAGCCGGCCGCCATGCTGTCCGAACTTTTCGGCCAGCTCACCCAGCTCGAAGACTCCGGTCAGGAATACCGCGAAGCCAGCAAAGAGATCAGCGACTCAACAGGCACGCTCGAGGAACTCAACCGCCGGAACCGCCAGACCGAACGAGACCTGGCCGATGTCTACGTGCAAGTCGGCCTGACCCAGGGTGATCACGAGATCCTCGAGGGACTTCTTGGACAGCTTGACGAGTTTCGGACACATCAGGAACAGGTCGAGCAACAGAAAGGGGCTGTCTCGGCAACAGCCGAGCGTCTCGAAAACCCGGACCAGTGGGCCGACTGCGAAATCGATCAGCTCCAGAAGGAGCTGATCGAATCCACAGCCCAGGCCGAAGTACGGGAAGACCTGAGGCAGAAACTCAGCGAACTTGACGCCGAAGTCGGCAGCGCGAAGACCGGGGTCGACCTGGAAACAGCACTGCTCAACCTGGCGACCTCCACCGACGCGCTGAAGGAACAACGGGCAAACGATCTGAATGCGATGCTCGGGAATGTCCTGGTCAGCCACCTGGATCGGGCCGATCGCAGCAGTGAACAATCGAATCTGTTCGGTCGCGCCAGTGAGTTGTTCGATGAGTTCACGAACTTTCGGCACAGGCTGGTGGTGAGCGGTGGTGAAACGCCAAGCTTTCGTGCCATCGACACTTCACTTGGTATCGAACAGGAACTCCGTGAACTTTCCAGCGGAACCAAGGTCCAGTTGAGACTCGCCGTCCGCGTGGCCTACCTCGAAAGCCAGGAGCAGCGTTGGAAGCTACCGTTGCTGCTCGACGAAATGCTGGCGACCAGCGACGAGCAGCGAGCCCAGCAGATTATCGAGGCGGGCATCAAGTTGGCTCGAACCGGCCGGCAGATCTTCTACCTGACTGCCCAGCATGACGAGGTCGGCAAGTGGCGGACACTGCTGGAGAATGCCCAGGATGTCGAACACGTGGTGAAGGACCTGGCCGAGATCCGCCAGTTTGACCAACGTGATCGGGTTCCGCCGATGGAACTGCTCCTGCCGACTCGAGACGCTGTTGCTGAGCCGCACGACGGCGAGGACCGGGCGAGTTATGGCAAGAGAATCTCCGTCCCGTCAATCAACCCCCGCGAGTCAGTCGGCAACATCCACCTCTGGTATCTCATCGACGACGTCGAGTTTCTCCATCGACTGCTCAAACGCCACATCAACCGCTGGGGACAATTCGAAGCACTCGCACACCGCGGGTCCGAGGATATCAGTGAATCCTCGGAGCACTATCTCAAGGCCCGCTCTGCAATCCACGTGATTCAGATCGCCATCGAATCCTGGGCGCGAGGAAGAGGACGACCGGTCGACAAGGCGGTGTTGTTGCAATCGGGGGAGGTTTCCGAGATCTTCCTCGACAGGGTTGACGAGGTGAATCAGTCGGTCGGTGGTGACGCGAGAACCCTGATCGAGCAACTCGAAATCAACCCCATTCCCCGGTTCCAGAATGCCAAACGCGATCAGCTTCGCGAGTACCTGATCGGCGAGGGCTACCTGGATGAACGCGAGAGACTGGAGCCCGAGGAGATCCTCGAACAGGTGCTTGTGGCCGCGTTTCGTGACCTGGAAAAGGGGCGAATCGACCAGCCGCAACTCGAGCTCCTGGTCAAAGCGGTAGCCGACGACACCCATCAGCCAGCCCCGAATCAGCCCGACAATCGTGACGATCAGTGACGACACGGACCTGCACAGGACCCGGATCGACATTCCCTTTCTTCGAAGCCGTTCCGGGGTAACCGAAACCGATTCGACAGGCGGGAGCGACCCACTCTTCTACCGCGTCCAGTAGGGCCCCGACTCGGTCCGCTTCCAGATGCGTTCGAACTCGGCCGTGCCGGTTGCGTCCCAGAAATCGGTGACCACCGGTCTGCGATACATCGGACCCGAACCCGGAACCCGATTCGGCAACTCTTCGATCGCAACAGACCCGCCTTTTCCGGACAGGTATCGCTGTCCGGCCTGGTACCGATTCTCCACATACCGCAGGTAGACGGTCAGGCCGTTGTGGTATTTCATCCGCACTACAAAACGATCGCGTTTGATCTTTTTCGGCGGGGCGAGTTTGCGGAGTTTTTCGCGGTCGAGTGTCACGCCCAGGCCCGGCCCCTTCGGGACCTGCACACTGCCCCCGACGATCGGCAGTCTTTCCACGGTCACATCGTCCTTCCAGAGGTGACCGCAGTGAATGTGAGCCAGCGTTCCCATTTTGAAGACGGCCGCTTCATGGGCCAGAAAGGCCAACGTGATGTTTCCTCCGACGTGCTGCAGCATGAAGGGGGCGTTGGCCGCTTCGGCGACATGGGCGGCGCGGACCGCCTCGGGAACCGGGAACCGACTGATGAGACATCCATCGGCCGCTCTCTCGACCAGGTAGTCTGTCCCCGGGGCATGCGACAGGATCGGGAGTCGAGTCGCCTCACGCAGCAATCGCCAGTCGTCGCGGTCGGCCGGTCGATTGCTGCGGATGGGATCTTCAACCCGTCCCGCGACCGGGAACTTCTCCAGTTCCTTCAGAATCGGCAGGACCGTGTTGAGACTTTCATCGCCGTTGAAATCGTACTGCAGCCTGAATCCCGGCGGAGCCACCCGCTGAATGGCCTCGGTTTGATCGATGACATTCTGGAAATAGTCGACGTGGTACTTCATCCAGGTGTAGCCCTTCTGGGACAGGTGCACGGCCTCCTTGGCCATCCCTTCAGGCGGCTGCGACATGGTCCAGGCCGAGAGCGGCACCCAGTCACGGATCTTTGGGCCGATCAGTTGCCACAGCGGAATTCCCAGGTACTTGGCCAGCAGATCGTACAACGCCATGCTCATGCCAAGATGAGTGACGCGGTTGAACTCGACGAACGGGTTGCGGCCAACCAGGTACGCGAACTTCTCCTGGCTGGGAGCCGGGCCGTTCCCGGTTTCGCCGTAGCCTTCAAGTCCGTTGTCGGTTCGAACGACGTAGACGGTCCGCGACTGAAAACCCAGTTGCCGATGACGAAACAGCCGCCTCGCGTTGTAGTCCTGGTAGGGCGCGACGATTTCGTGGACCTCGACGTCGGTGATTTTCAGACGCACCGGACGAAAGGCCTGCTCCTGTTCAGCTGCAGGGGTCGTCGTCCGCGTTGCCGCCACAGCTCCGAAAGCTCCAACCATGCCGAGCAATTCGCGCCGCGAGAGTGAAGCCATCGTCGCCACCTTCCTGATTCATCCGAGTGCCCGTTTGAGTTGAGCTTGAAACCAATTCAGGCAAGCAAAGAAAACAACTCGGCCGGACCCGGCGGTCTTCGGAAAAACCTACAGGAAAACTCTGGCCATCCACAATGCCGAGGGGAGCACCACGTACTGCTGCAGACTGGAAAAAAGGGCTGATTTGATTTCAAGTCAGAACAACAGGATTTGATCCAGCGGTTGCTGCACCATGCTCCGACCCCACCAATGTGGGTGGTGAGACGAATGCCCCTCCGCAGTTGCGAGAACCAAACCATGCAAAGTCGACGTCGTGAATTCCTCCTGGGCCTGGTCGCCGGCAGCACGGCCCTGGGGTCTGGCTGGTTGGGTCACCGCAGCATTGCGGCAACCGAGACGAACGCTCTCGATGCGGCCCGCCACCAGGCCGCCCATCGCAGGCGCCGCGTCATCTACAACAACGACGGGGACGACATCTGGGCCAAGGGGGCGGACACGGTCGACAAGTTCCTGGCGATGCGTCACACACCCCTGCTGGGGACCCATGTCGACAGCATCTTCTATTCGACCACCCAGAGCTTCAATTTCTTCACTCACCAGAGCAAGGTGGCCGAGATCTTTCGTTCCAAGGATGGCTCGTTCGCCAACAACAACCTGGCCAAGTTCCTTGCCCAGGATACGGACGGCTTGCGAATGTCCAGCCAGTTTGCCCGCAAACACGGCATGGAGACGGTCTGGACGCTGCGGATGAACGACATTCACGACGCCTTCACTCCACAATTTCGCCCCAAGTGGAAACAGAAGGATCCCCGCCGCATCATGTCGACGCTGGCCGAGGGACAAAAACACAACGATCGCCGCAGCCTCTGGAGCCTGGTCGATTTCGAGCACCCGGATGTTGAACCCCGCCTGCTGGAGATCATCGGCGAGGTCCTGCAGAATTACCCGATTGACGGTATCGAGCTCGATTTTCTCCGGTCCCCCTTCTATTTCCGCACGACTTTTGAGGGTCGGCCGGCAACCGCTGCCCAGACGGGCATCCTCACGCGCCTGGTACGCAACGTCCGCAAGCTCGTGTTGAAAGAAAGTGCTCGCCAGGGGAAGCCTCTCCTGCTGTCGGCACGGGTGCCATCCACGCCCAAACATGGTCGCAAGATCGGAATCGACACCAGGGCCTGGCTCGAAGAGAAACTGGTCGACACGCTGGCGCTGGGTGGCGGATACATCACCTTCGATCTGCCGATCAAGGAGATGGTCGCCCTGGGAAAAAAACACGACGTCCCGGTTTACCCCTGCCTGAGCCAGTCCGGCCTGATGCGCCGGCCACCACGAGGCCAGAGCACCAAACAGCCTGCCGAGTCCTGGATGGGGGCATCGTCCCGCCTGTGGCATGACGGCGCCTCGGGGATTTACGTGTTCAACCTGTTCCCCGGTCCGGGAACACCCGCCGATCGAAAATACGCCCGCAAGATCCTCGGCCGAATCGGTTCCCTGAAGTCACTGACATCACAGCCCATCCAGTACGCCATCTCGGATGCCGGTTTCTGGATGCCGGCACATCACTGGGCCAAGGATGTGGCGGAATTCTCCAAGGCCCTGCCCCTGGCACTCAAGCCCAACAAGTTCCAGCAGCGTTTCTTGCATGTCCCCGAAGACCTCAGTGGCGTCGGTTTCAACGTGACCGCCGAACTGCGGGTCGATTTCACGGGACTCAAGAAAGAGAGCACGCCGGAGATTCTCTTTGATTCGGCCAACTTCGGGCCGACCGGCGGAGGGAAAAAAGTCCACGGGATCCGACGTTTCACCTGCAAGGTGCCCGTGCAGGCCATCAAGCAGGGTGCCAACCGGGTGATGGTGAAAACCCAGGAGACCGGGGCCAGCCTGATCGGGGCCGAGCTCTGGATCCAACGGTAACCGGTGCCCTAACGCGTCAGGACAAAGCACTTCATGTTGCCGTCACGATCCCGGCAGAAGAGCTTCCCCCCCGAGAGGACGATATGGGGCCAGGCGTCGTTCTTCATGAGATCTTTTCGGCGGGCCAGTTCCGTGTATTTTTTTGCGGAACGATCGGCCGTCTCAGCAAGCACCAGGTCACCACGCCGGCCCCAGATGATGAGGCGGTCATCCGAGGTGACAATGCACGATGCCGTATCGCCGAACACGCCTCCTCGCCAAATCGGCTTGCCCGTCTCGAAATCCAGGCAATAAAGCCCTCGCCAGCACCAGTAGACATGTCCCTTGTGGATCACCGGCGGGCAGAGGCCCGAAGCAAATGGCTGCTTCCAGACCTGTTTGGCGCCCGAGCGGGTCACGTCAATCCGCGCGGTCGAATACTGGTTGTACTCCGAGGAAATGACGATCGAGTTCTTCGACACGGTCGGCGTGGCCACGTTGTTGGCAAAGTCCGTGACCCAGGGAAACTCGGCAAGCGTCTCACCTTCATGGCCTCGATCCAATCGGGCGACAAGTAGATTGTGAATTGTCAGGACGGCCAGGCAGGGCAACCCCTCCACGACCATGGGAACCGGTCCACCGGTGTGGCCGGCGGGATCCTTGGATTCGGAGACCCAAAGGCGTTGGCCGGTCTTTTTCGAGAAGGCCATCAGGTTCCCTTCATCGTCCCCCACCTCAACAATCACCGTCTCGCCGTGTAACAGCGGAGCAGTCGTGTACCCGTAGTCGCGCAGGGACCTTCGCCCCACCTTGGGACGCTGTGGAACCCGGTACGCGTCGTAAAGGTTGAGGCTCCAGACCCGTTTTCCCTGCTGCCGTGTATTCCAGCAAATCAGGTCACCATCGGTGCTGAGCGTATAAAGGTGACCGGTTGCCTTGTCGTAGCTGGGACAGGACGAGGGTCCCGAGTAAAGCCCCTTGTCCCCGTCACTGACGCGACCATACGCGGGACAGGCGTAGGATTGCTGCCAGACAACCCCTCCGGTCTTCGTATCGAGGGCGTAGACGTAATCCCGGCCCTTCTTCCAGCCCATCGTGTAGAGGCGATTGCCGATCACGATGGGCCCGCTGCCACCGGAGTTGACGTTGTTGCTCCACAGCGGCTTTTCGGCAGGCCAACTGCCACCCCTGAAGTGAGAGGATTCGTTGACGACTCCATTACGACCGCTCCCGCGCCAATGCGGCCAGTCCTCGGCGGCGACCGAACAAGGCAAGAGACACAACAGGAGTGTCGCAATCGTCTTGCTCATTCCACTTCGCACTCCGACATTTCCGGGTCTGAATGGCACGGTCATGCGGCCTCCTTCGTCGGACGGGCAGACGACAATCCGGTGCACCCGTTCTTGTCCGGGATCCAGACCATCCCGGACCACCTGGAAAAACCGCGCCAGCCGTTGTGGAACCGGGTTGGCCTGGGTCGGCCAATCGGTTCGAGTCAGCAGAGTCGGGACGACAGGATTTGAACCTGCGACCTCTTGACCCCCAGTCAAGCGCGCTACCAGGCTGCGCCACGTCCCGTTGTGACCATCAGTCTACGGACTGACCCGACTGTTGGAAAGTCGCCGTCGGACGAGCCGGACGCGGCCGCCGAGTCTGTTCAAGCCGCTGTTCCTGTCGCCATTCCTCCGGTGTCATCTTCAACCGCTGCTCCTGCCGCCACCACTGTCGACCCCAGTCCAAGCCGCCCAAAACCAGTAAGCCGACCGCCACGCCACCGGCCAACTGAAGGCCCTGACGCATCAGCCACTCCACCAATCCCGAGGAAGTCGCCGACGCCGCCGTCGCCCCGGTCAACAACTCGCCCCAGCGGGACGCCACGTACCAACTGCCCAGGGATGCGATGATCACCAGTTGACCCACCACCGACAACATCCGGCCACCACTGCCCTCGCCGACCATTCGTGACAGGCCGCTCGAGGGATCGAGCCGATCCCAGCGTGGGATCATGATCCCCGGAGACCACAACCAGCCGGTTTGCAGCAGCGAGATCAACACCGCCACCACGGCCGATACCAACAGCACCGGCAACACCGCCATCGCCGTCGGACCGGCCAGTTCCTCGGCCGTCCGCACCACACCGGCGCCGGATCCGTCGATTCCCGCAGCGGCCTCCTGCAGGCTGGTTCGCATCATCCCGGCCATCGCATCGATCACGCCCGCACCCAGCCAGCCCAGTGCCACCACCACCACCAGCAACTGTCCCGCCGCCCGCAGCAGACGACTCTGGGCCACTTCGCCACGTTGCCGCGCCTCGAGGCGTCGCCTCGGGCTGGCCGGCATCGTTCGGTTGTCCCAGTCGGCCATCGTTGTTGTCCCGTCTTCGCCTGCCTGTCGTCGTTACCTGGCCGTCACATCGACCAGAGTCGATGTCACCTCGTCCAACATCCCCGGCACCGCATCGGCCATCACCCGGCCGGTGCCGGTCACCACCATCGACAACAGCAACACGCCAACCAGGACCCGCGCCGGCATCGCCGTCACCAGCACGTTCGTCGCCGGCAACGCGCGGCCGACCATCCCGATCATCACCGACACCAACAGCATCACCGCCAGAACCGGGGCCGCCACCTGAACCGCCAACACCAGCGACTGGTGCACCAGTCGCACCACCAGGTCACCGGCTCCCGGTGCCAGTGACACGCCGCCGGCGGCATCGATCGCGCCCGGTGGGATCGCCGAGAACGTCCCCAGCAGGCTGTCGACCAGCAACAGGTGCCCGTTGATCGGAGCCATCACGAACAACGCCGCAACAGCCGACCAGGTCACCAACGTCGTCCCCGGACCGCCTCCGGCTCCCGAAGGATCCAGCACGCCGGCCAATCCCCATCCCGTCTGTCGATCGATGATCTCGCCGGCTCCTCGCAACCCCGCCAGCACCGCCACCACGCCCAGCCCCAGCACCGCACCGATGATCACCTCGACCAACGCCCGCCCGGCCACCGTCGGGCCGTCCAGAATCGAGAGCTCCGGCCCGATCGCTTCCGGGACGGAGAGCACCGGGACGACAAGCCAGGTCACGACCAGCACTCCGGCCAAGCGCAGCCGAACCGGAAAGACGCCACTCTGCCAGCCCGGCAGGGTGAACAGCAACCCGGCGATCCGGGCCGCCGCCAGCACGCCGACCGTCCCCAGGCCCAGCAGCGAATCCGAACGAGCCTCGAGCAACTGGCCGACCGCTTTCAGCGGCGCGTCGATCGCTTGGTTCATTGTTCGGTCACCGGTTCAACGGCCCGTTCACATCATCGACGGAATCCGCTCGAACAGGTCGGCCGAATAGACGACCAGCCGATCGAGCATCCACGGCAG
>DLVV01000134.1:2074-17260 GCA_003445035.1 Planctomycetaceae bacterium | reverse complement strand
ACGACGACGGCCAGCAACCGCACGACAAACCCCACCGACTGGTCCTGGACCTGCGTGGCCGCCTGCAGGGTTCCCACGACCAGGCCCACGCCCAGGATCACCAGCAACAACGGCCCGACAATCTCGAGACCGATCATCACCGCCTGTCGGGCGGCATCGGTCAGCACGTCACTTGTCATGGTTCGACTCCCGGGCCCCTAGCCGGTCACTCCGGCCAAACGGACACTCTGCAGCAGCATCCCCACCGTCAGGAACCAGCCGTCGATCATCACGAACAACAACAGTTTCAGCGGCAGCGAGACCATCACCGGGGGCAGCATCATCACCCCGGTCGAGACCAACAGCGAGGAGACGACCAGGTCGATCACCACGAAGGGCAAAAACACCAGGAACCCGATCGTGAACGCCGTCTTGAGTTCGCTCAACAGGTACGACGGCAACAGCACGCTCAAGGGCACCTCGTCGAACGACGTCGGCTCGACCCATTCGGCCGCCCGTGGACTGTCTGCCACCGGTCTCTGGTGATCCAGCAGCAGAAACACCCCGTCGGTATTGCCCGCCGCGAGAATCTGCCGGCTCATGAACTCGCGGATCGGACGCACCGTCGCGACGACCGCCTCCTCGAGTGCCGGCCGATTCGATTCGCTGGTCGCCTCGGTGTAGGGCACCACCCCCTCGCGCCACGCCTGCTGCCAGACCGGCGCCATCACCGACACCGTCAAAAACAGGCACAGGGCCGCCAGGACCTGGTTGGAGAGCAACTGCCCGGCACCCAGTGCCTGCCGCAGCAGGCCCAGCACGACCAGGAAACGGACGTAACATGTCGTCATCGCCAACACGCTCGGCACCAGACTGACCACCGTCAGCAGCAACGCCATCCGCACGGTGGTCGTCACGTTTTCCGGATCGGTCGCCGAGTCCAGGCTCCCGGGCACCAGGTCGAACGGACTGGCCGACCCATCCGCCTCGGTCCCGGAGACCACCGGAAAGTCGTCCGCCACCAGTGGCTCGCCGATGGCGACCAGGCACACCAGGCCGGCAACGACGGTCGGAACGAATCGGATCACCGACCTACGCATGCACCGGCTCCGCCGACGGCGATTCGGTCGGCACCTCGGCCGCCTGCCCAATCCCGTCCAGGGCCCCGGCCATATCCCCACCGGGTCGGCGACACAGGTCCAGCAGCAGGTTCACTTCGTCCGAGTCAGTGATCTCGGCCAGCGTCGAGAGTCCCTCGGACATATCCATCGAGAGCACCAGGACCCGGGCCCCGCACCGCACCAGGCTGATCGTGTGCCGTCCATCCAGTGGCGTGCGACCAAGCACCTCGACCGCCGCCACCGGCAGTCGACCACCGGTGGACTGGCGACGGCGACGCAGGACAACCGCCAGCAGTACGATCCCGGCACAGATTGAGCCGAGCACGAGCGTGGCGTTTCCGATCGTTGCGCCAAAACGACCCGACGACGATTCCCGAACACCCGGTGAGGTCGGCCGACGAAGAGGGATTCGCTGCGGATTGGACGACGCGGCTGTCTTCGCGGCCGGAAGCGATGACCGACTGCCGCTGACCGGACCGGGCCGCTGAGTTTTCGATACGGGGGATCGCGTGACCGAGCCCTTTTGCTTGCGAGCCGACTGGGTCGACGAGACCGCATCGGCTCGAGACGAAGGCGGCACGAGCACCCGGTCGGCCGCCATCACGGTGGTGACGGCACATGCCAACCACGATAGCGCGGCGGCGCACGCAGCCAGCCGCTTCGCCCCCCGGCGAAACGAGGTTCGGATCATGGGATTGGGAGATTGCGAGGAGAGAAAGAGATGATCAAAGCGGGAGGTGAGTCGGTCAGATCAGTTCGACGATGCGAACGGCGAGTTCGTCCTCGATGACAATCAATTCGCCACGGGCGATCAGGCGACCCGCAACCAGGACGTCAACCGGATCGTTGACCTGCCTGTCGAGTGTCACGAGGCTTCCGGTGGCCAATTGCTTCATCGAATCGCCATCGAGAGGAGCAGAACCCAGTTCGATCGAGACGGGTGCCTCGACCGGGGCGGGATCTTGAGTGGAGAGTGTCTGTTCATGCACGACGCGGCCCTCGGGTGGCGACGCGGGACCGTTATATAGGACGCTGCCGAAAACGGGTCAAGACGGGGCTCACTCCGAGACCTTCTCGACGAGCCTCTCGATCACCTCGACCTGCCGAACCGCCTCCGCGAGATTCGATCGGGCCAGGTCGGTCACCTCGTCAACCAGCTCTCGGCGACGAGAGAGCATCCGTTCAACCTGATGGAGTTCGACTCGCCGTCGGCGGCAATCCGACATCCGTTCGATCACCAGTTCGCCCGGACCGATCGCCGACCGTTGTTCGGCAACAACCGATCCGGCCGCCCGCACCGTCTCGGACAACCGGTTCTCCAGTTCGTCGCCGAATCGACGGACAGCGGCCAGTTGCGTTCGACACGCATCGAGCCGACGGCGTCTCAGTCCGTGCAGCAGATCGAAGCGAGACTGTCTCACCGTGGTTCCTTCCGGCTGCCGTCCAAGACAACTCCACCCTTCAGGCCGCCGTCCGCAATTGTCCCTCGTCCGGCTCGGCCGGCCTCAGATCTGCGACCAGCCGAGTCATCGTCTCGAGCGTCGCATCCAGGGAATTCATCTCGGTGGGGTGTTGCCTGAGGAAGTCGTTGATGGCCGATTCGTGTTCGAGTGCCGCGTCAACCAGCCGATTGGCCCCGTGCTGGTAAGCCCCCACGCTGACCAGGTCATCAGCGTCACGGCGAGCCGAAAGAACTGCACGGAAGTCGTCGGCGGCCCGCTGCTGATTGTCGTCGGCCAGGTCGGTCATCGAACGGCTGATACTGGCCAGCACGTCAATCGCCGGCCAGTGCGCCCGTTCGGCAAGTTCACGCGAGAGAACCAGGTGACCGTCAAGAATCGCTCGAACACTTTCGGCCACCGGGTCGTTCTCGTCATCCCTTTCGACGAGCACCGTGTAGAACCCCGTGATGCTGCCGGCGGTGGTTCGGCCACTACGTTCCAGAAGCCGAGGCAACATCGCAAACACGCTGGGCGGAAATCCCCGTGTGACCGGTTGCTCACCGGCGGCCAAGCCAATTTCGCGAGCGGCCGAGGCAACGCGAGAGACGCTGTCGAGCAACAGCAAAACGTCCTGGCCGCGATTGCGGAAGAACTCGGCCATCGCCGCGCCCAGAAACGCGGCCCGCTGCCTCAGCAAAGCCGATTCGTCACTGGTCGCTGCGACCACCACGCTGCGGGCCAGGCCTTCGCGTCCCAGGTCACGTTCCAGGAACTCACGTACCTCTCGGCCTCGTTCCCCGACCAGCACAACCACATTGACGTCCGACGTGCTCGATCGGGCCAATTGCCCCAGCAAGGTGCTCTTGCCCAGTCCACTGCCGGCCAGGATCCCCAACCTCTGCCCTTGCCCACAGGTCAACAGGCCGTCGATCGCCCGCACCCCGGTCACCAATGTCGATTCGATCGGCGGACGCTCCAGGGGTGGAGTCGGAATCGAGTGCAACGGCATGCGTTGCGAGAGATTCAGAGGCGGCCCACCGTCGATGGGCCGTCCACGCCCATCAATCACCCGGCCGAGCAACTCATCTCCGACACCGATCGCCGGTGCCGTTCTCACCAATTCGACAACGTCTCCCCGTGAGACACCGGCCAGATCAACATACGGCAGGACCAGTGTCTCGTCGCCGTCAAAACCAATCACCTCGGCGTCAACGAACGCCTCGTCACCGGACCGAATCCGGCAGCCGGCTCCCAGCGGAGCGGGAAAATCAGCGACCACGGCGGCCAGGCCGGCGATTCGCCGTACCCGGCCGGAAATCCCAAAGGGAATTACCTGCTTGAGATGATCGGTGAGGGCCTGAAGGCCGGTCATGACGCGTCATCCACATCAAGCAGTTCGGTGGTGATCCGTTCCAGCAGTGTTTCCAGACGCGCGTCGACACGACCATCGACTGTCTGAACCAGGCAGTCACCGCGTTCCAACGTCCCGTCGGCCACGAGCAAACCCTCCGGGAGTGCCGAGAGGCCCGAAGACACGGCCAGGGCCTGGTCTCCACAGAGCAGCTCCAGATCTTCGGGATGCAGCCTGACTTCCACGCGACGGCTGCTGGCCGAGAGTTGCAGCGCGGTGGCAACCATTTCCACGGCATTCTCGGGCCGCACATCCAGTTGTCGCCTCAGCAGCTTGGCCGCGATTGCGATCGCCAGTTCGGTCGTCGTGTTCTGCCACAGTCCGAGCTGTGTCTCGTCGAGTTCCTGTAACTGCCTGGTGACATCAGTGAACAGGCTCAACTGGTCACCTAACCGTTCCTCGACCAGTTGGGTCGCTCGTTGCTCGATCTCGGACTCGAGGTCTCCGGCAGCCCGTTCCCGACCCTCCTGTCGAGCCGTTTCGAATGCCCGCTGCTGGAGCAATTCGGCCTCGGCCCTGGCCGCCTCAAGAACCGCTTCGGCTTCGCTGCGGGCGTCGGAGAGCAACCGGTCGTGCTTGTCGCGAAGATCCTGGAACTGAAAGACCCGGCCGACCGGCCCCGAGATGGTCTCGGGCAATTGGTCGGCCTTGAGAAGCCGGGGAGCATCATTCGGGGAGTCGGCCATCGATCAGGTCCTCTCGGCCTGCCACTTCGGGTCGGCGACGGCCAGCAATCGGCGGGTGTGCTTGAGAATCTCACGCTGTGACCGCTGGATGTCCGACAACCGGACCGGCCCCTGTTGATCGATTCGTCGAGCCAATTCCATCTGGGCCAGCGGATCCAGCCGGCCAAGAATGGCACGACGGACGTCATCGGCCGACCCCGACAGGGCCTGGTGGAACGGCAGTGGTCCGAGCAGGTCGTAGACCGACCGGATGACCACCGGTTCCACTCCGATCAGGTCCTCGAACTGTGCCAGGATCCCCTCGACCGCCTGTAACAAGGCCACGTCGTTGTTCGACCATCCCCGCTGCGATGAGTCACCTGGAAAATCACTGGGCGGAACCGTCTCGTCAACCAGGCTCGACTCGGCATCTCGCCAGCGATCACGCAGTTGCTCGACGACTCCCAGCATCACCTCATCGTGCACATCGACCCCGGCATCCAATCTCGTCACGAGGTCCTCTTTCAGTGCCTCCTCCAGGCAATCGAGCACCTCCGACCGAAACCCCTCCGGCAGCTCCGAAACAATCACCGCAGCCATCTGGGGGTGTTCGTCGGTCAACCAACCGGCCAGCAGCAAGGGATCCGCGTTGGCCAAGAACGACAACTGGCCTGCCGGTTCTTCCAGTTCGAAGTTGGCCGGCACATCCCCGGCCACCACCGGCGGATCCGGTTCGATTTCGATCTCTGAACCGCCGTGCTTCACATCGGGGACCAGGTCGTCGACCGTTGTCGGAAACGTCGACACCGTTTCGGACATGACTTCGTCGGCCGCTTCGTCGTCCCAATCCAACGGTGTCACAACCCCGGACGAGGCATCGACGGTCCCGCCCCGTCGGCGGAAAAGCAGCAGCGTCGGCACCAGGGCCACCAACCCCACCACAAGGATCGCGACGGCCAAGCGGGGAGAGTCAAACAACAGGTTCGGTGTGGTCACGGTCTCTGGCTGTTGGCCCCGCGCCACCGTCGCTACGGGCCCCACCACTGGCCGAACGACGTCGTGGGGAGAATCCGAGAGTGCCGACTGGTCGAAGATGACGACATCGTCAGCCTGCAGGTCGGGGACGCCTCCGGCGACGACCTGCCGGAGAATCTCGATCTGATCATCCGTCAGCTTCACCCCCGGTCGTGGCTTGATACCAATCGTGGCCGTCACGCGACTTGCTCGGGCCCCGAAACTTCGAGCGGCCCGCGAGCGTGCCAGCAGGACGTGGGCTTCTGAGATCTCGTCTGTCTCCACCAGCAGTTGTTCAATCTCCTTCACCAGCGCGATCTGGCTGGCCTGCTCGTAATGACGCACGGTGGGAAACGCTCCGAGTTGCCCCACCTGGTCCTCCCAACGAGCGGTCCACTTGTTCTCCGACGACGAGCCTCGCTCGAGCGCGACCATGGTCCGTTCGACCTGGCTGGCTCTCACCTGCAGACGGTCACCGCGAAAGCGGTACCCATCGATTCCCGCATTGTCGAGAGTCCGCGAAATGGCTTGCGGAGTGGCCGCCGCAGCCGTCTTGGCGCGGTCGGCATCATCGGAGGAACGCTGGACTGACAGGGGAATCCAGGGATCGGTGTCGTCGACCGGCTGTGTCATCCAGCCCCATCCACCGAACATCACCAGGCCGGCCAGGCACGCCACGATCGCCCAACGACCCGCGGTCAATCCCTGCACCGGACGGGAAAGGGGCCGGGCAATCTGGCCGAGACGATCGGTGTCCATGAGACGTCCACGCCGAACGACCCGCTACGGGCTCCGCCGCACAGGCGGATCCCGACGTCGGGATCTAAGAGTGGTGGGAGAGGAGATCGGGTGAGTGGACACCGGACACAACCGTCCGCTGTCCACCAGGAGAGGCAAGGCGGGAGTGATAGCCCGTTGGTCTTGCCAGTGTCAACCCGGGTTCGCCACCACTCGGTACGGCGAAATTGGCCGCCGCTGCTGCGGAGCCAGGCAAGAGCCCTAACGCTCCTTGAGGTACTCGATCAGCCCCGACAACCCACGTCTCCCAGCCGGTTTCGCCACAGGCTCTTCAGGGGCCCCGGGCCCTTCGATCAACTCCGACTCCGACTCAAAGTCGGAATTAATAGCCTGGAGAAACTCGTCAGACGGAAAAGCCGGTTCGACGGCCGCCGATTTCTCCGATGAGGCCGGCAGCTGCGCCTTCGGGGCGGCCGGTGGGCGGGGAGCACAGTTTTCGGCCGGGCGAGCACAACTGCCGTCCTTGACTCGAACCACGTCGATCCCGCAGTCGGACAACGCCAGGCGGGCCTCTCGGCGGACCCTCTTATCGCAATCACCCAAGGCCAGCTTCAGGGCCGCGACGATCTCCGGAACGGCGCAGTCGGGATGATCTCCAACCTGATCGCCAATCTCGTCAGCCGCCTTGGCTCGCACCCGCTCGTCGGTATCGTTGAGTGCGTAGACGAACGCCACCAGGATCTCCGGGTTGAGTGAGCAATCGTAACCGTCCCCGAGTGCGTGAATCGCTGATCGGCGTTCTCGCGCGTAGCAACTCGTCTGCGACTGGAAGATCAAGCGGGCAATCGTCATCGCTGTGTCCCGCTGCAGCGCCAAGGCCAACTCCGCATCGCTTTCACACTCGGCAATCGGCTTGACCGGCTTGGCACACCCCTGGGAACCAGGCGGCAGGGGCTTGGCCATCGTCCTCTGGTAGAGGTACAGCGGCGAAACGCATGGCTCCTTGACGACTTCACGACGCGGCTTTCCGGGTTCGCAGTCACCCACATCGGTTGCCGTCGGACCGCAATCGACCGACTGGACGCCTCGCCGAAGTCCCAATTTCTCGGCAAGATCGATGTCAAACAAGCCGGCCTGGGTCGAAGACACGCCAATGACGACCAGTACCAATGGCAAACCGAAAATCGTCAACTTCATCGGACCACCCCCGTTGACTCCAGGATCTCGCCATGGACCCCCATTTCCCGGGAGTCCCAACACAGGCCGATCACCGCAAATCGAGCGACAGAATCGGACTGTCTCGAGTTATCGGCAGAAGCCGGACAACCGCTTGAAATGACACAGCCCGAGCACTGGTTGTAACGGTTGTGGGTGGCTGTAGCGGTTATTCCAGTGAGAGAAGGTACTGGCCGTACCCGTTGCCGGCCATCGGTTCGGCGAGCCGCCGCAATTGCCCGGCGTCAATCCATCCCATCCGCCAGGCGATCTCCTCGACACAGGCAATTTTCAGCCCCTGGCGAGACTCGAGCATACTGACGAACATCCCTGCCTCGAGCAGTGTCTCGTGCGTACCGGTGTCCAGCCACGCCGTGCCCCGCCCCAATGTCTCAACCTGCAGTTCATCCCTCTCGAGATAAACACGGTTCACATCGGTGATCTCGAGTTCCCCTCGGCCGGAAGGTTCGAGCCCCCGGGCGATCTCGACCACCTGGTCGTCGTAGAAATACAGCCCCGTCACCGCGAAGTTCGAACGGGGCTCTTCAGGCTTCTCCTCGATGCTGGTCGCTCGGCCCGACTCATCGAGCGTGACGACCCCGTACCTCTGCGGATCACCGACGTGGTAGGCAAAGACCGTCGCGCCATCATCGCGTGTGGCGGCACGTTGCAGGTTTCGACCGAGGTTCTGTCCGTAGAAGATGTTGTCACCCAGCACCAGGCAACTCGGCCCACCCGACAGAAACTCCTCGCCGATCAGGAACGCCTCGGCCAGGCCCCGCGGCTCGGGCTGCTCGGCGTAGTTCATCTCGATCCCCCACTGGCTTCCGTCACCCAGCAGGGTCTCGAACCGGGGCAGGTCGTGGGGCGTGCTGATCACCAGCACTTCACGGATCCCGGCCAGCATCAAGGTCGCCAGCGGGTAGTAGATCATCGGCTTGTCGTAAACCGGTAACAGTTGTTTGCTGACCACCCGTGTGGCCGGGTACAGCCGCGTCCCGGCGCCGCCGGCCAGGATAATCCCCTTGCGGGTCACCGATTCAGTCATGCCTCAGGCCTCCGCTCTTGCCCGCCCACCGTAATATTCACGATACCATTCGACGAACCGACCCACGCCGTCCTCGATCGAGGTGCTGGGCCGGAATCCGGTGTCGCGTTCCAGGTCATCAATGTCTGCATGGGTCTCAGGCACGTCGCCCGGCTGCATGGGCATCATGTTCTTCTCGGCCGTCACGCCCAGGCACTTCTCGAGCGTCTCGATCAGGTGCATCAGCTCGACCGGCTCGTTGTTCCCGATGTTGTAGACCCGGTAGGGAGAACTCGAACTGGCCGGATCCGGTGAGGTCGCCCGCCAGTCGGCGTCAGGTGCGGGCGTCCGATCCAGCACCCGAATCACTCCCTCGACGATGTCATCCACGTACGTGAAGTCCCGCCTCATCTGACCGTTATTGAAGACGTCGATCGGCCGCCCGGACAGGATCGCATCGGTGAACAGGAACAACGCCATGTCCGGACGACCCCAGGGTCCATAGACGGTGAAGAATCTCAGGCCGGTCGTGGGCAGTCCAAACAGGTGACTGTAGGTGTGAGCCATCAGCTCATTGGCCTTCTTCGTGGCCGCGTAGAGACTGATGGGATGGTCGACGTTGTGGTGGACCGAAAACGGAACAGTGCGATTGGAGCCGTAGACCGAGCTGGACGAGGCGTAGGCCAGGTGCTTGACATTGTTGTGGCGGCACCCCTCCAGGACGTTGACGAAGCCCACGAGGTTGCTGTCCACGTACGCGTGCGGATTCTCCAGCGAATACCTCACTCCCGCCTGTGCCGCCAGGTGCACCACTCTCTCGACTCCCGACCCGGAAAACACCGAGGCCATCGCCTCGCGGTCGGCCACGTCGATTTGCTGGCATGAGAACCCGTCGCGGGGTTCGAGCCGGGCCAACCGGTCGTGTTTGAGCCGAACGTCGTAGTAGTCGTTGAGATTGTCGACGCCGACGACCTCGTCACCGCGATCCAGCAGCCGGTGCGCCAGGTGACTGCCGATGAACCCGGCTGCCCCGGTGACCAGGATACGACTCATGTCTCGTTCCCCGTCGACTCCGCAGCTCGAAACGACGCAATCGTCCGACCCAGGCCGGTCTCGAGATCGGTCGTCGGCTCCCAATCCAGCCACTGGCGGGCCCGGGCGATGTCCGGACAACGCCGCTTCGGATCGTCCTCGGGAAGCTCGACATGCACGATCTCCGAAGCCGACCCGGTCAGCCGCCTGACCGCCTCGGCGGTCTCGCCGATCGTCACCTCCGCCGGATTGCCCAGGTTGACCGGTCCGGTCCGGTCTCCGTCCATCATCCGGACCAGCCCTTCAACCAGGTCATCGACAAAACAGAACGAGCGGGTCTGTGATCCGTCGCCGTAGATCGTCAGCGGCTCTCCGGCCAACGCCTGTCGAATGAAGTTCGAGACCACTCGCCCGTCGTGCGGATCCATCCGCGGCCCGTAGGTGTTGAAGATCCTCACGATGCGAATCTCCAGTCCATGCTCGACGTGGTAGTTCATGCACAGCGACTCGGCCACACGCTTGCCCTCGTCGTAACAGCTGCGAGGACCCAGCGGATTGACGTGCCCCCAGTAATCCTCGGTCTGCGGATGAACCTGCGGGTCGCCGTAGATCTCCGACGTCGAGGTGTGCAGCAACCGGGCCCGGCAGCGCTTGGCCAGGCCGAGCACGTTGACCATGCCGACCGTGGAGGTCTTGATCGTTTTGATCGGGTTGAATTGATAGGCGACCGGCGAAGCGGGACATGCCAGGTTGTAGATCTGTTCGGCATCCCGAAACAACGGCTGGACGATGTCGTGACGGACCAGCTCGAACCTCGGGTGGCCGATCAACCCGGCAATGTTCTCCTCCCGACCGCTGAAGAAATTGTCGACGCAGATCACGTCGTCGCCCCGCTCGATCAGCCGGTCACAGAGGTGACTGCCGAGGAACCCGGCCCCACCGGTGACGAGAATCACGGCCATCGTGGGAGCGTATCCTGGAGAAAAACTCGGACGGGGGTCGGTTTCGACTGTAGGCCAAAATCAACCGGTGAGGCAATACGGAACCCCGCAACGGTCTCGCCGCTCACGAACTCAACGCCCGGCTCCAAGCAACCAGGCAACGGTCCTCTCCAATCCGTCCCGCAAGGGCACCTCCGGAGACCAACCCAGTCGCCCAGCAGCGGCCGAGGGATCCAGCAGGCTGTGGCGGATATCACCAGCCCGGGACACCTCATGCCGGGGTGGCTCCGAGTCGTCACGCTCCAGTCGGGCCGCAACCAATTCGCTCAGCAGGCCGGCCAACATGTTGATATCGACTGCCTCACCGGTGCTGACATTGATCGCCGCGGCCTCGCCGGGGTTGGCCCCCTCGATGGCCGCCACGTTCGCGCGGGCCACATCGCCGACAAAGACGAAATCGCGTGTCTGGCAACCGTCGCCGAAGATCGTCAAACCGGTCCCCGCCTCCAGGTCGCGACAAAACGCCGCCACCACCCCGGCCTCACCCTCCACGCTCTGTCGCGGCCCGTAGACATTGCTGTATCTCAGGGACACCGCGGCAAACCCCAACTCGCCGGCGGCCCAGTCCAGGTACCGTTCCCCCATCCACTTCCCGATCCCGTAGGGTGAAATTGGCATCGCCGCCGTCGTCTCGTCGGCCGCCTCGGACGTCTCGCCGTACAGCGCCCCCCCGGACGAAGCGAACACGAACCGCGTGGCTCCGACGCGGTGGGCCTGGCTGATCACGTTCAGCATTCCCACGATGTTGATCTCGGCGTCGACGGCCGGTTCCCGAACCGACCGCCCAACCGAAACCTGCGCGGCGTGGTGGCAGATCGCCTCAGGACGCGCCTCATCGAATGCGGCCGACAGGGCCGGCGTGTCCCGGATATCCACCTCCGACAACGGGACCTCCTGCGGAAGATTCTCGCGTCGTCCGCTCGAGAGGTTGTCGATCACGTGTGGCTCGTGTCCGGCGGCCAACAGCGCATCGACGACGTGGCTGCCGATGAAACCGGCCCCGCCTGTCACTAGCACTCGCATCCGACCCCCTCCGGCCACGCCCGCAAACGACACCCCCGGTGCCGGACAGGACCGTATCCCGCCCCGTTCTAGGTTAGACTGCCGCTGGCCCCTGCGACAACATTTGCCTCCCTGACCCGATCGAGACATCTCATCATGCCCCGAGCCACCGAAATCGCCTCTCGCGGCCGCCTGCTCTTCTCCCTGATCGCCGGGATCACGATCCTGATCCCGGCGGGTGTTGTCGGCAAGGCACCGGGGACCCCCTCGCGGTCGGCCGGGCCGATCACCGCCACGTTCTCGATCGTTGCGGTCGATCCCGAAACCGGTGAATGTGGGGCGGCAGTCGCCAGCAAGTACCCGGCCGTCGGCAAGGTGGTGCCGTATGTGAAACCCGGAGTCGGAGCCTTCTGCACCCAGCACTACCATCATCCGCCCTGGGGACCGCAGGCGCTGGAACTGCTCGGCGAGGGTTTGCCGCCGGAACGGGTCATCGGGAAGTTACTGGCCGACGATCCACGGCGTGAACTCAGGCAACTGGCGATCATCGACATGACCGGCCGGGTCGCCAACCACAACCCTTCGGCCGCACCGGTTCGCAGCCGCTACTGGGGTGCCCAATCGGGAAGATTCTATTCGTGCCAGGGCAACACGCTGGCCGGACGGAAGGTGATCGCCGAAATGGCCCGAGCCTACGAGCAAACCAAGGGAAGCCTGGCCGACCGGTTGATGGCGGCCCTGGTGGCCGGGGATTGTGCCGGCGGTGACCACCGTGGCCGACTCGCCGCGGGAATCAAGGTCGCCCGCCGTGGCAAGCCGGGGACCTGGTTCCAACTGCACGTCGACAAAAGTGACGATGCGGTCGCCGAACTGTTGAAGAAATACGTCGCATCCAAGCACCCGGCCAAGGGGGACTGGAAAGGTGGACGGCCGCCGTTTTCCGATCCCTGTCCGAATCGTAAGACGCCGCCGGCCAAATCGCCTGTTGAACGACCGACACCGCGTCGGTAGGCTGGCGACCCCGGACGCAGCGACAGGGATGGGTTCGCTCGCCGCAGCAGGGATGCCGATGGCTGCCAATCGAGAGTTTCTGGACTGGGACTGCCCCGCGTTGCCCGCGGCGGCCAACTGGTTGGCCGATCGGTACACCGGCAACGATGTGTTCGATCTCTCGAAGTCGCTGCTGGTCCTGCCCGGTGCCCGTGCCGGACGACGCCTGCTCGAACTGCTGGTTGATCACGCCACCGAAAATTCTCTGCGACTGGTCTCTCCCACAACGCTCACGGTGGGAACGCTTCCCGAACAACTCTACATCTCGCAGAAGCCCTTCGCCGACGACCTGGTGCAACGGTGTGCGTGGGTTGCCGCGCTGAAACAAACCCCGGTGAAGCAACTCGGCAACGTCACCGTGCACCGCCCCGACGATGACGACTCGCGGGGCTGGCTCGATCTGGCCGATCTCCTGAAACGGCAACACGGTGAGTTGGCCGGCGACGGCTTCGATTTCTCACACGTCGCGGCCTGCGAAATGCTCGATCAGATCCCGCAGGAACGTCGTCGCTGGGAAGTTCTCCACGGCATCCAGCAGCGTTACCTCGACACACTGGAAGATCTCTCGCTGTGGGATCGCCAGACCGCCCGCCTGGTCGCAGTCGAACAGGGCGAGTGCGATGCGACACACGACATCGTGCTGATCGGCACCGTCGACATCAATCAGACGATGCGACGGATGCTCGAGTCGGACGGGGTCCGTGAACGGGTCACCGCACTGGTGCACGCACCCGAATCGTTGGCGGACCGGTTCGACGGGCTGGGGTGCCTGGATCCCCGTCACTGGGGTCAACCGGCGATGCCGCCCGAGGACGATTCGGTGCAGATCGCCGACCGTCCCGACGACCAGGCCACAGCCGTTGCGGCGTGGCTGTCGAAGCTTCCCGGACCGCGACGTGCCGACGATGTGACAATCGGTATCGCCGACGAATCCCTGGTCCCGACCATGACTCGCCAAATGGCCGACTGCCACGTGGCCACCCGGTGGGTGCACGAAGCGGCCCTTCCCGACACGCGTCCCTGGCAGTTGCTCGAAGCGGTTGCCCAGTGCCTCGAGAGCCTGGATCTTGGAGAGGATGACAACCCACCGGAAACAACCGTCGCCTACGGACCCCTCGCGGCCCTCTGGCGACATCCCGACTTCGAGACCTGGCTGAGAGCTGCGACCCAATCGGACCCGATTGCCCTTCTGGACGCCTTCCGCAGCGAACACCTGGTGGCGAGGCTGGAACTCAAGCCGTGGGGTCCCGGTGACGAGGATCCCCAGCAGCGAACACCCCTGCCGGGGGCGGCCCTGGAACAAACCGGGTCCCTGTTGGCCGCTCTGTCGGCCGCCCCCCGACCACTCACCGATTGGTCCGAGCCGATCACCACCCTGCTGGCGACGATCTACCAGGACCGCACGGTGGACCGTGACGAAAGAAACGGCCATGTGCTGCTCTCGGCGTCGCGACACGTCCACAAGGCGGTCACAGACCTGGGCGAGGTGCCCGGCGATGTGGCGCCGGAGATCAGTGCGGTCGAGGCTATCCGTTTGGTCCTCGAAACGGTTTCCGGCGAGACGATCGCCGCCGTGGCCGACCCCGAGGCGATCGAAATGGTCGGGTGGCTCGAATTGCCTCTCGACGATGCCCCGGTCCTGGCCGTCGTCGGCGTCAACGAAGGCCACGTCCCATCCTCGGCGACCTCCGACCTGTTCCTCCCCGACCGTCTCCGCCAACGACTGGGAATCCTTGACAACACTCGCCGGATCGCGAGGGATGCCTACGCCGTGTCGGCCCTGGTCGCTTCCCGAGAACACCTGCTGCTGATCGGTGGTCGGCAATCCGATTCCCAGGATCCCCTGCAGCCCAGCCGCCTGTTGCTGTCGACCCGGGGCGACGGACAACCGGCTCGTGTCCTGGACCTGCTCGATGTCGACCTGACCAGGCGTTCGGCCCGGTTGCCCGGCGCGTTTGCCAAGGGTCCTTCGGATTCCAGGTTCCTTGTCCCGGAACCGACCGCCACCGGCCTGTCACGGGTCAGCGCGACGGCCTTCGGCGACTTCCTGGACTGCCCGTACCGCTTCTTCCTGCGACACGTTCTGCGGCTGCAGTCCATCGATGACCAGCCCGCCGAACTCTCGGCGCTCACTTTCGGCACCCTGGCCCACGACGCACTCGACGAATTCGGAACGTCCGACCTGGCCGATTCGACCGACGTTGACGCCGTCCGCGAGTTTCTCCGGTCGGCCGCCTGGAAATGGGCCGGTATCCGACACGGACGTCACCGGCCCGAGGCCGTCGAGGTGCAGGTGACACAACTGACCAACCGCCTCAATGCCCTGGCCGAGTGGCAGGTTCGATCGGTCGAAGAGGGGTGGCGGATCCGGCACTCCGAAGAGTCCATCAAGGCCGGCCAGGTGATCCTCGACACGCCGGCCGGCCCTCTCTCGGTCACCGGCCGCATCGACCGGATCGATCACAACGAGTCCACCGGCCAGTGGCGGG
>DLVV01000134.1:1272-1753 GCA_003445035.1 Planctomycetaceae bacterium | reverse complement strand
GATCGACTACAAGACCAGTAACAAGCCGGACCGGCCCGACAGCAACCATCGCAAGGGACGTGGAAAACAGAAGACCTGGAAAAGCCTGCAGTTGCCGCTGTATCGACGACTGGCCAAGGACGCCCTGGGAGTCGACGGCGACGTCCAGTTGGGATACCTGGTTCTGCCCGCCAGCACCTCCGACACGGACTTCCTCGAGGCAGGCTGGACCGAGGAGGAACTGTCCGAGGCCGACGAGGTGGTGGTGGAGGTGGCCGAGAAGATCGTACGGGGCGACTACACGCAGATCGCCGAAAAGCCGCCGTCCTTCAGCGACGACCTGGCCGGAATCTGTCAGGACAAGCTGCCACACCTCCCGCGGCACGAGCACTGGAGCCGGTCATGAGCAGCCTGGCGATCAATGAACGCCGACTGATCCGTGCCTCGGCTGGAACCGGCAAGACCTACCAGTTGACCAATCGGTTCATTTCCAGGCTGTTGC
>DLVV01000134.1:0-893 GCA_003445035.1 Planctomycetaceae bacterium | reverse complement strand
CTCAATCGGATCCTCGTCCGGCTGGCCAGGGCGGCCAGCGACCCCGAGGAGACCGGGCGACTCGGCGAGGCCATCGGAGAAGCCGATCTCCAACCCGCTCGCTGTCGCGAAGTGCTCGGTGAGGTCGTCGACACACTGCAGCAACTTCGGGTCAGCACGCTCGACAGTTACTTCAACCAGGTCGCCACCAGTTTCTCGCTGGAACTCCGGCTCCCGGTGCCGTGGCAGATGATCGACGACATCCAGACAGCCGAACTGAAGCGGGAAGCGGTCCGCCGCGTCGTCAACCAGGGAAACCAGGCCGTGCTGCGGCGACTGGTCAACCTGCTGGCCGGCTCCGACGCAGCACGCTCGGTCGAAGACACCCTCGTCGGTGTTGTCACCGATCTCCACCGGATCTACCGCGAGACCGAGGCCGGGACCGGGGACAAGGCCTGGAAGTGGCTGAAGCCGCCTTCGCGACCCGGCCGCAGCGAGATCGACGAAGTGGTGAAAGCGATGGAGAACGCCCCGCTGCCCGAGG
The DNA here is from genome assembly GCA_003445035.1 of Planctomycetaceae bacterium. Taxonomy (GTDB): domain Bacteria; phylum Planctomycetota; class Planctomycetia; order Planctomycetales; family Planctomycetaceae; genus UBA8437. Next base: position 370 of record DLVV01000134.1, on the reverse strand, counting down.
GCAGTTCGTGGCAAAAAGCTCATCAAAAGGCCATCGCCGACATTGACACCATGGCCTGGGGCAACCTGGTCGGGCGAGGACTGGGCCTGAAGATCGCCAACCGAGAGGATCCATTCGACGAGGCCAAGGTCCCTGCCGAGGTGGTTTCGATCTACAAGCAGGCCTTCGAAGTGCTGATAGCCGACGTGTCCAACACCCTGGTCGACCAGACCGCTGCCATCCACGACGTGCTGGAGATGTTCGATGCCGAATTCACCAGGCTGAAGAACGAGTCCGGGTACGTGGAGTTCGGAGACATCACGCGTGAACTGGCTGCGGCGGCACTGGGGGACGACTCGCAACGCCTGGCCCACCGGCTCAACTCCGGTAT
>DLVV01000090.1:502-24921 GCA_003445035.1 Planctomycetaceae bacterium | reverse complement strand
GCCGATTTCTTAGTGGCCGACCCGCCTTCACCTGGGCCCGGCAGCCGACCCTTGACGCTGATGGGTTCAAGTGTTTCCACGCCACCATCGTCGTCCTTGATGGTGACCCTGGTGAATTCCTCTCCGGTCTTGCGGATCGCGTTGGTGATCTCGGAAATCCGAATCCGGAAAGTCCAATCCGCATTGGCTGTCAAATCACCGTCGTACGTGATCTCGACCGTCTGCCGCAGTTGGGACGTGTTGGGCTCGAAAGTGACCAGTTTCGCTTTGCCATCCACGTTGTGGTCGGACAAGACCTCCCTGTCGGTTTCGTCGCCAGCTGTGAGAGCGACTGTAACCTCTTTCTCTGGTGGTCCACTGAGGTAGATGGGAACCAGGATCGTCCTTTTCCCGTCCCTTCCCTCCCATCTCTCGATCGACTCAAGCAACCGCACTTCCGGTTCATCAAACTTCCGGCTTCCCCGGTTGGCTCTCAACGTGATTCCGCCGAACCCGGACAACAGCACCCACATCACCGTCAGCACGATGGTGATTCCGGTGAACGCGTCACCGGCACGAGTGCCAAATGCGCTCTGCCCTCCCATGCCGCCAAGGGCTCCAACCAATCCGCCACCACGCCCCACCTGCAGCAGGATGATCATGATCATCAAGCCGCCGTCGACCACAAGAGCCCAGGCAAACCCGGTACTGCGATCACCGATCGACCAGCCGATCAGGAAGCACAGCGCGGTCAGAACCACGAAAAGCAGGTAAACCTTCCAGTAGTTCTTGAGGTGTTCGAGCAGGTCCTTCACCGGGTCGTCTCCATCTGATGCGTCACTCGTGAGAGAGGTGGGCGAGATCGATACTGGCGGTCAAACGCCAGTGGCGGCGTTGATGATGGCGACAAACGACTCAACTGACAGGCTGGCTCCCCCGACCAGCGCCCCGTCGACGTTGGGTCGCCCCATCAGGTCAGCGGCGTTGTCCGGGTTGACGCTGCCCCCGTAGAGGATCCTCGTGGCGTCGGCCACATCAGAATTGTAGCGAAGCGCAAGTTCGTTGCGAAGGTGAGCGTGGGCCGATTCGGCCTGCTCGGTGGTGGCCACCAGTCCGGTCCCGATCGCCCAGACCGGCTCGTAGGCCACAACCAGCCCCGCGACCATCTCGCCGTCAATCGCCTCGAGACCGGCCAGCAGTTGTCTCGTGAGCACCGCGTCGGTCTCATCCGCCTCCCGTTGCTCACGGGTTTCGCCGACGCAGAGAATCACCCCCAGGCCGGCCGATCGCGCCGCGGCCACCTTGCGACCGACCAGTCCGTCGGTATCACCAAAGAGTTGCCTCCGTTCACTGTGGCCGAGAATCACAGTGCCACAACCCGCCTCGGCGACCATTTCCAGGGCCACTTCTCCGGTGAAAGCCCCCGGGGACTCGCACCAGGCGTTCTGGGCCGCCAACTGCACAGCCGATCCGCCGACCACCGTAGCAACCGCCTCGAGCCAAACGAACGGCGGAGCAATCATCACATCAACAGCACCCGGCTCACCGCATTGCTCGACCAACCCGCTGGCCAATTCCAGGGCCTGCGCCCTGCCGGTGTTCATCTTCCAGTTGCCCGCAACCAGGATCCGTCTCATCTCATCCTGCTCCCCGGCCCGCGGTCCCGGGCCGTCGATTCCAACAGTGCCACGATTTGCCCATCACGCTTCCGGCACCACGCCGGTCGCCGACACGAGCCACATGGCTCATTCGGCCTCCACGCCCGGCTCCGGGATCACCTTCTCGAACAACTCGGCCAGCTGCCTCAACCCGCCCATCACCTCCGCATACTGGTCCGGCAGAAGAGCCTGTGGCCCGTCGCTGAGAGCCTGTTCGGGACAGTTGTGCACTTCGATGTGGACTCCGTCGGCTCCGCTGGCCACCGCCGCCCGAGCCATGGCCGGGATCAATTCGGGTCGCCCCGTGGCGTGCGAAGGATCGACGATGATCGGCAGGTGACAGGTCTGCTTCACGTTGGGCACCATGGCCAGGTCGAGCACGTTACGGGTTGAGTCTTCGAAGCTGCGGATCCCTCGCTCACACAGGATCACTTGTTTGTTGCCTTGCGCCAGGATGTATTCTGCCGACATCAACAGGTCGCCGACGGTGGCGCTCATGCCCCGCTTGAGCATCACCGGACGAGTCGTCTGCCCGACTTCACTGAGCAGGTTGAAGTTTTGCATGTTTCGTGCGCCGATCTGAAACACGTCCGCGTAACGGTCAACCAGTTCCACCTGCCGCGGGTCCATCACCTCGGTGACCACCGGCATCCCCAGTTCGCCACCAACGTCCTGCAGGATCTTCAACCCCTCCTCGCCCATCCCCTGGAAACTGTAGGGGCTGGTCCGTGGCTTGAACGCTCCGCCCCGCAGAATATTGGCCCCGGCCTGCCGGACCGATTCGCCGATCTCCATCAACACCTCTCGGCTTTCGATTGCGCAAGGACCAGCGACCATCCCCAGCGATCCGCCACCGACACGAACCCCGCGGCCAACATCGACCACCGAGTCCTCAGGCTGGAAATCACGACTGGCCCGCTTGTACGGCTTGAGAATCGGCATCACCTTCTCGACACCGGGAAACGCACCCAGCGGAGCGTTTCTCAACACATCCTCCTCGCCGATCACCCCGACCAGCGTCCGCTGCACACCGCGACTCAGTTCAGGTTTCAGTCCCAGGGCGACGATCTGCTCCTCGATGTGCTCGATCTGTTCATCGGTGCAGTCAGGTTTGAGAACAATGATCACGGTCGATCCTTCAGTCCGAAGCGCCCGGTCCGGTCCAAAAACCGTTTCCCCGGGCTGGGGCATTGAGTGGCTGAAACTCGCGGGCCTCAGCCGAGTGGTTCGCTGCGAGGATAGGAGCCGAGAATTTCCAGCCGGATGGCCTGCTGGCCCAGGTCCCCGAGAGCCCGTTTGGTTCTCGTGTCACTGGAATGGCCTTCGAAGTCCAGAAAGAACAGGTAACCGCTCTCTGGACCCCGCAACGGGAACGACTCGATCCACGTCAGATTCAGTTTGTTCTTCTTGAAAACGCCAATCGCATCCGCCAGAGATCCAGGCCGGTGAGGGACCTGCAACAGGATGGCGGTCCGATCAGAGCCGGTCGAGGCCAGGACGTCATCGCCGATCACCGCAAAACGGGTCACGTTCTCTTCGTTGTCCTGGATGCTGGCCGCCACCACCGGAAGGTCGTATTCGATGCCCGCCTGCCGGCTGGCCACCGCCGCCGCCCCTGGCTTCTCGCGAGCCAACTGTGCCGCGGTCGATGTGCTGGTCACCTCGATCAATCGCGATTGCGGCATGTTGCGGCTCAACCAATCCCGGCACTGTGACAATGCTTGTGGCTTGCTGTAGATCTCGGCGATCTCACTTCGAACACAGCGGGCCAGCAGGTTGTGATTGACCGCGATCTGGACTTCTCCACAGATTCTCAACGGCATCCGCGTGAACATGTCGAGCGTATCGACAATCCGACCGTCGGTGCTGTTTTCGATCGGCACGATACCGTATTCGGCATGACCCCGGTTCACCTCCTCGAACACCGCTGCGATCGTGTTCACTGGAATCAGGTCGGACCACTTGCCAAATCGTTCGATCGCCGCCAGGTGCGTGTAGCTGAATTGCGGACCAAGATAGGCCACCCGAGAGGCCTTAATCGCCCGGCGAGATGCACTCAGCAACTCACGATAGATTCCACGAAGAGCCGCAAAGGGCAGGGCACCCGATTGCTTCTCCAACTGATTCCACAAGACATCGTCGGCCACCGGATCGTACAACGCGCGTTGCGGGTCCGGCAGCAATGACAGATATTCTGTCGTCAATTTCGCCCGCTCGTGCAGTCGCTTGACCAATTCGCGATCGAGTTTCTTGAGCTTCGACTGCAATGACCCCAGGCTCTTCGATGACCGACGGGAACGCGACTTGGTCGCCGATTTCTCCCTCGGCTTGATGTTCGTCGACTTCTTCTTGGCCATCAGTTCAGCTCCGGCTTCCGGCAACCGCAGTCCTGAGTCGAGTTCACCGACACCACCACATATCAACGACGCTTCATTCGTTTTCCGCCGCCGAAACAGCAGATCCAGACATCGTGGGCCCGAAATCTCTTACCAGCCCTCGATCGACAGGCTTTTGCCCCCAATCAACACGGTACCCGACACACCGCTCCGGCATCAATCGGTAGCCAGAACCACAGTGCTGGGGCCTTTCCTCCTCACGGAATTGGACGCAAAACCAAGCTGGAACAGTAGTTTCGGCGTGTTGTACCGGCCGCTACTCAGGCTGTCAAGCGGTTGGCCAGCCACAGGCTCAAAGCTGCCACTTTGGCATTAGGCAGGTCCGTGTTGAGTGCCGGGAAGAATGCCACTTTGGCAGTTTGTTTTCAGCAGCTGCCGGAAATCATTAACCATAAACAACTTCGCAACTCGCTATATATAAGTGGTTTACGACGAACCCGTCATATCCCGCTACGTCTTGGCACACTGTTTGCAATTTGTCTGGGGTAAGAGGCAACTTGAGAGTGGAAAAGTCCGCGGCGCGAGGAGACGAGAGCGATGGCCCTGGAAAACGAAAAGGTGATTGGAATCGACCTCGGAACCACCAACTCGGTGGTGTCGGTGCTCGAAGGAGGCGAGCCCAAGGTGTTGGCCAACCAGGAAGGCAATCGCCTGACCCCCAGCGTGGTCGCGTTCACCGATCAGGGCGAGACATTGGTGGGCGAGCAGGCCAAGCGACAGGCGGTCACCAATCCGAAGAACACCGTCTATTCCATCAAGCGGTTCATGGGACGTCGTCACAGCGAGGTTTCCTCAGAGGAAAAGATCGTCCCGTACTCGGTGGTTGGAGGATCCGAAGATTACGTGCAGGTCGAGGCGGCTGGCGAGACGTACAAGCCCCCGCAGATCTCTGCGCTGGTGTTGCGGAAGCTGAAAGAAGCTGCCGAGAGCTACCTGGGTCACAAGGTGAACCGGGCTGTGGTCACCGTGCCGGCGTACTTCAACGATGCTCAACGCCAGGCAACCAAGGACGCCGGACAGATCGCCGGACTTGAGGTCGAGCGAATCATCAACGAGCCCACAGCGGCATCACTGGCCTACGGGATGGACAAGAAGCAGGACCAGAAGATCGCCGTTTTCGATCTCGGCGGGGGAACCTTCGACGTTTCGATACTGGAGGTGGACGCGGAGTCGGTCGAAGTGCTCAGTACCAACGGGGACACGCACCTCGGTGGTGACGATTTTGACGAAGTTCTGATCAACCACATCGCCGACACCTTCCAGTCGGAGCAGGGCATTGATCTCCGTGAAGACGCAATGGCATTGCAGCGTCTCCGCGAGGCCTCCGAGAAGGCCAAGCAGGAACTTTCGACGGCCCAGACGACCGACATCAACCTGCCGTTCATCATCGCCGATGCCAACCAGGAGGCGAAGCATCTTCAGCTCTCGATCACCCGTGCCGACTTTGAACGCCTGATCGACGGGCTGGTCGAACGGTGCCGCAAACCAATTCTCGACGCGCTTTCCGACGCGAAGCTCAAACCGTCGGACATCGAAGAGGTTGTCCTGGTCGGCGGCTCCACCCGTATCCCCAAGGTGCAGGATTTCGTCAAGGAACTGTTCAACCGGGAGCCTCACCGCGGCGTGAATCCCGACGAGGTGGTGGCCCTGGGAGCAGCAATCCAGGGTGGGATCATCGCCGGGGATGTCACCGACGTGGTCCTGCTGGACGTGACGCCACTGTCGCTGGGAATCGAGACTGAAGGTGGCATCATGACCCCCCTGATCGAACGAAACACGACGATTCCGACTTCACGAAGCGAGATCTTTTCGACGGCGGCCGACAACCAGACAGCCGTCACCGTCCAGGTCTTCCAGGGCGAACGCCAGATGGCCCACGACAACCGGCAACTCGGCCAGTTCAATCTCGACGGCATCCCACCAGCACCCCGAAACGTCCCACAGGTCGAGGTCACCTTCGACATCGATGTCAACGGCATCCTCAACGTCACCGCCAAGGACAAGGCCACAAACAAGGAACAGTCCGTCCGAATCGAAGAATCCAGTGGCCTCTCCGACGGCGAGATCGAGCAGGCCCGACAGGCCGCCGAAGAACACGCCGAGGAGGACAAGAAGAAACGAGACCTGGCCGAGGCCCGCAACAAAGCCTCAATGCTGGTCTACGAAACCGAGAAATTGATGACCGAGCACGCCGAGACGCTCGATGACAGTTCGAAAGAAGCGATCGATGCGGCCGTCACCAAGGTCAACGAGGCGTCTTCTGGTGAAGACTCCGACGCCATCAACACCGCCGTCGGCGAACTGGAACAGGCCACGCACGCACTCTCCAAACACATGTACGAGCAGTCCGATGACTCGGCTGCTGCGGGTGCCTCACCCGAGGCGGGCTCCCCTGACGGATCCGCCGGCGACGTTGCGGAGGATGACGTGATCGATGCGGAGTTCGAGAAGAAAGAGGACGACTAGACGAGGAGGAGCAAGATGAGCCTGCCACTGGATCGATTGACCATCAAGGCCCGTGAAGCCGTGATGCGGGCACAGCAGTCCGCCCAGGACCGCCATCACCAGTTCCTGTCCCCGCTCCATCTCCTGGCCGCATTGCTCGAAGAACGCAGCGGCGTTGTCGTCTCTCTGTTCGACCGAATCGGCGTCGATACGGCTCGACTCCGGAGCCTGGTCGATGGTGAACTGGACCGCCTGCCCCAGGTCTCGGGCACCGGCGCCGACCTGTCCGCCTCGCCCGGATTGCCCGGACTGTTCACCGATGCCCGTCGGCGAGCCGAGGAAATGGACGACAGTTATCTGTCGACCGAGCACCTGCTGCTGGCCCTGTCCACCTGTGACGACACGGCCGGACGGCTCCTGCACCTGTGTGCCGTTGAAGAGAGCGACGTGCTGGAGGCGCTCGAGTTGATCCGTGGCAACCAGCAAGTCACCGACGATGCCCCCGAAGACAAGTACGATGCGCTGGGACAATACGGCAAGGACCTGGTGGAACTGGCCCACGAGGGTCGACTCGACCCCGTCATTGGCCGCGACCAGGAAATCCGACGTGTCATCCAGGTGCTCTCGCGGCGACGCAAGAACAACCCGGTACTGATCGGCGAGCCGGGTGTCGGCAAGACCGCGATCGTCGAGGGGCTCGCCCAGCGAATTGTCCGCGGTGATGTTCCGACCCAACTGGCCGACAAGAGTGTCGTGGCACTGGACCTGGGCTCGATGATCGCCGGGGCGAAGTACCGGGGCGAGTTCGAGGACCGACTCAAGGCGGTTCTCAAGGAGGTCCAGGCCTCCGACGGTCGAGTGATCCTGTTCATCGACGAATTGCACACTGTCGTCGGAGCCGGTGCGTCCGAGGGATCTCTCGATGCCTCCAACCTACTCAAGCCGATGCTCGCCCGAGGTGAACTCCACTGTGTCGGAGCCACCACGATTGACGAATACCGCCAGCATATCGAAAAGGACGCGGCGCTCGAGCGCCGCTTCCAGCCGGTCCTGGTCGAGGAACCCTCCGTCGACGACACCATCTCGATTCTCCGAGGGCTCAAGGACCGTTACGAAACCCACCACGGCGTCCGGATCACCGACGATGCCCTGACCGCCGCCGCCTCGCTCTCGGACCGATACATCGGTGACCGTTTTCTCCCCGACAAGGCGATCGACCTGGTCGACGAGTCGGCCAGCCGGCTGCGGATGGAAATCGACTCGATGCCGGCCGAGATCGATGAAGCCACACGCCAACTGACACGAATGCAGATCGAAGTCACCGCCCTGGCCGACGAGGCCCACGAGGGAAGCCCCGAGAGCCGGGAACGACTGAAAGATCTCAAGCGTCAGATCGCCGACAGCGAGGAGAATGTCACTCGACTCAAAGCCCAATGGGAAGCCGAGAAACAGGTCCTGGGGCAACTGCAGCCGTTGAAAGAATCGATCGAGGGACTCCAGGCCGCCTACGAGCGTGCCTTTGCCCGTGCCCGCCAAACCAACCTCAACGAGGACTTCATCACCGCTCACGAGGCGGAAGCACAACTCAGGGCGACCGAAGCGGATCTCGAGCAGCTCGAGGTCCGTATCGCCGCGGCCGATCACGACGACGGCGAGCGGATGCTGCGAGAGAAGGTCACCGGAGAGGACATCGCGAGAGTGGTCAGCACCTGGACGGGAATCCCCGTGTCGAGGATGCTCCGTGCCGAACGCGACAAGCTGCTCGAGATGGAGTCGGTGATGCACCGCCGCGTCGTCGGCCAGGACGGCGCGGTCGAAGCGGTCGCCAACGCCGTCCGACGCTCACGATCCGGACTGGGCGAACCCGGTCGGCCGCTCGGCTCGTTCTTGTTCCTGGGTCCCACCGGGGTCGGCAAGACCGAACTGTGCAAGGCCCTGGCCGAATTCCTGTTTGACGACGAACGGGCGATCGTGCGGATCGACATGAGCGAGTTCATGGAACCGCACTCGGTCGCGCGGCTGATCGGAGCGCCACCCGGGTACGTCGGCTACGAAGCAGGTGGGCGACTGACCGAAACAGTCCGGCGGCGGCCCTACTGCGTGATCCTGCTCGACGAAATCGAGAAGGCTCATCGGGATATCTTCAATGTCCTGCTGCAGGTGCTGGATGACGGCCGCCTGACCGATGGCCAGGGTCGCACCGTCGACTTCGCCAACTCGCTGATCGTGATGACCAGCAACCTGGGCAGTCGGGCCATCCTGGAACATGTCGAGAAGGACGAAGCCGAGGCGATCGACGAGACATTGGCCGAAGTGCTTCGCAGCGAGTTTCTCCCCGAGTTCCTCAACCGAATCGATGAAACGATTGTCTTTTCGCCACTCGATCGTGACAACATCCGTCGCATCGTCGACCTGCAACTCAACCGACTGGCCGAGCAACTCGCCGAGCAGGGACACCAACTGGAGGTCACCGACGCCGCCCGGGAACTCCTCACCGCCGAAGGCTACGACCGGCTCTACGGGGCACGGCCACTGAAGCGGGTCATCCAACAACGCATCCAGAACGGCCTGGCCAACAGGCTGCTGGCCGGAGAATTCCCCGAGGGATCACGACTGGTCGTCGACGGGCAAACCGACGGCTTCGTCTTCACAGCCTGCGATCCGGACGACGCAACGAAGGTCGTCTCGCCTTTGCCAACGGTCGACTGAACCGGGCCGGGGGTCGCTCAGTCCGAAGCGGACTCGTTTTCAAGATCGACCAGCGGGCTGATCCGCTGCACCTTCTCGGCGATCAGCTGTTTCTGACTCTTGTTGCTCGCAGCAGCGAACTGCTTGCGCAGCTTCTGCAACTTGTGTCGACGATGCCGTCGCCGGGCGATCTCTCGGTCGCGTTCAACTCGTCCCATCGGTAGCCACGTCCTGCACGAAAGGGCGTTTGAAGATTGTCACTGTCACGGTGAAGCGTTGCTGCTTTTTTAGCAGTCGGCCGGAGCATGGTCAATCGAGTGCCCGGCTGACATCGACCCAGCGGCCCTCGGCATCGGACGCCAGCACGGCATCGGCAACCGCCTGGGCACTGGCGCCATCCCGGAAACTGGGGATCGGATCTCGGCCTTCGACGATCGCCGAGACGAACTCCCAGACAAGATCGTGGCGGAAGACGTCGCTGGGCACCCCCTGTGACGGGTCGCGAGGGCTGTCGGGAGCCACCAGAAACTCGGACGGAACTGGCACCTTCTGCATCGATTCGCCGTGCCCACCAACCAGGATGTTGTTCGGGTCGGTCAACTGGTACACCGCCGATTTCTCACTGCCGTTGATCTCGGCCCATTCGAACCCGTACCCGTCATTGTGGTGCCCCTTCATCAAGGTGCTGCCCTCCCAGATCCCCACCGCTCCGCTTTCGAAGCGGCCCACAAGCGCCGACCAGTCATCAACATCCGATGGATCGCAGGTCCCCCCGCCGGGGACCTCGGTTCGAGGAGCGAACTGAGCGATGGCGCCACAGACAGAATCGATCGGCCCCAGCAGATCCTGCGCGAAGTCGATGCGATGGATCGTCATGTCGTAAAGATCACCGGCCCCGGCCAGGTGCTTGTACTGACGCCACCCCCAGCTGGTCTCGGGCAGGTCCAGGAACCTCTGGCTGCGGAAGTGACGCGGCATCCCCAATTGGCCATCGGCCAACAGGTGACGCAGGTACCGCATCGATGGTGCAAACCGGTAAGTGAACGCTGTCATGTGACGCACACCGGCGTCACGAGCCGCCCGGTACATCTCTGCGGACTCCTCAAAACTGAGTCCCAGCGGCTTTTCACACATCACGTGCTTGCCGGCCGCTACGCAGGCCAGGGTGATCGGCCGGTGTGTGAAATTGGGCGTCGCGATGACCACCGCATCGATGTCGTCCGCATCGGCGATTTCCTGGTAATCGGTAGTCGTCCGCGAAACGCCCCAATCGCCGAGCCGCTGTTCGAGCAGGGCCTCGTTGGGGTCACAGACGGCGACCAGTTCGGCCCGCGGATCAACATGGATCCCGGGAACGTGGTGGTAGTCGGCGACCGCGCCGGCCCCGATCATCGCAATCCTCACGGTGTCACTCATCTGGTTCGTTCTCTCTCCGGATCTCATGAACCCACGCCAGGGCCTCGTCGCGATCACCCACATCCCCATCGAGTTGCGCGTCGCGAACCGAGCCCAACAGTGTCTTGAACAACGGGCCAGGTCTCAAGCCGACCGCGATCAGATCCTCCCCGGTCACAATTGGCGGCGGATCCAGTTCCTCGACACCAACCGTCTCAAGCAACGCGCGACACCACGCCACATCGTCATTCGGCCCCGCGGCCCCCCGCCGGATTGCATCGATCAACTCGAGCAACCCGTCTCGCGAAGGGTGAGCCAACAGAGGAAAGAGCTGGGATCGTTTTCGATCGGCCGCCTGATCCAGCCCGCCACGGGACGCCACCAGCCACGTCACCTCGTCGGTCTCCCGGTTGGACAGTTTCAATCGCTCACACATCGCCCCGGGATCCTGAACATCCACAAGCAGCACCGCCAGGGCAACCGTCGCCGTGGCCGACTGCGGCAGGTGTCCGAGTCGCTCAACCGCCGCGTCATAACCTGCAACGGGAACCTCGGGAAACACGCTCGCCAACAGCCCTGTCTCGATCGCCAACCGGACCGCGACGGCACGAGTCCCATCGGCCAGCATCCGCCGCCACTCGTCAGCAATCCGTTCGGCACTGACCACCGAGATCTCCTCGGCGTGCGCGGCAATCGCCTCGGCTGTCGCCGGATCCAGCGCAAACTCCAGGGACGCGGTGAAACGGATGGCCCGCAACATCCTCAGCTTGTCCTCATTGATCCGTGCCTCCGGCTCGCCGATGGCCCGCACCAGTCCACGTTCGATGTCCTGCCTCCCGCCAACGTCATCAAAGACCTCCCCGGTCCGGGGATCCATAAACATCCCGTTGATCGTGAAGTCGCGACGGCGGGCGTCATCCTGGCGGGTGGCGAATTGCACCGCGTCCGGGTGCCGCCCATCGGCGTAGGCGCCTTCGGTCCGAAACGTCGCCACTTCGACCGGCCCCTCCCTGCCGTCGCGATCGCGGACCAGCACCACACCGAATGACGCCCCGACAGCGAACGACCGTCCCCGACCGAAGACCTCCCTCACCTGATCCGGCAGGGCGTCGGTCGCGATGTCGAAGTCACCCGGCTCACGCCCCATCAACAGGTCGCGCACACAACCTCCGGCCCAGACGGCCTCGTGGCCCGCCTCGATCAGTGTTTCAACGACTTCCAGGGCAAACGCCCTGGGCTGGTGGGCCGGGCCCATCCGCGACTCTCCCGTGTGGCTCCCGCGCGTCTACTCTCGTGACCGGCTCCAATCGGGTCAAGCACCGCGATACCACCAGAGCCACCGACTTGACCACCACATACCCCCCGACGCAAACTCGTCTCTCCTTCGCTTCAAACCCCGGGCAGTAGAGCCGAACGACCCCAGCATGCCCGACGCTCTGCCCAACGCCTCGCCGAATGGCAATCCGACCACCGACACGGGCACCGGGCGTCCGGAGCCCTCGCCCGAGATCCTGGCGGTCGAGTCGAGGAACATCCGCACGCTTTCGGCCCACTACATCTCACTGCGTCTCGGCTGGATCTTCAAAACCGAGACGGTGATCATGCCGGCCTTCATGGACGCGATTTCCGGAGCCGGCTGGCTACGGGGATGCCTGCCCATCGTCAATCGCATTTGCAGCAGCCTGCCGCCCCTGTTCTACGCACCGCAGTTGAAAGGGGCTCGCAGGAAGAAGGGGATCCTGTCGGCCGCGACGTTCGCGATGGCGATCCCGTTCTTCGTGCTGGCAGCGACCTGGTGGAGATTCGGGCAGCCGGAAAACGGCCTCGCGGCCGGGCTTCCCGGCTGGCTGCCGGCGCTGTTCCTGGCCTGTTACGGCGTCGTTTTTGTAGCCACCGGCCTGCAGAGACTGGCCTGGGCCACCATCCAGGGCAAGCTGATTCGTGACAACCGTCGAGGTCGCCTGCTGGCTGTCTCAGGGCTGCTCGGCTCAATCATCTCGGTAGCCGCGGTCCTGTTACTGATCCCCGGCTGGCTCGAACGCCCCGACCACGGCTTCGCCTGGATTTTCCTGATGACCGCTGCTGGATTCGTGGTTGCCGGCAGCCTGGCCTGGCTGATCACCGAGCCACCCGACGCGGCCACCACAATCCCGCAGCGAAGACCCGGACAGCTTCTGCTGGAGGCCTGGGACCTGTTCGTTTCCAACCGGTCATTTCGCCGGATTGCCTGCGTCGCCATGCTGTTCATTACCATTCAACTCGCCTTCCCCCACTTCCAGACCCTGGGCCGGGAGATGCTTGGCGACGAACAACGCCAATCGGGAAATTACCTGATGCACTGGGTCGTCGCCCAGAACATCGGATTCGGTGTCTGTACGTTCCTGTTCGGGTGGCTGGCCGACTTCTTCGGAAACCGGGTGGTGATTCGCACCCAGATCCTGCTTCTGGCCTCGGTCCCCTTGATCGCCCTGTGGCTCGGCTCGCTCGCGGACAACTCGGGAAGCGGTTTCTACTGGATCACTTTCAGCCTGCTGGGCCTGACACCCCTGACGTTTCGGACCATCAACAACTACGTGCTCGAACTGGCCCCCCCATCCGAGCACCCTCGCTACATCGCCACACTGAACCTGGCGATGACCGCCCCCTTCTTCGCTTCGCCGGCGGTCGGCTGGATGGTCGACCGATTCGGTTTCGAGCCAATCTTCGTGACGGTCTCGATCGTCGTGGCCTGCGGGGGGCTGCTGACATTCGGCATGGCCGAACCGAGGCTCGACGAGCACCTGGAGGAAAGCTCACCCGTCGACCCAACCTCCACCGTAGAATAGACCCCTGTCCTCATCACTGACTCTCTCTCGAAGAGTGGTTCCCATGGGCAACCCGAAACGTCACGCCTGCGGCAAGTCGGTCACCTTTGCCAGGCGAGTGTCGCCACCGCTTCACCCCGCAGCGATGCACACGTTGGCCCTGACCGCATTCCTGGCCGTTTCCACGTCGCTGACTGCTGCGGACCCGGTCCCCGAGCCATTCGAACGGGGGCTGTTGCCGAAGGTCGAAACCGGTGCCCACCGCCTCCTTGAAACCCACGAACACTTCGACGGCCGGGGCGTGGTCGTCGCGATCTTCGACACCGGTGTCGATCCCGGTGCCACCGGGCTGCAAACCACCAGCGACGGCAAGCTGAAGGTGGTCGACCTGATCGACGGCACCGGCAGTGGCGATGTCGACACCTCGACCGTGCGACCGGCTTCAAGCGGAACACTGGCCGGGTTGACCGGTCGCACGCTGAAGATCCCGTCAGACTGGAAGAACCCCAGCGGGAAATTCCATCTCGGCTGGAAACGGGCCTTCGACCTGTTCCCCGGCGAGTTGATCGCTCGCCTCAAACGCGAACGACGCCGCGACTGGGAACGCCGGCAACGGGTCACTCTCAACCAGCTCAAACAGGACCTGGCCGCCTGGACAAAGGCCCATCCGAAGCCGACCGCATCCGAACGGCTGCACCGAGACGAACTCGCCGAACGGATCACGCAACTCCAGGCCGCCGCCGGCAACCTGCAGGATCCCGGACCGATCTTCGACTGCGTCGTCTTCCACGACGGAATGCGATGGCGAGCGGTGGTTGACACCGACGAGGACGGTGACCTGGGCGAGGAAACCGTGCTGACGACGTACCGTGACGAACCCAAGTACGCCACGTTTTCCTCGGCCAGCCTGCTCAACTTCACCGTCAACATCTTTGACAAGGGGAACCTGCTGTCGATTGTCACCACCTGTGGAGCACACGGGACTCACGTGGCCGGTATCGTCTCAGCCCACTACCCCAAGCAGCCCCGCCGCAACGGCCTGGCGCCGGGGGCCCAGATCGTCTCGGTCAAGATCGGTGACACCCGCCTGGGATCAATGGAAACCGGAGCCGGGCTGGTGCGAGGCCTGCACGCGGTGTTGCGCAACGACTGCGACCTGGTCAACATGAGCTACGGGGAACCCTCCCATTTGCCCAATCGCGGGCGACTGTCCTCGTTGTTCTCAGAACTGGTCAATCGGCACGGCGTCGTTTTCGTCGCCAGCGCCGGCAACGCGGGACCAGCCCTCTCGACGGTCGGTTCCCCAGGCGGCACCACGACAGCCCTGCTTGGAGTCGGTGCCTACGTCTCGCCGGCCATGATGCGATCCGAGTATTCGCTGAGAAAAATGCTGCCCGGAATGCCCTACACCTGGTCGAGCCGGGGACCAACCTCAGACGGCGACGCGGGTGTCGACATCTTCGCTCCCGGTGGAGCCGTGGCCCCGGTCCCGGGCTGGACACTCCAGGGCAGCATGAGGATGAACGGCACATCGATGTCCTCGCCCAACGCCTGCGGCAACCTGGCCCTGCTGATCTCCGGACTCAAGCAACAGGAGATCTCCTACACTCCCACCAGCCTCAGGCGAGCCATCCGCAACACGGCGGCACCGATCGCCGGCCCCGCAGCAGACGGCTTTGGCCAGGGCCCCGGGCTGTTGCAGGTTGATCGAGCCTGGGAGTACCTGGCCCGACACGCCGCGTCGGTCGGCGAAACCCTGCCGATCGAAGTGCGGGTCGCGGGAGGGCGTGGTCGACGGGGCATCTACCTGCGTGACGCTCACGAAACCGCACGGCCCGCTTCGAGACTGGTCCAGCTGACACCTCGTTTTCCCGAAAACCATGACAACTCGGCGAGAGTCGCGTTTCAGCTGAACCTGGCTCTCGAACCGTCTGCCAAGTGGATCGACTGCGGCAAGCAACTGCTGCTGACCCACGGGGGCGGCAGTTTCCGCGTGACCGTCGACCCCAATGGACTCCAACCAGGGGCGCATCGCGGCGAGGTGCTGGTTCTCGACAGTGACCAGCCGGACCGGGGCCCATTGGCCCGCGTTCCCATCACCGTGATCAAGCCGCATCCCACCACCGCCCGCGCCAACTGGCATTCGGTCGTCCCCTTCCACCCCGGAACACTGGCCAGACGCTTCCTCGACGTCCCGGCCGGAGCCACCTGGGCGGATGTCTCGTTGACCCTGAAATCGCCTCCCCAAGAACCGACAGGCTCTTCGAAGTCTTCCTCGCCGGGCACACCCACGCCCGACGTCGCCGGGCCCAACCGACGATTCGTCCTGCACTCGGTTCAACTGCGTCCCGGCCGGAGCTTTCGTGACGACCAGTCGCGGCGCTACCTGACATTGCGACCGGGAGCCGAAACCGTCCACAGCATCCCGGTCGTTCCCGGCCGGATGCTGGAACTTTGCCTGGCCCAGTACTGGTCGAGCCTGGGCGAGTCATCGGTCGACTGGTCCGTTCGCTTCCACGGAATCGTTCCGGACCAGCGAAAGGTGACCCTGACGGCGGGGCAGGGGGGCAGCCGCGTCCTGCTGCAGAACCGCCTGGTTGCCGAGGACCTGTCGCCAAAGGCATCCCTGGTCACCCATCGCACACTCGTCCCCGCATCGGGCAGCTCGCTTGAGCCGCTGCCGACCGAACGCGACCACCTGACCCGCGACCGCGTCATCCATCGACTGATCATCGAATACGAGTTCCAGCAGAAGCGGACCGGCAACGTGTCGCCACAATTCCCCGATCTCGACAACCAGCTCTACGATTCGCCCTTTGGCACACAGCTCTGGATGCTCTTTGACAGCAACAAGAGACGTGTCGGATGTGACGACACTTTTCCTGGCCCACTGCGGCTTTCACCCGGCTCGTATCGCCTGCGGCTGCAGTTGCGACACACCGACGAGGCGTTGCTGAACCGTCACAAGTCACTGCGACTGGCACTCGACAGACCCTTGTCCAAACCGATCGGCGTAACGATCGCATCGAATCGGGCCAGCGCATCGCTGGGACTCCGTTCGTCGTCGTCGGGCCCCCTGCCTGCCGGAGCAGCACGTTCGATCTTCCTGGTCGCCCCATCCCGCCGCCAGGTACCCACGGCGGCCGCACCCGGCGACCTGCTGTTGGGATCCGTGCACTACGGCCGAACCGATGCGTCACGCCATGGATCCGGACGCCGACCGGGGGGATTCGTCCTGTCCCTGGTCGTGCCGGCCACCCCGGTCAAGACCAAGGCCGCGGCGAAACCGCCGGCCGGAAACCTCGCCACCGAACAACGCGATTTCCTTGTCGACCGCCTGTCGAGAATCCCGTTTGAAACCCGTCGCAAAGAGTTCGAGGCCCTGGCCGCCAAGCTGCTGGCCGAAACTCCCAAGCACCTGCCCGTGCTGTTGATTCGCCTGGAAAGACTCGATCACCTCAAACACCGCAAGCAGCGTCTGCCCGAGGTCGTTGCTGCCGCCGACGCGGTGATCGCGACCATCGACATCGACAAGCTGGCCAAGACGCTCGGCAAGCGAGGCGGCCGTTCCAAGAACAAGGATGTGCTGGTCGATGCGCTCTACCGCAAGGGACGGGCTCTGGCCTACATGGAATTGCCCGACGTGGTCGACAAGCATCCGATTGCCGACAAGGCGGCTCACGACAAGGCTTTCAAGAGCAATTTCAAGGCACTGGGCAACTGGGTCGACACGACCGAAAAGAAGTACGTCCTGCTGCACATCCGACACGAACGGCGACGAGGCCGTCCGGCAATCGCCCTGAAATGGCTCCAGAAATACTACCCGGGCACACCGGCGAACTTCTGGCACGTCAAGAAACGCCGTGACCTGTACGAGAAGCTGGGCTGGTCACATTGCCACCAGTATGAACAGCGTTGGCTGTTGATACGGTTCCCCAAGACCTACGAATCGTTCTAGGCCGCCCGCACCACGGTCACCAACAGCGACCATTCTCGACACACACGGCACTGACCCGTTGCGCTCTTCCGGTTCAGCTTCACTCGCCCCCGCCAGTGTCCTTCTTCAGCGACCACAGGATCCCGTTTTTCAGCAATCGGCGGAAGGCCGGCAACTGGAAGTCCTTGGGATGCCCAAGGGACGTGTAGAAGATCCGGCCACCGCGGTAACTGTGCGTCCAGGCCACCGGCTCGACCGGGGCCCCCTTCACCCGCCCACTGACCAGGGGGACACACGATTTCTTCAACGGGTTGACCCTGTACAACGATCCACCGACATCGAACGGCTTGGACGACACACCGGCCAGGATCGGGTGCCCCTTGGCCGCCGGCAGAACTTCGACGGTCGTCACCAGCTTGTTTCCATGGTGCCCCACGTAGTGGCCACCCAGGACTTCGGGATCGAACTCCTGCCATTCGGCGTGCCCCTTCGGGTGCTTGCCCTTGGTGTGAAAGGCGTGACTGGCCGTACGCACTCCGACCAACGGACGACCGGCCGCCAGGTACTTCCGGACCCTCGCCAGGTCGGCCTCGGGCAACGCCCGTCGGCGGACACTCAGCACCACCAGGTCAGCCGTTTCAATCGCCTCGATTCCCGGAAACCGGTTGCCGTCCTTCCGGTCAGCGTGCACGAACGTACAACGAAATTTCAGCTTGCCAATCAGCTCATCACGCGCAAATTCGGGAAGCGTCTCCTGCGTCTTGTACTCACGTTCACCGATCAGAAACACGACGTGGGGTACCGCAGCCGAAACCGTCTGCGCCCCGCACAGCAGTGCCACCGACACGGCGACAACCGCCCTCATTTCAGCCGTCGCTAGCCTCATCCCAAACTCCTCCCTTTCGACGAACACGACAAGCACACACCGGCCAAAACCGTGCTTACGTTTCCCTTGTGGAATCTCTAAGATTTGAGCCGCGGCGCCGAATACATCTTGTGACGGGTCGCTGCCAACCGGAGCGCAATTAGCGACTCGCGTCACCGCCCGATCGTACTTCCACTCCGACCAACACGCGACTCCAAAGGAACTAGCGGATGACTAGCCCAATGTGTTCCCGCCTGCCACAGGCTTTGGTGTGGGCCCTGGCAACCGTGCTTGTCACCCCGGCCGTACAGGGCCAGGTTGTCTTGAAACCGAAGCTCCAGCCGAAAACAAAACGGGTCTACAATTCCGAATCGAACACCAAGCAGATCCTCACGCTCGCCGGAATGGACGTCGAGACCAAGTCAACACAGTTTGCGATCACGGAGCACGCGCTCGGCGCACGAGGCGATGACGGAACTTTGCGACTGGTACAGACGATCAGGAAACTGCAGCAGGAAACCATTCTCCCGGGATTCAAGCTCACCTTCGATTCCAGCAATCCCGGCAAAAAAGCCCCCCTCCCGCAACTCGAGCCGATGCTCGATCTGCTTCGAGTCATCTCCAAGGCCAAGACCACCCTTGTCCACAACAAGTTGGACCAAGTGATCAAGGTTGAGGGCTTCAAGGAACTGATCAAGGATCTCGACCCGGCGGTCCGCAAGAACTTCTCGGAGCAATTTGATCCCAAGATCATCCTGGCACGCTGGAAAAACAGCAATCAGCGGATCCCAGCCAAGGCGGTTCGGATTGGAGACACGTGGGACCACACCAGCGTGATGGATCTCGAAGCGGGCCAGAAGATCAGCATCAAGCGGCGTTACAGGTACACCGGGACCGTCAAGCAGGGCCCGCACATGCTACACCGCATCACATCTCGATCGCTTGAAGTCGGCCTCACCCAGGACCCGCCCGAAGGAAGCCCCACGAAGATCACCGCCAGCAAGCTCAAGATCGCAAAGGGCACTGGCGAGATCCTGATCGATCTCAAACAGGGCATCATTTTTTCCGACTCGGACACCACCCAGATGACCGGCACGCTGACGATTGAAATCAACGGCATGAAGTTGGACGGACGCCTCGATCTGACCATCGCCGTGCAGACGAAGATTGATCCGTCTGAAAAGTGATCCGGTGGACACCGCTTTGAGCCCGGATTCGGCGGGATTTCACGCTGAATCCGCTGATGGCCGCGGTCGGAATCTGTCGATAACCCCGAAGGAGTCGGCTGCGACGATTGTGCGGTCCCGTTGCATCTCGCAACTGAGATTGGCATGTCATCGGCAAGGCCTCCCCGGAACGAGGAGATCTAGGCTGTGGTTTTCCGCTTACTGGCACTACTACTGCTGCTGTCACCGGCCATCGGAAGTGCTGCTCCGCCTATCCAGCCCGACAATTCCGCTGGACGGATCGCGTTCAATCGGCTGCTTGAGCAGGCCGAGGCCGCATGGCAGGAGAGCCGGACCGAAGAAGCACTGCGTTGCTACCAAATTGCCAAGAAGGTAGCTCGCACCCACAAGCTGGAACTCTCGGGCCGAGACGAGGCCCTGATGGCGTTTATCACTCGACACGAAGCCGGCCAGACACACGAGCAAACCGGCCGCCAGCCCGGCTGCGAAACCGACTCCGCCACGGCCGGCCCGACTGCTCCGGCAACAAGGCCTCTTCCGCGATCCATCCCTGGCCCGCCGAAAACGTCTCGAAAACCCATCGCTGTAAAGGGTTCTGCCAAAGCTGCAAAAGACCCCGTTGTGATTCCCGAACTCGGGCCGGCCAACCGTCCCGTCATCAGGCGCGAAACTCGTACGCTGGTCCCTCCAGTCCGCCCCTCCCTCCCGGACCCGCCTGCCGATTCCGCCAGCACGACACTTCCTCCGACCGCCGACGATCCGAAACCAATCCTCCCAGCGGACATCTCCACCACTCGCACTGACGAGAGTCCTCGTGACGCAAAGGTCTCAAGGCCGGGCATCGGTGAGGCACAGCCGAAAACCGACGCCGACATTGCCGGTTCGACAGACAGCGACGAGGAACTGGTCCCAATCGTCACTCCTCCACCCACCGAAACGACCGCAGAACAAACGGCGCCAGACCTGCCGGATGACGAGACACTGACCCCGAAAACCGAACCACCGGCCGGGGAAACGTCACCAGGCGAAACGGATGGTCAACAACCCGTCAAGCTGACAGCCGACCGACAAGCCGTGTCGATCGTACTGCCGAACATCGAGCATCCGGATTCTATCGCTGAAACCGACCCCGTGACATCGGCGGGGATGCCATCCGCTTCCCCTGGTCCCATCTCCGACCGGCATCTGATCCTGATGATGTTCGGCCCCATCGTTCTCGCGTTGTTCCTGCTGGGCCTGCTGACCCAGGAAATGCCCAGCCCACGCCGCATTGCCTCGTGGATCGCCCAGAGGCGGCGTGGTCCCCAACCCGTGGCGGAAACATCGCCTGAACCGACACCTTCCATCGCGGTACCGGCAGCCGTGACCGGAAGCGAACTCCCGGTCACGATCAGCGCCAAGCGTCGCAACAAAGTTGTTTACTATACGGCAACGATCGAATTGCCCGGAGTTGAACCGGCCCGGATCATCAAGCGACGTGACGGCAGCCCGCAATATCGCAGTCGAGCGGCCGCCCTCAGTTCAGCTCGCCACGTCGCCCGCCGACTCGGCTACACGGGCGTCCGCGAAGCGGTGACCCGAAGGAAAGCCGCCTGAGCCAGGTTCAGGGGAGGCCGGTCGCCGACTCACTCGGCGACATCGTCATCGGTCAGCCAACCCAGGATCTCCGTGTCTTCACCGCCGCCGTCATCCGGCTCGCCGGTCGCGCTGGGAGACTGAACCGCCGGGGGAAGCTGTTTCTTCAGCCGTTCGGATCGCCGCTGGGCCTTCCGTCGCCCCTCCAGCCCAGCCTGCTCGAGCAACGATCTCGAGAACGGATCTTCTTCTGTCAACGATGGCGGTGGACCATCGGACAGCGGCCGGTACACCACTTCGAATTCGTGCTTGCCCACAGTCAGCTTGTCACCGGGCATCAACACCTGCACCTCGACACGCTGCCCGTTGACCTTCACACCGTTGGTACTGCGAAGGTCACGAACCTGCCAGTAACCGGAATCCATTTCCAGTTCACAATGCTGTGACGAGACGTTGGGGAAATCCAGGTGTATGTCGCAGCGGCTTCTTCGGCCAATCAGTAACCGCTCTCGCAACAGCGGGATGGGGTCGCCTCCACCGACCGGCACCAGTTCACCGAACATCGCCTAAGGCCCCTCTTCGGACGAAGCCGATCGGTTGTCAATCAACTCCCTGATCACAGCCACGCCGTCATCTCGCGAATCGTGGTGTGACCACGGTTCGCCGAGCTTCATCGACGAGAATTGTTCGACGTTGGATTTCGATGCCGAACAGTAAACGGCCATTCCTCCGCGATAATCCAGGTTCCGGACCAATCGTACGATGGCACTGGTCATCACCCAGCCAAGCGTCGGAACGCTGCGCAGATCAACAACGACCCCCCGTACCGACGGATCGTCCAGCGCCCGCATCACCCGGTTGGCCTGGTTGTGGATGTCGAAATAGCGGAACGAGGACTCATCACCGAGAGGCTCAACCACAACCACTTGGCCGACGTGTTCGACCACAAAAACTGTCGTTTTATCGTTCATCCAACCTGTCGCCGATTTTATCTCTAGTGGCCGCGAGGACCGGCCGAAAACGTCCGCACCATCACCCGCGGATCCACCATTACGCAGTGGAAAACACAACTGCCGAAAACTTCATCTGTAAAGTGAAAAAATCGGCCAGGACAGCCGAGCACCGCAAGTGACTTTCTGCAATCAGCAACTGCAAATCACCACTCGGCAGGATCGGCTTGCGTCCCAGTACCACAAATTGAACGACCCGAATCCGGATGTCAACTGCAAACGCAATCACGTGAACCCACCCACACACTCTGCTAGAGTGGCCGCTGACCTGATCAAACCACCGCCAATTGCATCCTGAGTCATCAATGGGTGATCTGTTTCACGCGGTCGATCTCGCGGTCTTCCTGATCGCCCTCGTGGCCGTGATGGCCGTTGGGTTGCTGGCAGGGCGAGGAGAAACCGAGTCGTCCGAACAGTATTTTCTGGCGGGACGACACATTCGCTGGTGGGGCGTTGCGGGTTCCATCTACGGATCCAACGTCAGTGCCAACCATCTTGTCGGCATGCTCGGCCTCGGTTTTTCAATCGGATTTGCCCAGAGCCATTTCGAGCTGGGTGCCATATTCGGCCTGTTGATGCTCTGCTACGGGTTCCTGCCGGTCTATCGACGCCTGAAGATCTACACGCTATCGGAGTACCTCGGCCGTCGATATGACGACCGCAGTCGCCTCTCCTACGCGGTGATCATGGTGCTGATCATGGCCGGTGTACAGATGGTGCCAGGACTGTACATCGGTGCCCGTTCGGCCTGCGTGATGGTCGGCGATGCCGCCGTCGAAAACCACACGGAACCCGTGGAAACGGTGGGAAATCGGCGGGAGATCGAAGCTGGAAAGATCACCCACGAAGACCTCCAACTTCAGCCCGTTGTTCGGGTGGACAAGAAATGGTACGCCGCCTTCGTGATCATCCTGGCAGTCATCTCGACCGTGTACACCGTCCTGGGCGGGCTGCGGGCGGTCGTTTTGACCGATGCCATCCAGTCACTGCTACTGCTGGGGGGCGGACTCCTTCTGGCGTTCCTGATATTCAGTGAACTCGGTGGTGGTGACGGAGTTGTCGCCGGATGGCAAGAGATGATTCGGCTCGACCAGGCAGATTCTGAGCAGAAAATGCGGCTCTACCTCCCCAGCAACCACCCGAAGTTGCCCTGGTCAGGGGTGCTCACCGGACTCATCTTCATGCACTTCTTCTACTGGGGCACCAACCAGTTCATCGTGCAACGCGCGCTGGCCGCCAGGTCGGACGGTGAAGCCCGGCTCGGGATCATCACCGCCGGTTTCCTGAAACTCCTGATCCCCTTCTTTTGCATCGCTGCTGGAATCGCCGGTTACTTCCTCATCGGACAACGCGTCGACCATGACGTCGACCCCGACGCGGCATTCTCGGAACTGGTCCGGTTGGTCGTGCCGGCTGGCTACGGATTGATCGGCATCGTGGCGGCGGGTCTGATCGGAGCCATCCTCTCGTCGATCGACTCGATGATGAACTCTGCTGCGACCATTTTCACCATTGATGTCTACCAGAAATACATCCGTCCCGACGCCGACGATCGCCAACTGGTACGCGTGGGACGAATCTCGATCATCGTCTTCGTCGTCATCGCCACCGGCCTGACATTCGCCGTCATCGACCCCAACAGCAAGGACAATTTCTTTCTACAGATTGCCAATTACACAAGCCTGCTAACCCCCGGTCTGCTCGTGGCTTTCCTGGTCGGCATGTTCTGGCGCAGGGCAACAGCCAGCGGAGCATTTGTGACCATCATCGCCGGAGTATTGTTTTCCCTGGTTTTTCAGTCGGCCTACGACCGCACCGTGGGAATGCCGCCAGCCGTCTACCAGGTCCTCACCGAACAGAAGACCCTTGATGAAACACGGATTGATGAACTGCCAGCCGACTGGCAGCAACTCAATTCCGATGAGATCACTCGTCGCGTGGAAACTCGCAGAGGGTCACTCAACTCGATCAATCTCGCCTTCGGACCGAGTCTCAACTTTTTCCATCGTGTCGTGTTGGTGATCTTCTCATGCCTGCTCGTCCATGTGCTGGTCAGTCTCGCCACATCGGTCGAACCCGACCAGGCCAGGTTGACCTGGTCCGATTTGGGCGGCCATCATCCTCGCGATCTGAAACGGCTCGCCCAACTGGTCTTCTTAGCGATCACGTTACTGGTGTGCCTGGCCCTGGCAATGCGATCCGGATGGATCCAACCACCGCTCGCCTCGGCCGTTGCCGCTGCGATCACCCTGGCCGCGTTCGTGATCAACTCAACAAGACGGAAGACACCTGCCGAGGGAGAGCTCGATCCGAAGTCGGCAGACGACGCACCGGACGCGCCCCACGACACTCCCTGGTGGTCACGAGATCGCAACTGGGCGGCACTGCTTTGTGCAACCGCGGTCTGGATGCACTTCTTCTTCGCCTGAGCAAACCAGCCATCCGGCCGCTACAGGGGCTCACCCACAATGTCCGGCGAC
>DLVV01000090.1:0-147 GCA_003445035.1 Planctomycetaceae bacterium | reverse complement strand
GCCGTCAGCGCCCCGTGCTCGTAGCCATCGCGGTACGTTCTCGCCCGAGCCAGTCCCAGCCCAGACTTAAACTTCCGCCCGTTGTACTCCCGTGGCAATGCCGCTGGTCGAGTGTCGGGCCGACCCATCGACCTCCTGAAGTATCCG
>DLVV01000397.1 GCA_003445035.1 Planctomycetaceae bacterium | reverse complement strand
TCAAGGGACGTCGCCTGAGACCTCCGGCCGGAGACGTTTACCAGCTGGGCGGTGACGTGCTGTTGGACCCCTTCGGCGGTGTAAAATTGCACCACGTGATGCGGGTGCCGGTGGATCGTCCCGACGTGAAATCGATTCTTGACCTCGTTCTCGCGTGATATCCGGTATCGGTCTTCGCTTTTGTCTTATCGGGACACTTGCAAGTACCATCGCCAACGACGAGGACCGGCCATGCTCGACATCCACACACACGTCTTCTGCTGGGGTGAGGATCCTCGGCAGGGGTTCCTCTCCGAAGAAACCCGGCGGCGGTGGCTGACGCGGCTGATCGTTCGTCTCACCGGGCTGGATCGTGAACCTGGTGAAACTCGCAGCGATCAGATCCGGAACCGGCTGGTGAGGCAGCTCGACGAGTCGAGTCTCTCACGAGCGGTGGTGCTGGCCCAGGACGCCGTGTACCGGGATGACGGTGAGCCCGACGCGGAGCGAACTCACGTCTACGTTTCCAACGATTACGTGCTCGAGTTGGCGGGGCGTCACGAGAAGATCCTGGCCGGATGTTCGATCAACCCGCTGCGGCGTGATGCGCTGGAAGAGCTGGAACGTTGCGCCGCGGCGGGTTCCCGGCTGATCAAGGTTCACACGGCGATCCAGGGTGTCGACCCGTCTCTGCCCGAGTTCGAGCCGTTCTACCGGCTGGCTGCCGAGCTCGACGTGATCCTGATGTTCCACACCGGCTACGAGCACTCTTGCCGGGTGATTTCGCAGAAATTCACCGATCCCCGCCGTCTGGTCCGACCACTCGATCACGGCCTGAGGGTGATCGCCGCTCACTGCGGGACCTGCACGTCGTTCGACCGCGAGGATTACTATCCGGGTTTCGTCGAGATGATGCACCGTTTCCCGAATCTCTTCGGTGACACCTCGATCCTGGCGACCTGGCCGCGTTGGAAGGCGTTGGGGAGATTGGCCGGCGAATCCGAATCGTTGCGAAGCCGGTTGCTGCACGGCAGCGATTACCCCTTCCCCCCGGCTCGCGGTCCCTACATCCGGCGGGCAGGATTCCGTCCCGGTGCGACACGCAATCCGCTGGATGTCGACCTGGCGATCAAGCAGTCGTTCGATTTTAGCTCGGGCTACGCCACCCAGGGGTTGGCCTGGTTCGAGCCGCAACCGGTCGACGTATTGCCGGGCCGTCAGCCGTCACAGGCCGTGGCCACTGCCTAGTGTGGTAGGATGCCCGGTTCCTGGGATGTGGAGATCGGCGGACAATGAACGACGGCGCAATCGGCGAAGTGACAATGGCCGGTGCGCGAACCGTGTTGGCCGTGGCCGATCAGTTCGATCGACTCAAACGCTCGGCCAGCATTCTTGCCGAAGCCGCCGCATCGAGTGAGCGCGGTTACTTCACGCCCAGCGAAGATGAAGAGGTTCGTCACTTGCTGGTTTCGTACTGGCAGAGTCGCAACGCGTTGCTGGAACTCGTCGAGGAGATGAGGGACGCGCAGCACGTCGATAGCAACTTCCTGGTCGGGTTTGCCGGTGCCCTGGTGCTGGTCGATGCCGCCCGGTTTCTCCGCGACGAATTTCACGACCGTCCAGTTGTGCGCGGCAAGCTCAATGAACCGGCTCCCCACTTCGGGATTCCTGAGCGCCTCTATGACACCGTGCAGTCCTCGCTGACCAATCCGGTTCACACCTGGCATCTCTATCACGCGACGAAGTACTTCGACGAGAACCACGAGGCGCTGGTGAAGCTGGTTGTGGGCACGGAGATCGAGCGCCTGCCGTCCCTGATCGAGCGTCTGCAGGTGGCGACCGACGTCTCGCTGGCCAACTACGCGGTGTTGCGTGCCCGGGTCCGCGCCAGGCAGGTTGTCGAGGTGATCAAGGGCGACCTGCTCTCACGGGCGCTCTATGGCCTGCAGAAATCGGTCTCGAGTGCTGTCTCCAATCGCTACCTTGTCCGCGGTCATCAACCCGGTCTGCCCGACGAGATCGAGAATCAACTCAGGGATCTGCTGCGACCCGGTGATGTCCTGGTCGTCCGCAAGGAACATGCTCTGACCAACTACTTCCTGCCCGGCTACTGGCCGCACGCCGCTCTCTATCTTGGGACCCGCGACGAGTTGACCGCGGCGGGATTCGGCGATCACGAGCATGTCCGGCCGCACTGGGAGCACCTGCTCGGGTGCGACGAGGGTGAAACGAGTCGAGTGCACGAGGCGTTGAAGGACGGCGTGCTGGTGCGGTCTTTGAGTTCACCGTTTGCCAGCGACGCGATCACCGTGCTCAGGCCGCAGCTGGAACTCGACGAGATCTATGATGCGATGGCACGAGGGATGTTCCATACCGGCAAGTCCTACGACTTCGATTTCGATTTCAGCCGTGCCGATCGGCTGGTCTGCACCGAGGTGGTGTACCGGAGCTACGAGGGCGTGGGAGGCATCCGGTTCGACCTGACCCGCCGTGCCGGTCGCCTGACGCTCTCGGCCGAAGACCTGATCGGGATGGCGATCTCCGGCTCGCACTTCGACGCCGTGGCGACCTACGCTCCGCCGGAGTACGCCGAGTTGAAGACCGGGGCGGAGGCCGTGGAGGCCTTGAAGGCGACCGCGGCGTCGTTGTAGCCAGGCGGAGCCGTCTCTTGGCAGTCCTCGGCGCCAACTGTACGGTCGGGGGGCCCGGGTTCTTCTCGAAGGTGACCACCGTGCTGCGGTCTGCCACTGTCCTGCTGTTGCTGGCAACGACGTGTGCCGCGGCACGTGGGGACGAAGTTGTTGACCTGGCGGCGGGAATTGACGGCGTGATCCAGCGGCGACTGGCGGCCGAAAACATCACGCCGGCTCCGGTGGCCGACGACGCCGAGTTCCTTCGTCGTGTCTTTCTCGACCTCGGTGGCCGCATTCCTCCCTCGACGCGAGTCCGGCGGTTCCTGGCCGATCGCGATCCCGACAAACGGCGGAAGGTTGTTGACGAACTGCTCGACAGCTCACTCTACGTAGTCCATTTCTCCAACGTCTGGCGAAAGGCCCTGCTGCCTGAGACCCAGGCGGATCCACAGATCCGGGTCCTGGTTCCTGCGTTCGAGGCCTGGCTGCGTCAGAAGTTGACCGATGACACCAGTTACGCGGAGATGGTCCGCGAGATCGTGACGGTGCCGCTGGCCGCGACGGGAAACCCCCGGGAGATTTCCGGCCAGGCCGATCGGCCCTCGCCGCTGGCGTTCTACCAGGCCAAGCAGATCAAGCCCGAGAACCTTGCTGCCAGTACGGCTCGGACCTTCCTGGGGATTCGGATTGAATGTGCCCAGTGTCATGACCATCCTTTCGACAACTGGAAGCAGAGCGACTTTTGGAGCTTTGCGGCATTCTTTGCGGGGATGGAACGCCAGGGACGTGGTGGTTTTCTGGCAGCGATTCGCGAGGTGGCCGACCGCCGGGAGCTGGAGATTCCGGGGACCGATACGAGTGTCGGGCCGGTTTTTCTCGATGGGTCCCGGCCACTGCCGACACAGACCCGTGGCGCTCGCAAGCTGTTGGCCGACTGGATGATCACCGGCAAGAACCCCTATTTCGCCAGGGCTGCGGTCAATCGCCTGTGGTCGCAGATGTTCGGAATCGGCCTGGTCGATCCTCCTGACGACTTCACTGCCGACAATCCGCCGAGCCATCCGAAGCTGCTTGACCTGCTCGCTTCCGAATTCGCCTCGCACAAGTTCGATGTCCGCCACATCCTGCGATCGATTGTGGCCAGCGATGCTTACCAGCGGACCAGTCGGCAGACCGATCCCTCGCAGCAAAGGCCGAGGCTGTTTTCGAGAATGGCCGTCAAGGGGCTCTCGCCCGAGCAGATCTTTGACAGCCTCGCCCAGGCTACCGGTTATGTGCCAGCGGCAGTCGACCGCACGCCGACCGGACCGGGTGTCCCCGATTCGGTTCGTAGCGAGTTCGTCGAGTTGTTCGGTGACGATTCGAGCCGTCCGACTCAGCAACGCACCACGATCCTGCAGGCCCTGGCACTGATGAACGGCGGCTTCGTCTCCGAAGCCACGAGCCTGGACCGCAGCCGAACTCTCACGGCGGTCGTCGAGTTTCCGGCACTGGGGACCGGCGACCGTGTCGAAGCCCTGTACCTGGCGGCACTGGGGCGGCGGCCCGGAGCGAAACGGCTGGCGGGGCTGGTTGCCTATGTCGATGCCGGTGGAGTCACCAAGGATCCGGCAGCGGCTCTCGCCGACGTGTTCTGGGCACTGCTCAACTCGAGCGAATTCCTGCTTAACCATTGAGACGACCAGGTGGATATGACCCCGTTCCCCGGAATGTCACGACGGCAATGGCTGGCGCTGGCTGCTGCCGGTGCGGTCACTCCGCCCGCCTCGGGGTTGTTCGGTCGGATCGCCCACGCCGCCGCGGCCTCGCGTCGTCGACGCTGCATCCTGTTGTGGATGTCGGGAGGCCCGAGCCAGATCGACACGTTCGACATGAAACCCGGCCATGCCAACGGGGGTCCCTTCCGCCCCATTGCGACCACCGTTGCCGGCCTGCAGTTTTCCCAGCACTTGCCGAAACTGTCCCGGCAGGCCAAGCACCTGGCCGTGTTGCGATCGATGGCCACCAGGGAGGGCGATCACCAGCGTGCGACTTTCAAGATGCGAACCGGGTACCTGCCCCAGGGTCCGATTCACTATCCCACGCTCGGCTCGTTGTTCAGCAAGGAACTCTCCGATGGCACCTCGCCGCTGCCCGACTTCGTCAGCGTCGCACCCTACCGATTTCTCAGTCCCGCTGCCTTTGGACCGGGTTTTCTTGGTCCCGAGTTTGCTCCACTGATTGTCGGTGACACCAATCCTGTCCCAATGGATCCCGGTGCCGCGGTCGATGACTCGCAGGCCCTCCGTGTGCGGAACCTGCAGCAGCCCGAGGGGATTGGTGCCGCGCGGGTTGATGCTCGGCTGAAATTGCTCGGTCAATTCGAGGCCGACTTCGGAGCCGAACGACCGGACGTGCCGGTCCGCAGTCACCGGACCGCATACCGCCAGGCGGTGAAGATGATGCGGTCCGAGTCGGTGTCGGCCTTTGACCTGGATGACGAACCCGCCGCGATCCGTGACGCCTACGGCCGCAACCGGTTCGGCCAGGGGTGTCTTCTGGCCCGGAGGCTGGTCGAACGGGGTGTGCCATTTGTCGAGGTGTCGCTCAACGGAGCCGATGCCCAGATGCAATTGGGCTGGGACACACACCAGGACAATTTCGACACGGTCAAGCGACTCTGCTCGACGCTCGATTCCGGCTGGGCCACCCTGCTGGAGGATCTGGGTCGTCGCGGCCTGCTGGAATCGACGCTGGTGATCTGGATGGGAGAATTCGGTCGCACGCCGAAGATCAATCCCAACCGGGGCCGGGACCATTTCCCCAACGCCTGGTCGACCGTGCTGGCCGGTGGGGGAGTCCAGGGTGGCCAGGCGGTGGGCCGGACCGCCGCCGACGGGACCGAGGTGGCCGACCGTCCGATCACGACCGGTGACCTGCTGGCGACCGTTTGCGGCGCGCTGGGCATTGATGCCGAGAAGCAGAACGTCTCGAATGTCGGTCGCCCGATCCGGCTGGTCGATCCCAGGGCCACCGTGGTCGAGGGCGTGCTGGGATAGAACCGGCGGCTAGAAGTCCTTGCGTGACACGTAAAGGCACGTCAGGGCCAGCACGATGACCAGGAAGATGGCGTTGGAGACCAGCGGGGTCTGGATGTCGATCTCGACCTGGTCGGCCTGCAGGTCGTCGTTGTTGCCCGACATCGCCACGGTGCTGTCTTCCTGGAACAGGCGGGTGATGACGTTGTTGAGCTCTCCCGGCTTGGGGAAGACCGTGTAGATCGGCAGCAGGGCGTAGCGGTAGACGTTCTGGAGAGTCGACAGCGGCGGGTCATAGCTGGCCTCGACCGAGAAGTCTGGCAGCTTGTACTCGGTGGCTCTCATGAACAGGTCACCCACTAGCAGAGAACTGCTGTCGGTGAAGGCCATGGCGTGAATGTCACCGGAAATGGCTCCGTTGGAGACCGGTTCCCCGTTGGACACGTCGAAAATCCAGGCACTGGAGGTGTGAGACAGGACGGCCAGGAAGCGACCATCGGGTGAACCAGCGGCCCACCGTGGCTTTTCGGGACCCTCGAGGGTCGTTTTCGGTTCCAGCGTCGTGGCATCCAGCAACCGATAGTCGCCGTTGGACAGGGCGACCAGCAGCGTGTTTCCGGCGACGGCCATCAGGGCCGCCTCGTCGGTATCCAGGTCGCGATTGGCTCCGGGCGTGTAGATCACCTGCTCGTCGTTCTTCTCGGGCGTCAACAGGGACAATGTTCCGTCGCTGTAAATGACGACGTGGCCGCGGTCCTGATCAATCGTTGCTGTGAACGGGCTCTTCCAACGAGGCATTTCATCGGGAGTGGCTTCGACGAACCGTCCGGCATCGGACCGGCTGCCCAGGTCGAGACCGAAGACCCGGAACGGCCGTTGCGGTGTCTCGGCGTCTCCGGTGAACCGTTGCAGTCCGGCCGGGCCGGCTGCGAGGATCTCGCCATCCGGCGAGAGGAAAATCGACCGTGGAGACATGCGGAGCATGGCGCCGCCGCGGCGGGACCAGTTGTCGTCCGGTCGCCCGATGAACATGCGGGACGGTCCTCCGCCGGGCATGAAGACCGGCGTCGGCTTGGTGATCGCAATGATTCGCTGTTTCCGCTTGTCGTAGATCGGCCCCAGGAAGGGGAATCCCTGCTGGGCCCTGATGGCCATCGCCGCCACGCCGCCCAGTTGGTTCGGACCCGGATCGAACACCCGCTCCCAGGTCCCGGATTCCGTGGACCAGATCTGCAGGTCACCGGCGGAATTGGAGGCCAGGAGCGCATCGTCGACCGGCACGATCGTGTGGATCCGCGATCCGTTGATCTCGAACTGCTCGGCGGTGTCCTTGGCCGTACCGACGACAAAGCAGACGAACCAGAACAACCCGACCATCACGACCGAGATGATTGGTCCGCGGAAGACAACTCCGGTTGCGGCCGAGACCGAGTAGTAGAGCACGAACAGGAACAGGTAGACCGGCAGGCTCAACAACAGCCCGTTGCTCCAGACGTCGAACCGGATTCCGATGATCAGCCACATGCCGCCGATCAGGAATGCGGCATTGACAATCGTGAAGGCGCAGCCGCCGAAGAATTTTGAGAGAAACAGCAGGGATCGCGAGACCGGCTTGGAGAGCAGCAGGTCAATGGCCCCGGGCTCGAACATTCGCGGGACGATCGGCGCGGTGACCACGATGGCGATCAGCGTCCCCATCACCGAGACGAAGAAGAAGATGAAGACCTGCAGGGCCGTGTTGATCACCTGGGTGAGTTGTTCCTGGTCGAGCGTGAGGTCGTCGAAGATCTCGAAACCGATGTAGGTCGGCGTCATCACTTCGCCGGGACTCGGGCGAATGTCATTGGGCAGTGCGGCTTCGAGCACCAGGCGATTGAGCCGTTGCCGTGTCTTTGGGTCTATGTTCTCGCCCCGTCCGACCAGTTCGCGCGCCTCGTCGGAGAGATTGTCCTCGGGCACGACGACGGCGGTGGCGAAATCGTCGGCGTCAAGTTGTTCGTTGAGTTGACGTCGGAGATCGCGAAAGACCCGTCGGTTCTCGCCGTCGAGCTTGAAGCCGCGGAGATCGGCTTGCAGATCACTGGGAAACCGGCCCCGGAGTTTTCCCACCGGGCTGTCGGCTTCGGCGTCGCGCAGCCGGGTGGCCAGTTCGGGCCAGTCGAAAACGTCGGGAAAATCGAGTCCGGTTCGTTCGGCCGGTGCCACCGAGAGTCCGGACAGCAGGACCAGGAACAGGGCGATCATCATGATCAGCACCCAGAGGATCTTCGAGGAGAACGCCTCGCGGAAGGAGTCCTTGATCACGGCCAGGTAGGCTCTCATGACTGGCCCTCCGATGCGCCCCGCACCAGTCTCAGGAAGGCTTCCTCCAGGGTCAGCTTCTGCCGGGTGATCGTGACAATGCTGATTCCTGCGGCCCGGAGTTGGTCGACCAGGGAGTCGATGTGGTCCTGCTTCAGAGACGGCACTGTCACCCGCCAGCGTGCGTCCCCCGCCTGCTCGCGATTTCCGGTCGTCTCGGGCATCAGCCCGGCAATCGTCTCGCCGTCTCCTTCGAGTTCCAGGGTGATATCGGACGAGCCGGCCTCGGTCAGGTCGGTCACTTCCTCGACCGGACCCACCTTCAGCACCTCGCCCTGGAACAGGATCGCCACCTGGTCACAGACCAGCTCGATTTCCTGCAGCAGGTGGCTGTTGAGGAAGATGGTCTTGCCCTGGGACTTGAGCAGGTTCAGCACCTCCCGAATTTCCGAACGGCCGACGGGGTCGACACCGTCGGTGGGCTCGTCGAGAACCAGCACGTCGGGTTCGTGCAGCATGGCCTGGGCCAGCCCGAGCCGTTGCAGCATTCCCTTGGAGTACTTGGTGACGACGGTGCGTCCCCAGTCGGAGAGGCCGACCATTTCGAGCAGTTCACCACGGCGGCGGCGGGTGTCGGCAACCGACATCCCGCTGAGACTGCCGTAATATTCGAGTGCCGCGTTGCCGGTCAGATGCCGCGGAATCCGGTGACCCTCGGGCAGGTAGCCAACCCGCTTGCGGCCGATTCGGCGTCCGGCCGGTTGCCCCAGCAGCCGCGCCTCCCCTGCGGTCTTGTGGACGATGCCCAACAGGATCTTGATCAGGGTGGTCTTGCCGGCCCCGTTGGGGCCCAGCAAGCCGAAGATTTCGCCTCGCCCCACCTCCAGCGAGACCTTCTTCAGGGCCTGGATCTTCCGGCGGCGGAACCAGCCGTCGTGATAGGTCTTCTGGAGATCACTGACCTGGATGACCGGTTCGTGGGATCCAGCGGTGTCGAGCGAGTCGGTATTCACCGGGGGAGAGGTCATTTCGAGAGGGCCTCGGTCGACGTTCCGCAGACAGGGCAATCTTCGCGTTTCAGCAGGCGGCGACGTCGAAAAGTCATATCGCGGAGGTCACAGGTCAACAGTGTACCGGCCAACGGTTCCCCCAGTTCTCCCAATACCTTGATGGCTTCCATGGCTCCGAGGCAAGCCACGGTTCCCGAGACCGCTCCGAAAACCGGAAATTCGCGCCGCCATGCCGGAGGATCTTCGGGGAACAGACAGGCCAGACAGGGAGTCCGGCCCGGCAGGATCGTGGTGATCTGGAACTCGCAGTCGTACATGGCACAGTCGACCAGCGGTTTGCCCTGCTCGATGCACTGGCGGTTCATCGCGAACCGCTCGGGGAACAAGGGTGCACAATCGACCACCAGATCGACTTCGCTCACCAGCTTCGCGGCATTCTCTTCGGTGACGTTCTCGGGAACGGCGAGGATTTCCAGCCTCGGGTTGAGTTCCTTCAGCCGTCTCTGTGCCGATTCGACCCGGGAACTGCCCAGCCCGTCGTGAGTCATCAGCAATTGTCGGTTCAGATCGCTGGGCTTGATGTCACCGGCGTGGGCCAGCACCAGGCGACCGATTCCCGCGGCGGCCAGTTCGTAGGCCACCACGCTGCCCAGCCCGCCGACTCGGGACACCAGCACCGAGGCGTCCTTGAGAGCCTGTTGTCCGGCTTCGCCGAACCCGGGCACCCAGATCTGCCATTCGTAAACGGCTTTTTCGTGGTCGGTCAGCGGAGCCATGGCAGCCTGGTGAAGGGTCTGGACTAGCCGCCCGAGACGGGTGAGAGCAGTGTGATCGTGTCGCCGTCGGAGACGATCGTCGAGGTGTCATCCCAACGGACCTGGTCCTCGCCACGGAAAACCAGGATCGAGGGACGGGGTTGGTCGTTCTCGTCGAGCAGGATCTCGGCCAGGTCTTCGCCTCGAGCCGAGGCGACTCGACGGGCGATGTCGGCGACCGGGCACGGCCCGTCCAACTCGATCACCTCCCTGGCCACTCCGGCGATCGACTTGATCTGCGCGGCGTATTCGACGGTGACCTGCATGGCATGTCCTTTCGGGGTCTCCCGATCGTCCCGACTCGTCGCTACAACGACAACCCACGAGAGCCCCAGATCCGTGCGATCACCAGCACCATGACGGCACAGGCGACCATCAACAGTGACACCGCAACCGCTCCCTCGAGGTTCCCGATGCTCAGTTCGAGAAACACCGTGGTCGAGAGCACCTCGGTTTTCATCCGGGTGGCCCCGGCGAAAATCAGCAGCGGGCCGAACTCGCCCAGCGAGCGGGCCCATGCGAGGGTGCCGGCCGTCAGCATCCCGTTGCCGCACTGCGGCAGCACGACGCGCCAGAAGGCCTGAGACTGGTTGCAACCCAGGGTCAAAGCCACTTGCTCGGGCCGTGGATCGACCTGGTCGAACGTCGCTCGCATCACCCGCACCGCGAACGCCGCGGCGACCATGAACTGGGCCAACACCACCGCCGGCACCTGGAAGACGATCGCGTTTCTCAGGCTGTAGGTTTCCCCCCCGATGGTGATGTCCGGTACGAACTGAAACAGGATCAACAGGCTCAGTCCGACCACCAGTGGAGGCAGCACGATGGGGATGTCCAGGATCGCATCCAGCAGGTTCTTGCCGGGGAAATCGTGTCGGCTGAGCAGGTAGGAGGTGGGAATGGCGACGAACAGTGAGAGCAGCGCGGAGAACAGGCAACTGATCATCGTCAACTGGACCGAGTAACGAATCTCGGGAGTGCCCAGTGTGGCCACCATCGACAGCAGCGGCCGCAGTGCCGGTCGAGACCACTCGAGCCAACCGGGCAATCCCACGGTGTCGGCCAGGTTTCCGGTGGCTATGTAGGCCACGTCACCGACCAGCAATCCGATCAGCAGCAGGACATAGACGCTCGAAATGACCCCCAGGCCGACCAGGAACGGAGTGTCTGACGGCGGGCGATACGCCTGTTCCGCTGCGTCGACGTTTGCGGTGGACGACATGGTTTCGATGTCGAAGGAGCAGATTTCGAAAAGCGGGTAAAGATCGGCGAACCGCCTAGGAACCGGAGCCGTCGGCTTCGAACCGCCAATGAAATCCTGCCGCTTCGAAGTCGGACCGGGCCTGGGTGATCGCCCGTATCAGGCGTCGGGCGAGGTGCTTGTTGCGGCTGGTCTTGGCGATCCCCATGGGCTGGATCGCCTTGGCCGCCGCCGATGTGATTCTCACGGCGTCCACCTTTTCGGCTTCGGCCTTTGTGTCGGTCAAGTACGCCAGCGCTGCGTCGGCGGCTCCGGTCGAGACCGGGGCGATCAACAGCGCCGAGGTGGCCGTCTGGGTCACGACGTTGGCCATCACCTTCTCGTAGACCTTCTCGGCTTCCAGCACCTGCCGGGTCAACACGCCTATGGTGCACTGGTCGGGTTGTCCGACAGCGACTCTCACGCCGGGGCGGGCCAGGTCCGCCAGGGACTGGATCCGCTTGGGGTTTCCCTTGGGCACGGCGATCACCACCTCGGTGTCGGAGATCTCGACCGCGTCCTGGAACAACCCGTCGACGATTTCCAGGTAGTACTTGTCGCAGGCCATGTAGGTGTCGGGGAAGCCGGTCAGCTTCTTGTCGGTGATCGTCTTCATCTGCGCCGTCAGGATTCCGCAGCCGTTGAAGACGGTGTTGACCTGGACGCCCTCACGGGCCTGGAAACTCTTGATTGTCTGTTCGACCGCCCGGCGATTGACCGATCCGCAAAAGAAGGTCAATTCGGGGGTCTCCGACCACTTGTCGCCCTCGATCGGCGTGAATCCGAACTTGCGGAATTCCTTGAGGCCGCGGTCCGAAGCGGCCAGGTAACGGGCGAATCGCAGTGACTCGGTTGGATCGGCCGCGCTGGTCAAAACACCCACGGTGACCAGCACCTCTCCCTTGTCCAGTTCCGGGACCTCGATCGCTTCGATCCCGTCGACGATCTTGGTGGTCGTGTTCCAGATCACCGCCGCGTCGGCACCGCCGATTTTCACCGTGTTGGCCACCTCCGGCACCGTTGGCTGGAACGTTCCCGTCTGGCGGACCAGGGCCTCGAGTTTTGTCCAGTGCCCGGACGCCTTCAGGAGCTTTCGGGTTTTCTTGCCCACGGCGGCCTGGTCGGGGTTGCCCAGTACAGTACGGACATCTTCACGGAGCAGGTCTTCGATGCGGGTGATGTTCTTGGGATTTCCGTCGGCCACGGCGATCACCGGCTTCATCCGTGCCAGCGAGAGCGACTCGGCCACCAGTCCCTTTTTGCGGGCCGCGTTGATGTAGCTCTCGTCGGCGGCCAGGTACAGGTCCCCGGTCTTGGCCGTGTCGATGCGACTCAGCAGGGTGTTGGAGCCTCCGTAATCCAGGTTGACCTGGACGCCGTATTCCTCGAGGTACCGCTTGGCGACTGCCTCGACCGGCTTGCGGATTCCCGCGGCGCAGAAGAACGTCAGCGAGGAGGTCGCTCTCTCGCCCCCGTCGGCCGATCTGGCCGGCTCCACCCGCCCCATCTGGCTCAGCCACCCGCCCAGGCCGATCAGGACCAACAGGCCGATGATGGCCATCACGGCGTGGTTGCTGACTGCACCGCGGCGGCGGTCGGATACCCGTGTCGTGGACGGCATGATCTGTCTCGAATCGCTCCGTTTGCGTGCCGCGTCCAGCATAGAGGATCAGGTGGTGTGGTGACCAACGTGGCCGACGAAGATTCACCGCACCACGTGGATCTCGACCCCACTCAGCACCGGGGGAAGCGATCCGGCTGCCGGAGTCAGTACCACGTCGAGTTTTCCGTCGACGTTCACCGAATCGACGTCCACCACCAGTGTCTTTCCGACGCCGACGGTGGCAGCCAGGTCGAGGTCACGACGGATCAGTTTTCCGCCGACGTTGATCGAAAACCGTCTCGCGCCCGGCTTGATCCGGTCGGGCTCGGTGAAGTGGAGTCTCACCCGGTAGGTCGATTTTCCCGGCAGCCCGATTTCGATCGAGTTGATGCCGCGAGCACCCGAGGCACCCACCCACGTCGGACCGTTCTCCCGGCCCGTTTCGATTCGCTCCGAGTGACCCAGGAACCATTCGACCGATGCGGGTTTCACCGTCACCTGGATCTTCGGTGACGGTCCGCCCACCACCGGGTGTTCCAACCACAGCGTGCCGTCGTCGTCGGCACGGTCGCCTGGAGCACCCAGGTTCAGTCCCAGGTGTTTCAGCGGCGAATTGCCGACTTTCAGCTGGTTGAAGGTCCACATCTCGATCCGTGGATCGTGGACCAGGGCCAACGAGGCCTGGTTCTGGTACGAGCAGTTGCAGGTGCGGGTGTAGTCGGGAGCATTCAGCACTCCGTCGGCACAGATCAGGTTCGACGAGCAGCTCGAGCGGAATCCACCCAGGTTGCCCGTTCCGCCGTCGCGAGTCATATCGAAGTAGCCGGCCGCTGCCGAGCGAAACGTCAGCAGGTGCCGGCTGGCCACTGCCGAGTTGCAGCCGTAGTTGCGGGTGTAGCCCCAGGGTTGTGTGAGCCCGGTCAACGGGTTGGTGCGAGTGACCGGTTCACCGGTCAGCAACGAGACGGCTTCGCCTTGCGTGATGATTGTCTCGCCGTGCAGCAGGCAGGGCCCGCTGTAGACCAGTTTCTTGTCCCAGCGGATCTTCCCGGACCGGGCCTGGTAGACGATCATCCGGTCGGCGGGTTCGCTGGTGAGCATGTCGCGTGCGGGGCGGCCGCACTGCAACAGCAAGTTGTGTTGTGTGGAGAGTCCCAGCCAGGTTCCAAAGACACTCTCGGTGGTGCTCCAGGCCTCCTGGCCGGTCCTGGCGTTGAAGGCCACCAGGCGGGGTTTGCCCGTCGGCTTGCGACCGCGGCGGGCCATCAGCGCGACGATGGTCTCGGGCAACCGATCGATCACGTACAGCAGGTCCTTGCTGGCGACGATCGCGTTGTGGCCGAACGCGTGGTGGGCTTCGCGGGTCCAGAGCACCTTGCCGTCGTGGCGATCCATCACGACCAGGTAGCGGCTGGTGGTGCCGTCGTGGGTGTTGCTGCCGACCCGCTTCCCCTCGTACACCAGCGGTTCGGCCCCGGCGATCAGCAGGTCACCGGTGACGGCGATATAGCCCCATTTCGGCTTGGCCCCGTTGCCCAGCGGCGGCAGTGGAAACTCGGCGATCACCTCCCCCGTCGCCGAATCCAGTTTGACGCACCGGGATTGGTAGGCGACGTAGACGGCGTCCTCGGTACTGACGTAGTTGCTGCCGGTGGCGTTGGCTCCGGGCTGGTGGCCGGTGAAATTGAAAGCTCGTCCCACACCCGGCAACGAGACCTCCCAGAGCACTCGCCCGGTGTAGACATCGACGGCCCGCAGCAGGTCGGGGCCCTCGATGAACAACCGGCCCCCGACCACCTGCTCGGTCGGGCCGTGGCCGTGCCGCGGCAGGATGCTGTGGTTGGAGCTTCCTCCGAACCACAGCAGTCCCAGCGGTGCCTTGACGCGTTCGTCGTTGGAGACCGAGGTGTTGCCCACGTCGGCGTACTGGTGGGTCCAGGAGGCCGAGCCGGGCAGGGGGCCCGGACGGGTGAGGGTGGTCTGGCCGTGAGATAAAGACAGGCGGGAGCCGCGGTATCGCCGACCGGTTACCGCGACGGCCAGCTGCGCGTGCTGGGTGTTGGAGAGTGGCAGCAGGGCACGGCCACCGTAGGGCCGCAGCACGCCGAAGACCTGGGCGGCGAATTGCTCGGTCTTGTCGAAACCGGACGTCCCGAGATTCTCGGTGGTGACCAGGTGGGCCAGGTAGGGAGGCAATCCGATGGTGAGTGGATCGGCGTGGTGCACCGCGACCCGACTCCGTGGGACGCCGTCGGCGTCCAGACTGCGACGAATCTGCTCGACGCGTTTGGCATCGCCGTCGACGCCGATCACCTGCCACTTCGGGTGATGCGACAGTCCGCGCATCAGCCTGCCGTCG
This sequence comes from Planctomycetaceae bacterium, assembly GCA_003445035.1. GTDB lineage: Bacteria > Planctomycetota > Planctomycetia > Planctomycetales > Planctomycetaceae > UBA8437. Next base: position 29,675 of record DLVV01000397.1, on the reverse strand, counting down.
GCCAGGCCCAGGACCACGGCGATGCCACCGGTCGGGGACGATATCGTTTTGATCAGGGCTCCGGCGGCCTGGACCGAGGGGTCGTCGTTGGCCAGTGACGTGGGAGCCGGCAGGGCGAACTCGACCGGGCTCTCGACCTTGTCGGCCCCGTAGCAGGAGATCGCTCCCTCGGTGGTCACCACGACCAGGTGGCCGTCAGCGACCAGCATGCTGGCGATCGAACCCTCGGCCGAGACCCCTTCGAGTGGTTGGGACCAGGCGAGTTCCGCCGCCCGGGTGTTCGTCGGTGGATCGATCGCCAGCAGCGTGCGATCGTGGCTGCCGTAGAGTCGGGACCCGGCTTTCAGGAACAGGTTGCACTTGATCGGTGCCGTCCACTTTTCCGGGAACCTCACCGTGGTCTGCTGGACGCCTCTCTTGTTCACGGTGGAGGACACCTCGGGATGGTCCACGTCGATCGCGGTCACCCGGTTGCCACTGGTGAAGGCCAGTCCGTCGGCGAGTACCGGGCAGCGGGTCTCCCCCAGTTGTATGGCTCCGAGGCCGGTCTTCAGGTCGAACGCAGTGCCGCCATTGAGGAACACGTTGCCGGCGATGGCGACCTGGTCCCCGCCGCTGCTTCGGTGCAGCGACAGGTGGAAATACTCGAGTTGCCCCGTCTGGCGATTCAGTCGGGCCGGCACACTGCGACCGTTGGGAACGATCAGGGCATCTCCGGACGCGGCCAGGTATCCCTGGGGGGCCAGGCCGGCGAAGGCGGGGCTGTTGTGTGGCTGCAGGATGTACGTCGAGCCCGTGCCGTCGTTCCGCCAGGTCACCGCTCCCGTCCGGGCATCGACGGCCTGGACGAAGATGCCCATGAACGGCCAGATGCTGGCGGCGAAGTAGACCTGTCCGCCGGCCAGCACCGGTCCGCCTCGAGCCGGCCATGCCGAAATCAACCGGCCATTGCCCAGTACCCGTTGATCACGCGGTGCCGCGCAGACGCGGAACACCTGTTTGCCGCTGGACAGGTTCAGGCAGTACAGGCAGCCGTCATCGGCAACCAGGTAGACGCGGCCGTTGGCGGCGGCCGGGGCGTAGCGGATCGGTCCGTCGGTGTAGAACCGCCAGCGGAAGGTCCCGGTGGCCAGATCCCAGGCGGACAGGCTGTCGTCGTGGGAGGAACCGATCAGCAGCAGGCCGCCGGCGGCGATCGGCTGGTAGACAGCGTCGGCGGTCAGGGTGTCCTGGTCGAGCCAGGCCCCCTGGAGCTTGGGCAGGTGCCGTGTCCACTGCCGATGAAGGACGGGGGCGAGTGATTCGGGAGTGCTGGCCGAACGACGTGCGTCGTGTCGCCACATCGGCCAGTCGGCCGCGACGCCGGTCCGAACCAGCAACGACACCAGCAGCAACAGAAGCGGATAGCGAGTAGCGGATCGCATTGGTGGCTTTCCCCAATCCGTTTTAACTCACCGATTGGGCCAACTGGCCTCCCTGTAGCATGACCTGTCGCCCGGCGAATGCCACCGCGTCGGGGTCGTGTGTCACCAGCAGCACGGCACCGCCTTCGTCGGTAAACGCCTTCAGGGCCTGCAGCACCTGTTCACTGTTGTCACCATCGAGGTTTCCGGTCGGCTCGTCTGCCAGGATCACACGAGGTTCGTTCAACAGGGCCCGCGCCAACGCGACCCGCTGCCGTTCGCCGGTGCTCAGCTGTCCCGGCCGATGTCCCAGCCGGTCGGTCAGGCCGAATCGTTCCACAAGGGTCTCCGCGCGTTCGCGGGCCGATGTTTCGCCGGTCACCAGGGCCGGCGCCATCACGTTGTCCAGGACGTTGAGGTAGGGGACCAGGTGGAATTGCTGGAAGACGAACCCGATTTGTTCGGCCCGAAATCGGGCCCGTTGCTCGCCGGAGAGCGAGTAGGGATCGGTACCGTCGATGTTCACCTCGCCGTCCTCGGGTCGCAGTAATCCGCCGGCGACCAGCAGCAGGGTGGTCTTGCCACAGCCACTCGGGCCCACCACCGCCACGAATTCGCCCGCCTCGACCGACACGCTGACGTCGTCGACGGCCACGATCGGACCGGTGTCGCCGGTGTAGGTCTTGGTGATGTGGTCGAGGGAAATCAACATGAGGTGCCGAACGGGAGTGGTACGGGTTTATTGTTCCTGCAGCACGACGGCGGGGTCCTGGCCTGCGGCGACCAGGGCGGGCAGCCAGGTGGCTGCGGCCGAGAGGGCTGGTGCCATCAGCAGTGCGGTCAGCAGCCAGTTGACGTCGAAGAGGCTCTGTTCGATCGGGCCGCTGTACCCGGTGCCGACCAGGTACCCGACGATGTATCCGATGCCTCCGCCGGCCAGTCCCACCAGCAGGGCCTTGCCGAGGAACAGCACCAGCACATCCCGACTGCCCATGCCGATGGCCCGCAGGATGCCGATCTCGCCGCGGCGCTGGCGGGCGTTGCCCACGGCCAGCAGCACGATCCAGGCGAAGCTGCCGACCACCGCCAGTGGAACGAGCACGTTGGCCTGGGCCTTGCGGCTGGCGATCATCTCGTCGGCGTTGGCCTTGCGGCTGGCGATCATCTGCTTGCCGGATGTCCGTGCGGCTTCCAGTGACGCATCGGCCGTTTTCTTGGCCTTGTTGCGGGCCTCGGCTCGCGCCAGGGCCTTGCGGCCGCGTTCCAGGATCTGGGTTCCGGGCAGCACCTTGGCGATCTCACCGCGGATCTCCGCGATTCGGTCCACCGTCGCGCAGTTGCACTCCAGCGCCAGGATCGCGTTGACCAGGTTCTGCATGCCCAGCATCTGCTGGGCTTCCTCGAGATTGACCCAGGCGGTGACATCGTCGACCGAACCGCGTTCGGGATGGCACTTGACCACCTCCAGTTCACGGCCGTTGATTGTCAGCTTGCTGCCCGGCTTCAGCTTCCGTGGGTGATGCAGCCGGTAACCCAGCACGACCTTGCCCTTGGGAACCAGGTCCAGCAGCGGTTTCTTCGGGTCGCGGTGGGCCTGCGGAACCTCGCCCCTGGTCCCGGTCAGGACGATGGTCTGTTTCTCCTCGGCCCACTCGACTTTCTTGGTGACAATCGGCAGCAGGTGGTTGATGACAACGATCGGCGATTTGGCCAGTCGGTCGACGTACTCCTGGGGCATCGTCCGCGTCGGTGTCCCCTCGGCGTGGAATGCCGCGATGTCCTCGTCCTCGGCCAGCACGACGATGTTGAAGCCCAGCCCCTTGGTGATCTTCCGCATTTCGTCGTTGAGTTTTTTTCCGGCGTCCTTGACCTCCTGTTCCCGCTTGGCCACCAGTCGCTCAGATTCGGTTTTTCCTTCGGCCACCAGTTTTCGTGACTGGATCTCACCGGCGTCGATCATCGTGACCGAGGCGACCAGGCAGGCGACGGCGATCGAGACGCCGATGACGGCCAGGACGAAATTGACGAAACGATGAGCGATTTCCTGGACGACCAGCCGTGAGATCTTCATCGGGTAGGTTCCGGTAGAGGAGTCCGCAGGCCGGAGAGTCCGGGAAACGGATGAGCACAATCGGACCGGTTGCGAGGCGGCGGTTTAGCTTCAGCCCCGGCGGCCGATCACGAACCACGTGCCGAACAGGACGACGCCGGCGATCAGGATCAGCGGCAACAGGAGGAAGTTGTTGGAAGAAACGGAGGCGGTGGTCCCGGCGGGGACGCGGGTTGTTTCTTCAGCAGCCGGGACGTCGGATGCGGCTGGCGGGTCGTCGGTCGGCGTGGTGGGCTGAGACGACTTCCCGGCGGGCTCGTCGGTCTTGTCGGTGGCCGGGTCCTGTTCGTTGGTTTCGGCCTCCTCACCGAAACCGGTCAGGCCGACCAGCGGAGGTAGCGGCTTGTCCGCCTCGGGCAGCCGCTCGACCAGTTCGTCCCAGGCCACCGGCATCAACATGTCGATCCCGGGGTTCTGTTCCTTGACCGTACATGTGCAGGGGCCGGTCAGATCGGTGCCGGCCGCATCGATCGTATCGTTGTTGATCCCCTTGCCGATCAATGCGTACAGGGCACGGCCCCGTCCGAAGATCGGGAAGGCCATCGGTTGAGGTTTGTCCTCACGGAGATCCTCTTCGCTGGAGAGCAGCATCTCGACGAACATCGCTTCGGGGACGGTCTTCCTGGAGAGCCGGACCAGCGAGAACTTGACCTTGAGATCCTCGGGATCGATCAGCACCAGTCCCTGGGCAATGTCCTCCTCGGAGATCTCCGGCAGCTTGAGGTTCTTTTCGAGGTGAGCCAGCCGCGCGGTGAGCGTGGTGGCGGCCTGGTCGTCGGCGGCCTTGTTGCCGCTTTCCAGCAGCACCCACACCGCCGTGTGGCCCTTGACCAGGCGGTCGGCGATCGTCTTTCTCAGCGGTGACCCCAACAGCGAGGTGATGTTGGAGTCTTCCAGCGGGCCTTTCCAGACCGGGGTGGGATTTCGCGAGGCGACCGGGTAATGCACGACCATCCACGGGGTCGTTTCGGTCTGCTGGGCTTTCCAGAGTTGCAGCAGGTCGGGGTCGGGCTCGTTGTCGAGGTCGCAGGTGGTGACACGCACGTTGGCAAATGTCTTGCCCGCTTCTCCTTCTCGGGTCAACCGGTCGACCTGTCCCTGTTGTGGAGCGGTCAGCGGTCCGCGGTGAAACACGAACACCTCGTACGGGTCGGCCTGCCAGCGTTCCAGGGCGTAGCGGAACACCGGGACCGAACAGGCTTCGGCTACAACGGCCACCAAGACAAGTGCGGCAGCGGTCTTCAACAACCGGTCGACAGTGCCACCATGATTGCGATGCATGAAAATTCCTCCGGGTGGATCAACCCACAGACTAAAACGCCCGGGCAGCGGCTGCAACAAGAACCGGGTCGGCCAGGCCGGCCGTCGTTGTGGCTGGACCTGTGTCATGTCCAGTGTCACCGACCCGTTCCGCGACCTTCGGGCTCCGTTCCCCGGGTCCGGAGGATGTCCGGGTCCGTGTCCGGTTCACGGGAAAAGTGCTGCTCCTGGCGGAAAAAATCTTTCCGGTGGGTGTCCGGATCGTGAAATGTCTCCAGCCAGCGAGCATGCTGGCTGGGACACAAACCATCCGAAGTCCACTCCATGGCCCCCTCGCACTGTTCTATTCTCCCCGACATGCCGACTAAGATAGAAGGCTCGAGTAGAGCTGGTCGCAGGGGACGCCAGCAGAAGGGAAGGTCGAGATGGAGTTGGCAGCTGAGATCCGTGATCTCCACAAGTACTACGACCTCGGCGCGGTCATCGTGAAGGCGTTGCGAGGAGTGAGTGCCGAGTTTCCCAAGGGCGACTTCGTTGCGATCATGGGGGCATCGGGAAGCGGCAAGAGCACCCTGTTGAACATTCTTGGTGCTCTCGACCGGCCGACTCACGGTCAGTACATCCTCGGTGGAGCCGACACCTCGATTCTCTCCGATGACGATCTCTCGGCTATTCGCAACGAGATGATCGGGTTCATCTTCCAGTCCTACAACCTGATCCCGCAGTTCACCGTGCTGGAGAACATCGCGGTACCGTTGCAGTACCAGCGGGACGGGAAGGGCGTGGGCGTTACGGAGATGAACTGGTGCGCCGAACTGGCCGAACGTGTCGGCCTGTCCGACCGGCTCGACCACCGGCCCACACAGTTGTCCGGTGGTCAGCAGCAGCGCGTGGCGATTGCCCGGGCCCTGGTCAACGATCCCCAGATCATCCTTGCTGATGAGCCGACCGGTAATCTCGACACCGAGACCGAAGCGGAAATCATGCAGGTCCTGATGGATCTCAACAACGAGGGCCGGACGATCCTGATGGTCACGCACGAGACGTCGGTGGCCAGCCTGGCCAAGCGGCAGTTGCACCTCACCGATGGCCAGAAGGTCTTTGACGGTATCCCCACCGCCGAGACGGTGATTCCGGGATCGCCTGGTGTCCCCGTGCCTCCGACCAGTTCGGTATCCGGCGGGGATGTCTACTCGGTCGACAATCCGGACCGCGACGATGAACCGGACAATGACTGGAGCAGCTAGGACGGGGGACGGCGGGCCATGAGCACCGAGTCCCCGGCCGGCGATGCACTCGGTGGTGTGCAGATCGTCTTCCAGCTGCCCTACCGCGCGGACGAGTCGATCGATTTCGACACGCTGGGACGCGAGATCGATCACGTCTTCGCTGCCGGCGCTGACGGCCTGGTGATGGCGATGGTGACCGAGGTGTTGAGACTCACCGAGTCCGAACGCCACGAGGTGGCCGGTTTCACCTGCCAGGCGGCGGCCGGACGTGGGCCGGTGGTCGTCAGCGTAGGTGCCGAGAGCACACGGGGAGCCTGTGGACTGGCCGAGCAGGCCGAGTCGGCCGGGGCATCGGCGGTGATGGCTATTCCCCCGGTCTCGATCGGTGTCGACGAGGACCAGTTGCGGAACTATTACGAGCGGATCCTGCAGTCGATCTCGCTACCGGTGATCGTGCAGGACGCCAGCGGCTACGTCGGTCGTCCGATGTCGATTGAACTGCAGGCGGGGTTGATGAACCAGTGGGGTCCGGACCGGGTGCTGTTCAAGCCCGAGGCGAACCCGATCGGCCCGCGGTTGACGGCGTTGCGTGAGGCGACCGGGGCGCGGGCCCGGGTTTTTGAAGGCAGCGGGGGAATCGCGCTGTTGGACAGCTACCGCCGGGGAGTGGTTGGCACGATGCCCGGGGCCGACCTGGTCGAACCGCTGGTGGCTCTGTGGAATTCCCTGGAGGCGGGTGACTGGGATCGTGCCACGGACATCTCGGAGCCGCTCACCGCACTGGTCATGCTGCAGGAGAGCCTCGATTCGTTCATCGCCGTCGAGAAGCACATCCTGGTTCGAAAGGGAGTCTTCTCCAACGAGGTGATCCGGGGACCGGTCGGGTTCGTGCTCGATGAGGAAACCCGCACCGAGGTCGACCGGCGATACGAGAGGTTGATGGCGGTCGTGGGATGAGCCGTTAGGCCAACCCCTCGGCAGCGGCCACCAGCGTGCGGACCATGCACCCGGTTCCACCACCCTCGCGGTGCGGCTTGTTGCTCGAGGCGAAGCTCGGACCGGCGATGTCCAGGTGGACCCAGGGTGTCGAGTCGACGAACTTCTCGAGGAATTTCGCTGCGGTGATGGCTCCGCCCCAGCGGGGACCGACGTTCTTGATGTCGGCCACGTCGCTCTTGATCAAGTCACCGAACAGGTCATTCATCGGCATCGGCCAGGCGAGTTCCCCGGCTCGCTTGGCTGCCGATCCCACCGCCTGGCTCCAATCGTCACAGTTGGAAAATGTCCCGGTCACCTCCTCACCCAGTGCCACCACGCAGGCTCCCGTCAGGGTGGCCAGGTCGATCAGGCGTTCGGCTCCCAGGTCGACCGCGTAGGCCAGGACGTCGGCCAGGACCAGCCGTCCCTCGGCGTCGGTGTTGAGCACCTCGATCGTCGTTCCGTTTCTGGCGGTCAGCACGTCGCCGAGCTTGAACGAGTTGCCGTCGGGCATGTTCTCGACCAGGCCGGCCAGTCCGATCACGTTGACTGGCAGCCCGAGTTTCGCGATGGCCGTCATGGCGCCCAGCATGGTTGCTGCGCCGGCCATGTCGCATTTCATCGTCTTCATCCCCTCGTTGCTCTTCAGGGACAGCCCTCCCGAGTCGAAGGTCACGCCCTTGCCGACGATCGCCAGGGCCGGGGCTCCCTCGCCGCCGCCGTTGTGCTTGAGCACCACCACCCGAGGCGGTCTCACGCTGCCCTGGGCCACGGCCAGCAGCGAACCCATCCGCTCTTCTCGCAGCCGGTTTTCGTCGAGCACTTCGCATTCGAGTCCGCATTCGGTCGCCGCCGCCGCCGCCCGGTCGGCGAACGTCTCGGGGTAGACCTCCATCGCCCCCCGGTTGACCAGTTCCCGGGTCAGGTTCATCGCCTGTCCCAGCACGCTGCCACGAGCCACCGCTTCGGCGGAACCCTCGACATCGCTGACCACCGTGGCCGTCGAAAATGCGTGCCGGCCCGGTTCGGCCCGGTACAACCCCTGTCCGACGCAGCCGACCTGCAGGGCGACAGCTGCCAGGCTCGCTGCCTCGGTGTCACTGATCGCTTCGCTGCCGAACTGCGGCAGGGCGATGGCCGCGCTGACCTCGGATGACTTCGAGACGCGGCGGGCGGCCGAGACGAGGGCCTTTTCGAGTTTTCGCGACGTGAGTTGCTCGGCCGCACCCAGGCCAATCAGCAACAACCGCCCCGCGGCGAGCCCCGGCACGTCCGCCAGGAGGTGAGATCCGGAGAGCTTGCCGGTGAGGTCGCCGGAGGCGACCAGTCGGGAGATGGCCCCGCCGAGGGCCTCGTCAAGATCGGACAGGGGCGAGTCGAGTTCGCCGGAAGAATCGGTTGTGCTGTAACCGACGATCAGCCAGTCGGCTTCGATTGTCGTCAGCGGGCCGCTTGTCGAGGAGATGTCCATTTCGAGGTCTTCTTGGGGTCGAGGGATTTACCGCCGCAATTGGACTGGAAGCGGTTGGAAGCCGCAAGCCGTGCCGAATTGCAACCCGGCTTCCCCGCTGGAAATGCGTCACCGCGAGTCATATCATCGTGAGAACTCTGTTTCTCCAGACGTGCACTCGAGACGCCACGATGCCGACGATCAAGTTCACCCGGGAAAAGAAGTCCGTCGAAGTCGAGTCGGGCCAGAAGATCCGCAACGTGGCCCTGCAGGAGGGTATCGAGGTCTACCCGTGGATGCACCGTGTGCTGCACTGTCCGGGGCTGGGCATGTGCACCAGTTGTCGCGTGAGGATCAAGAAGGAAAACAACGCTCATTGCGCCAAGCCGTCGTTGTGGGAGAAGCTCAACATGTTTCTGAACCCGTTGAGCTTCTTTGCCCGGCTGGATTCCGGTGACCCCGAAACGCTCCGGTTGAGCTGTCAGACCAGGGTGCACGGGGATGGTGAGATCGAGGTTGAGACACAGCCGGAGTTCAATTGGCACGGCGAAAAATTCTGGAGCTAGCCGGGGTGGGCGGCCATGCGTGACATCCGGATTGCCGCTGCGCAGTTCGAACATCGCGACGGTGACAAGGCTTTCAACCTTGACCGAATCGACCACCTGACGGGTCTCGCGGTCGAAGCCGGGGCCGAGGTTGTCAGTTTTCACGAGGGGGCCATCACCGCCTACAGTTACCTGCAGGCGGCGACGCGGGACGAGTTGTTGGAGGTGGCCGAGCCGGTTCCCGACGGACCCAGTTGCCGAACCCTGGCAGGCATCTCGGCCCGCCATGGTGTGCCGGTGTTGGCCGGGCTGGTCGAATGCGACGGCGACAGCATCTACAACACCTACCTCTGCATGACCCCCGACGGCCCCGCTGCCCGTTTCCGGAAGCTCCACGCGTTCCTCAACCCCCACCTTTCCAGCGGCAGCGAGTACTGTGTTTTTGACCTGCTGGGTTGCCGGGTGGGGATCCTGATCTGCTACGACAACAACCTGGTCGAGAACGTCCGGATCACAGCCCTGATGGGGGCCGAGATCATTTTCATGCCCCACGTGACCGGTTGCCTGCCGTCGGTGATGCCGGGCCGCGGGCTGGTCGATCCCGACCTGTGGGCCAATCGTGACAACGACCCCGTCAGCCTGCGACAGGAACTCGACGGCCCCAAGGGCCGGGGCTGGTTGATGAGGTGGCTGCCGGCACGGGCTTACGACAACGGCGTCTACGCGGTCTTCACCAACCCGATCGGGATGGATGGTGGCGAGGTCCGCAACGGCAACGCGATGGTGCTTGATCCGTTTGGCGAGGTGATTGCCGAGTGCCGACGGCTGGGAGATGACATCTGCGTGGCGCTGTGCACCGACGAAAAGATCGGTGTTTCAAGTGGTCAGAGGTACCTGCGGGCGAGGCGACCGGATTTGTACGGGAAACTGGTCGAAACGCCGGAATTGCCGCCAGAAACGGCTCCAGGCTGGGAGCGAAAACGGCCTGCCGACGGTTGAGTCCCGAGAGGGTGATCTCCGTTTTCCCGTGGCGAAAAGGTCCGATTTCGCAGTCCGAAGACCGGGGTGGCGAGCCGGCCATTGCGGGACTAGACTGGACTGCTCGTCCGGACGACTGAATTCGGACGTCGAATTCTGGACTCGAGGTGTGCGCCGATGCGACCTGTCACGTGGAAAGTCGCCGTGTTGCTGGCCGCCGTTGTGCTATGTCCGCTGAATGGGTGGGCACAGGACGCCGGCGACAAGACGGCCGAGGGCGATTCGAAGCCGGTCAGTTTCTATCGCCAGGTGCGGCCGATTCTCCAGCGGCACTGTTCGGGATGCCACTTCCCCGCCAAGAAGAGCGGGAAGTTGTTGTTGACCAGTTATGCCGATTTCAAGAAGGGTGGCGAGAACGGCGCGACTTTCGCACCAGGCAATCCGACCGAGAGCCTGATCCTGGATTACATCTCCGGTGATGACCCGGCGATGCCCCTGGGAGCTGATCCGCTTGATCCGCGACAGATTGACGTGATTTCGAGGTGGATCGCCCAGGGAGGCAAGGACGACACCCCGCCGGCGGTCAAGGACAACATCAGCGCCGAGAATCCGCCCAAGTACGCGTTGCCACCGGTCATCACCGCGTTGGCCTACACGCCTGACAGCAAGACGCTGGTGATCAGTGGTTACCGTGAGATCCTGCTGCACGCCGCCGATGGCAGTGCTTCGGTCGGTCGGCTGGTCGGCCGCTCGCAGCGTATCGAATCTGTGGCGGTCTCACCCGACGGCAAGCTGATCGCTGCCACCGGCGGAACGCCGGCACTGTTCGGCGAAGTGCAGTTCTGGGATGCGGCCACCAGGAAACTGGTTCGCTCGATCACCGTCAGCTACGACACGCTCTTTGGCGCCAGCTTCTCGGCGGACAGCAAGAAGTTCGCTTTCGGAGGGGCCGACAACGGTGTGCGGGTGCTCAACGTTGCCGACGGCAAACAGGTGATGCGAATGGACGCCCACTCCGACTGGTCCTTTGCCGCCACGTTCTCCGTCAAGGGCACGCACGTGGTCTCGATCAGTCGTGACCGCGCGATGAAGCTCTCGATCGTCGAAAGCGGACAGTTCGTTGACAACGTGACCAGCATCACCCCCGGGGCCCTGAAGGGTGGACTGATGGCTGTCCAGCTGCGTCCCGGACAGGAGCAGGTGCTGACCGGCGGCTCCGACGGCACCCCCAAGCTCTACAAGATCTTCCGCACACGCAAGCGGATCATCGGTGACGATTTCAATCACATCCGCAGTTTCAAGCCGATGCCCGGACGCATTTTTGACCTGCAGTTCAGCCCCGATGGCAAGCAGTTCGTGGCCGTATCGAGCACGGGCATCAGCGGGGCGGCCCGGGTCTACACCGTTGGTGACTACGACACGCCGAACATCAACAACAAGGGCGGTCTGGGTGAAGTCCGCAAACAGATCGCCGCCCGATCGGCCAAGTCGAGGCTGGTGCACGAGCTGCCCGGCATCGATTCACCGGTTTTCGCCGTGGCCTACCGGCCCGATGGCCAGCAGATCGCCCTGGGCGGATTCGACGGCAAGATCCGACTCTATGACGTCAAGACCGGGAAACAGGTCAAGACGTTCGTCCCGGTCAAGGTGACGCCGACCGTCGCCGCGACAAGATAGCCCGCTCCGCATCCCACACGACTTCTCGAAAACAGACATTACTTACGGCCCCGCGGCTCGTCGAGCACCGGGACCCACGACACGAAAATGGTGAGACGAAACATGTCGACAGTCTCCGGACTTTTCCGATCGATCCCCCGTCACTTCCCGGCCGTGTTGGCCCTGGCCGTGTTGGCTTCTCCGTCGTTGTCGGCCGAGAAGGCCAAGCCCGCTGCCGGCAAGACGGCCGCTGTTCCGGTCGTCGAGAAGCTGACCGTCTACCCGTCCCGCCTGGAACTTTCGGGCAACCGCGACAGCCGACGACTGATTGTCAGCGGCACCGCCGCCGACGGGCGGGCGTTCGATCTCAGTGCTTTCATCAAGCTCGCCGCGGGCAGTGACCATGTTGCGATCGATCGCGACGGGTTCATCGTGCCGAAGAAGGCGGGCAAGACCACGGTCAAGGTCACGGTCGGAGCGAAGTCGGTCGACGTACCGGTCGAGATCAAGAACGTGACCAATCATCCGGTCAGTTTCATCCGCGATGTGATCCCGGCGATCAGCAAGATCGGCTGCAACGCCGGCACCTGCCACGGTGCACAGAAGGGCAAGCGGGGCTTCAAGCTGTCACTGCGGGGATACGACCCGCTGTACGACTACCGCGCACTGGTCGATGATCTGTCGGGCCGCCGGTTCAATCGGTCGCGTCCCGAGCAGAGCCTGATGCTCTTGAAGCCGACCCAGGGCGTTCCCCACGAAGGCGGATTCCTGTTCGACGAGAAATCCCGAACCTACTTGGTGTTGAAGCAGTGGATCGCCGAGGGCTGCCGTTTCGATTCGGCCAAGCGGGTATCCCGGATCGAAGTCTTTCCGAAGAAGCCGCTGCTGGAGACCACCGACAGCCAGCAGCAGTTGATCGTCATGGCCCATTTCTCCGATGGCACAAGCCGTGACGTGACCCGCGATGCGGTGTTCGAGACGAGTGACTTCGAGGTGGCCACGGTCAACAAGACCGGTCGCATCGACGCCGTGCGGCGCGGCGAAGCGGCGGCGCTGGTCCGCTACGAGGGTCTCTACGCGGCTGCCCCGGTTGCGATCATCGGTGACCGCGAGGGCTTTGCCTGGCAGGCGGGTCCGGAACGCAACTACATCGACAAGCTGGTCAACGCCAAGCTGCAGCGAATGAAGATCCTGCCCTCGGGCACCTGCAGCGATGCCGAGTTTCTGAGGCGGGCCTCGATCGATCTCACCGGCCTGCCGCCGACCGGCGAGCAGGTCAAGTTGTTCCTGGCTGACAAGCGGCCGACGAACGAGAAACGGAACGCGAAGATCGATCAGTTGATCGGCAGCCCGGAGTTCATCGAGCACTGGACGCTGAAGTGGTCGGACCTGCTGCTCTCCAACAGCAAGTTCATCACCGAGAAGGGATCGTGGGCCTTCCGCAATTGGATCCGTCGGGCGATTGCCACCAACATGGCTTTCGACAAGTTCGTCTACCAGCTGATGACGGCCAACGGAAGCACCTTCGAGAATCCCGCGGCGAACTACTACCGCATCTCCCGGGAACCGAAGGTGGTGATGGAGAACATGACACAGGTCTTCATCGGGACCCGTTTCCAGTGCAACCAGTGTCATGACCACCCGTTCGAACGGTGGACGCAGCGACAGTATTACGAATTGTCAGCGTACTTTGCCGGAGTCGGCCGCAAGGCGGGACCGGTCAAGGGTGAAGAGATCATCTACTCGCTCACCACCCCGACCGACATCAAGCACCCCAGCACCGGCGAGACCATTCCCGCAGCGTTTCCGTTTTCGAGCGATCTCGACAAGAAGAACCCCGACCTGAGGGTTCGCCTGGCCGACTGGTTGACGTCGCCGAAGAATCCCTATTTCGCCAAGAGCATCGTCAACCGTTACTGGAGCTACCTCCACGGACGCGGCATCATTGACCCGGTCGACGACATCCGGGCCAGCAACCCGCCGTCCAACCCACCGCTGCTTGACGAGTTGTCTCGCCGGTTCATCGCCAACGGGTTCGACCTGAAGCGGCTCGTTCGGGAAATGGCACGCAGTGTGACCTACCAGCGGTCGTTTCGGCCGAACAAGTGGAACGACGACGATTCGCTGAATTTCTCGCATGCCTCACCGCGGCGACTGACCGCCGAACAACTGTTCGATGCCCTGCACGTGGCGACCGGTGCCCCGTGCCGGATTCCGGGTGTGCCGGTCGGGTTTCGGGCCAGCCAGATTCCCGACCCGAAGGTCAAAATCGGGTTTCTTGACATGTTCGGCCGGCCGCCTCGTGAAAGTCCCTGCGAATGCGAACGCAGCAGCGATGTCAGTCTCAGCCAGACGCTCAACATGATCAACGGGCCGACCGTCTCCGATGCGATCATTCATCCGGAAGGTCGAGTGGCGAAGTTGATTGCCGCCAAGGCCGACGACAGGACGATCGTCGTCGATGTTTACCTGGCGGTGATCTGCCGTCCGCCGACCGAGGCCGAGTTGAAACAGGGTGTGGCGTTCCTGGCCGAGGTGGGCAATCGCAGCGAGGCGGCCCAGGACCTGATGTGGGCGCTGATCAACAGTCCCGCGTTCCTGTTCAACAGGTGATGCGGGCAGATGTTCCGCCAGCCGCTTGGCCACACCGGCCTCGACGTCACCCGCCTGGGCTACGGCAGCATGGGACTGCGCGGCCCGAGGACGTGGGGTGTCCGGACGATCGATGATCCGACGGCCGAGATGATGCTCAATGCCGTGCTCGATGCCGGCATCAACTTCATCGACACGTCACCCGACTACGGGATCAGTGAAGAACGCATCGGGCGGTACATCAGCTCGAGACGCAGCGAATTCCACCTGGCCACCAAGTGCGGGTGTGTCTACACCCAGTGCGACGATCACCTGGAACTGGATCACGTCTGGTCGAAGGAAGTGATCGAGCGGAACATCGAGACCAGTCTGAACCGGTTGCAGACCGACACGATCGATATCCTGCAGTTCCACGGTGGAGATGCGGAGACGCTCGTGCGGGCCGGACTGATCGATCTGCTGCGAGGTTTCCGTGACCAGGGCGTTGTGCGGCACATCGGGTCCTCCAGCAAGTTGCCCGATTTGCCGGCGCTGATCGATCTGGGAGTCTTCGATACCTTCCAGGTTCCCTATTCGTGCCTGGCACCCGAACACCATGACGGGATCACGCGAGCTGCCGAGACCGGAGCGGGGATCATTGTCCGGGGCGGGATCGCTCACGGAGGCCCCGACGCGGTGATCCGGCGTCCCGCACTCGACTCCGTCTGGGAACGAGCCGGGCTGGACGAATTGCTTGACGATGACATGTCGCGAGCCGAGTTGATACTGCGACAGACCCTGTCGCATCCGCACGCTCACACCATCATCGTCGGCACCTGTGATCCGGAGCACCTTGCCGAAAACATCCGCGCCCTCGACCGCGGGCCGTTGGCCGAGGACCTGCAGGCCGAAATCATTGGCCGGATCAGAAGCCTGGCGGACACTTCCACCTCCGGGTGAACCGGTGGTCGCGGACCGGACTCGAGCGTATGGCCAGAGTCATCTTGATCGAAGTGAGATCGGCCGATATCTTCCGCGCTCCGTGGACGTCGTCATCAGGCGAGGATTCAGGAGCAGAGGGTGATGGTGCGGTTGGTGATCGCCGTTCGAGTGGTCGCGCCGGTGGGCCGTCCCGCCGAGACTGTCGATGCGCTGGTCACCGATGGACTGCTGCCGCTGCTCGAACAGTTCGATTCGTTTCCCCAGTTGTCTCTCGCGTTCTCGGCCGGTGTCCCCGTCTGGGAACAGCTCGACCGTCGGCACCCCGAAGTGGCATCGCGAGTCGGTGAGCTGATCGGGACGGGGCAGATCGAACCACTGGGAGGACCGGCCTGCGACGTGGTGTTGGCCGCCGTGCCCGGCCGGGACCGGATCGGCCAGGTGATTGCTCAAGGCGATTGGTTGGAGACCCGCTGGGGCGTGCGACCCACCTGCGGCTGGGTGCCTCACCAGGTCTGGGAACCGACGATGGCCGACGATTTGGTTGAGGCGGGGCTGGAGTCCGTCATCCTGTTGCCGGATCCGACGGCGAAAAGTCGCTCGCGGCGCTCGATTCGGTCGGGATGGTTCTACACCGAATCCGACGGTCGACTGCTGGGCGTGCTGCCGGCCGACGAGACCCTCGCGGAACTGATGGCCGATGGCCGGGTGGATGATCTGCCCGGCCGGTTCGAAACGAATCACCATCAACTCGATGGTGGCCCGGTGGTCGTGGCAATGCTGTGGGGTGGTGACCGGCCGAGTGGTCGTCCCCTGGTGAGGCTGTTGAAGTGGCTGTCCGCCGGGGTCGACTGGGACCTGGTGACTCCGTCGGCCGCACTGGAGCAGACAGAGTCCCGCGGTCGTTACAGCCTGCCGGAGGTCGGAAAAACCGGTGGCCTTTGGCGATTGGAGCGAGACCGCGACCCGGTCGCCTCGAATCTTCACGCACGCTTGCTGGGTGTCAGTCGGAGGATTGACCGGTCCGGGGCGTCCCGGGATCTTCTGGATCCGGCACACCGTGCGGCCCGGTGGGGACTGTATCGGGCCCAGGGTGCCGCGGCATCGGAATCGAGCGGGGTGCCGCGGCCCGAGGCGCTGGCCGAAGCGAGACGGTTGTTGCTCGAGGCCGAGCGACTGGCCGATCGGCTCGACGATCGCCAGGCGGGGTGGGTTGATGTGACGGCTGCCGACTTCAGCCTCGAAGGACGGACCGAGGTGATGCTGCAGAGTGAGCGTTTGACGGCCTGGATTGACCCTGTGGTCGGACGTGGTTTGCACGAACTGGAGCTGCGAGATATCGGTTTGTCGTTGCCGTTGTTGACCGGGCATGCCGGAGACGGTACGTCCGGCGGACCACCCGCATGGTTGCTGAAACCCGGGTCAGACCGTGAGAATTTCATCGACGGATCCAGTCGGCTGGTTTCTGTGGCCCCCCGGGTGGGGCAAATCACCTTGGCACGTCCCGGAGGATCGGCCTGGTTGATCTGGGAATCGGACGAAGAGGCTGACGGACCACGGATGGACTGGCGGATCGGGATGGAAGCCGGCGAGGGCAGGCGGTTGTTGTTCGAGGGGTGCGTGGCGGGCCTCGAACCCCGTACGTACCACCACCTGGCGATCGAGATGCCGCTGGGAACCGGCTCGAAAGACGATTGCTACGGCTACGATCGCCAGGGCCGACGCCACGACCTGGAATCGATCAACGAACTGCCCGACGGTGACTGGATGGGACTGATCGAAGAGCAGACGGGTGTCGACTGGTCACTGGGGTGGTCTCCTGCCGCACCGGCGTGGCGGGTGCGGGGTGCGGCCACCGAGCTGATCGTGCCACACTGGAATTTCCAGGCCGATGAGGCGGGGCGATGGGAGTTCCGCATCGAGTTGACCGTCGACACGTCGGCCGCCCAGGCGAGACAACTGGGCCGCGCGGCCTAGACGGACAACGGCACCCGGATCATTCGCCTTCGATCTGTGAACTGTCGAACGCGACCTCGAAGATCGTGGTCACTCCCCGGCCGGAATCGCTGAATCCCTTGCGGATGTGGACTCGCCAGAGCAGGGGACCGGTCAGGTTGGCCAGTCCATCGGCGCCGGTCGGCACATACGTCTTGAACGACTCGCCCGGCTTCAGCACCTTGCCCTGGAGACCGTCGGAGGCCTGGCCTTTCCAGTTCCAGTTGCCGTCTTTTGGGTTGTCGTGCAACAGCGTGCAGTTGGTGTCGCTGACGGGCCGGACGAAGTTGTTGGCTAAGATCCGGTCGTTGTCGTACAGCCGCGACAGCATCAACGTGCGGTCCAGGGGTGCGATTTTCTGGTCGCCGGAGGCGTTTTCGAGTTTCAGCCACAACTTCAGGACCGGCCCGATCGATTCGCGAGTGCCTCCGGTGCCGAGTCGTTGGAACGGTTCAAACTCCAGTGGCTCGCGGCTGACTTTGAGCGGGGTCACATGGATGTGACCGAATTTCTGTCTTTGGCCCAGGGCCAGCGTGTGGCCGGTCGGCATCGGACTGTTGACGGCGACCAGTGTCAGCCTCTGTCCGCCAGCTGCCGCGGATTCCACCGGATCGGGCAGTCGTTCGAGGTTGTTCAGCGGAGCGTTCTGCAACTGGTAGAACAACCAGAAGCACGCCAGGGTGGCAGCACTGGCGTAGCTGAGCAGCAGGAGGAAGGCCTTCTTCGAGACCGTGTCGTTTCGCCTCAGCCGACTCACCCGCTCATCGGTTGGCTCATCCGCCCCGGCCGGTTCCGGCTCCAGGAAGACGGGTCCCGTTTCTGGCGGGTCCAGCCCGGGTTTCGACAGGGCGGGTTCCGCCTCCGAAGAAACCGCCTCGGGCTCCGAAGCGATCGGCTCGGGTTCCACAGTCTCGGGTGCCGGGTCGAGTTGCGTCGGGCTCTCCAGTGGGTCCGGCAGAAGCACGTTGGAGAGTGCTTCGGTTGCACTGAAGTCGTCCGGGTTGACGGGTGTCTCGTCAAAGATGCTGCTGGAGGCCGCGGCTTCAGAGGGATCCGTGTCGATGGGTGGGTCGGGCGAGGTGATCAGGGTGTCGTCGGATGTCTCGATCGGGAAATCTGGAGTTGTCAGGTGGTGTCCACAGTGGGGGCAGGCGACGACAACACCGGGGGTCTCGACCACCAGTCGGCCCTGGCATGCTCCGCAGGCAACTTCGAGAGACATTGTGGTGATGTCAGATGGGTTGGGGACCTGAAACCGTTGAGCGCGAGCTCCCGGCCGCGCCGCCCGCTCCGAAAAACGCCGAAAAATCTGGCTAGGTCCGACACCCGGCCAGTTCGGACCAGTCGATTGTCGCGGTGCCATCGGACGGACGCAAGTCGCGTTCTCCGTGAACGACATGCCCCAGCACATCGACGTTGCCGTAGTGTTCAATGGCCCGGGCGTTGGTTTCCAGCGAGCGATCCAACGGGTCGAGTGGATCGGGCTGGTTGAGTACCACGCCGGCGATCTGCAGGTCCCGGTTGCGGGCCGCGTCGATGGTCAACAGCGTGTGATTGATTGTCCCCAGGCTGTTTCGGGCAACGATCACCAATGGCCAGGCCAGGTCCGCCGCCAGGTCGACGATCGTCTCGGTGTCCGTCAGTGGGCACAGCAATCCGCCGACGCCTTCGACCAACAGGACCTCGACCTGCTTTTCCCACCACTCGGTTCCGGTCCTCAACAGCACCGGGTCGACCGTGCGGTTCTCCTGCCGGGCCGCTTCGGGAGGGGCCAGCGGGGCAGCGAAACGCTGCGGACAAATTCGCTCCTCAGGGAATCCTCCACCCACCGCTTCACCCAGTGCCACGACATCGGCCCACCGCCCGTCTTCGACTCCGCTGGCCGTCGGCTTGTAGGCACCCACGGCGACCCCTTGTGCCGACAGGTGTCGTGCAGCTATTGAAGTGACCCATGTTTTGCCGATACCGGTATCGGTTCCGGTAAAAAACAGCCCCTGCATCGTAGAATCCCACTCCTAATTGACCGGTTTCCGTCATTGGCATAGACTGAAATCTGCACGGCTGTCAAACCTGTGGGGTTGCGTGTCCCGATTTGGAACGGTCTACGAGGACCTTCGGCATGTCTACAGAATCTCTTCGGATCCGCGGGGGTGGGCGATTGGCTGCGTGGCTGGTCGTGGTGTCTGTCCTGTTCAATTCCGGGACGTTGCTGGCTCAGCAGGCCCGCAAGTCGACGGCCAAGGAGGACCACACGCTTGCCAGTGTCAGAGACAACTGGCCGATTCACATGACCTATTACCCGTCTCGGCTGAAGGAGAACGCGGCGGTCGTGGTGCTGTTGCACACCAAGGGAGGCAGCCGGCTGATCTGGACCCGCAAGGGAGGTCTGGCCGAGAGCCTGCAGAGCCAGGGTTTTGCCGTGATCGCCGCCGACCTGCGAAAGCACGGCCAGAGCAAGCCGACGGTGGGGGCCGTCAAGTCCGGCAAGAAGAAGGGCCGCAAGAAGGGTACGACCACCAACCTGACCAAGGGTGACTACGGCCGGATGATCACCAGCGACATGGAGGCGATCAAGAAGTTCGTCTACGCCGAGCACCAGAAGAAGCGTTTGAACATGCGGAAGATGGCGGTGGTCGGGGCGGAAATGAGCGGCCCGCTGGCGGTGGTCTTCGCTGCCAACGACTGGGCCAAGAAGCCTCACCGCGACGCACCCACCGTGGCTGCTCAGACCCCCCGTGGCCAGGATGTCAGGGCGTTGGTGTTGTTGAGTCCCCAGGGAAGCCTGCCCGGGTTGACCATCAATCGTTCGATGAAGTTCCTCAAGGGCAGGGTCGCCTTTTTGATCTGTGTCGGCAACCGCAAGGCGAAGGGTCCGCTGAAGAATGCCAACCAGGTCTACAACTACCTCAAGCCGATCTCCAAGGACGCCAGCAAGCGCGTCAACTGGATGAACCCCTTCCCGGTGCAGTTGCAGGGGACCGACCTGCTGGGCAAACAGCTCGGGGTCGAGAACGTGATCGTCGGGTTCTTGAAGAAGTACGTCGGCGAACTGAAGGATCCCTGGAGAGATCGCAAATCGAAGGCTTCCTGATAGGTTCGCCTACTGCACGGCCAGTTCGCTCTTCGCGTCGGTCCCGACCGCCACCGCCTTCATCTCGACGGTTGTCTCGGTTCGCTTCGCGAACTTCTCTCTCGGATCGGTCTGGCGTTTCTTGGATCGCGTGATCTTGACGTTCCAGCGGGCCAGTCCGAAGGGCACCTCGCGGCTGAGCCAGATTGTCGAGGAGTGGTCCGAGCGGCTGACCCGGCTCTGTAGTGTCTCGCCACCGAGCCACTTGATTGCGTTGACCGCTCCCAGAGCGTCGAGTTCCGGGTCCTCGGGCTGCCCCGTTTCGGGACGAAACGCCTTGTAGTGTTTCAGCAGCGAGATGGCCGGGTAGATCTGCAGGACCTTCGTCTTGATCGGTTCTTCCTTGCGGTTGCCCAGCTTGCGGTAGCCCCGGATGATCGGCAGGAACGATACGGGAATCCCGTCGGCGTCGACGCTGTTGTTGTTGATCAGTGTGCCGAAGATCCGGGCCTCGGGGATCAGCACCTTGTAGAGCCTGGCTCCACCGGGCCCGGTGTCGAGACCCTGTTCGCCGGGCTTGCCCGTCTCGACCTTGATTTCGATCCACCGGCAGTTCTCCTGCTTGCCACGGTACATCGCTCTCTTGTGTTCGGCGGGTGTCACCAGCGACTTGATCGTCACGTTCCGTCGCCAGTTGAAGGTCTTGTCGCCGGTGGCGTCGCCCGGACGGAACTCGACCTGCTTGTATTCCCCTTCATAACGCACCCACGTGCCCTCCTGTTCGGGCAGAGACCAGATCAGTCCCTGGGCGGACAGGAGGGATGGCGCGGCCAACAGGAAAGCCAGGGCCAGCAGGACCTGTGTGCGGATGATCATTCGCGGTGTGGAGGTGGTCATGAGTTGTCGTCCTCGAGGGATCCACAGCCAAGTCAGGCGGGTCGAATCTCGCACCGGGCTGTCAGCGATCCGGAGAGTCTCTGCCTGTTTGAAGTCTGCCACAACACCCGGGGGTGGGCAAGTTGCTTTCGGGTCCTCTGGGGGACCTGAACCGGGGGGCAACCGGATCGGTCGACCCAGATTCCCCTGCTTGCGGTACCCGAATCGGTCGGCTTATGCTGGTCGCACCGAATCTACCACCCATTCGGTCCCGGCTGGCCCGTTCGCCGAGGCCGATTCCGTTGACAGGAGGACCTGGTGATGGTGCTGCGAAATGTCCTGCGGTCGTTTCTGGTGATCCTGGGCGGTCTGTGGGTGGTTTTGCCTGTATTTGCCGAAAAGCCATCGGTGGCCAAACCGGCCACACCGCCGGTGGTGCCGACATCGATCGCGGTCTTCGGGTTGGGCGGTGCCGTGTCGGAGGGTCCCGGCGGTGGTGACCTGTCGTCGTTGTTGTCGGGGGCGGCTCCCGAGAGCCTGCGGTCGCTGGTCAGCCGCATGGATCGAGCCGGTCGCGACAAGCAGATCGCTGCCGTGGCCCTGCTGTACAACGGCCCGCTGATCGGCTCGGCACAGCTAGAAGAACTGGTCTCGGCGGTTGATCGCCTGCGTGGAACGGGCAAACCGGTCTACCTGTTGGCCGAGTCAATGGGGACCGGCGGCTACGTGTTGGCCTCTCACTGTTCTCACCTCAGTGTCGTCCCGGGCGGGGAAGTGGCGCTGGTCGGGCTGGCCACCGAAGCGCCCTACATACGCGGGTTGCTGGACTGGCTTGGCGTCGAGCCCGACTTTTTGGCCTGCGGAGATTTCAAGAGTGCCGGCGAGATGTACATGCGCGAGGGGCCCAGTCGCAATGCGGCCGCGATGGGTGACCGGCTGCTCGACAGCCAGTACAGGACGTACGTCGATTTGATCGCCAGTGGCCGTGACGTCGAACCGAAGCAGGTGCATCGCTGGATCGACCGGGGGCCGTACACGGCCCGACGAGCCAGGGCGGCCGGGCTGATTGATGCGGTTGAGCACCGCCGTGAATTCTACGATCGGATGAGACGGGCTCACGGCAAGACAAGCCGACTGCTGACTCGCTACGGCCTGCCGCCGCAGCAGCAGGTCGACCTGTCGAGTCCGCTGGGCCTGATCCAGTTCTACTCGCAGCTGATGCAGGGGCCCAGGCAGGTCGTCAACCGGGGTGACACGATCGCGATGGTCTACCTGGAAGGGACCATCGTCGGCGGGTCGATGCCGATCAGTCCCACCGGCGGTGCCGCGGCTTCGAGCGAGACGTTGAGAAAGACGCTCGCGGTGGTCGAGCGGGACAAGGCGATCAAGGCGGTGGTGTTGCGAATCGACTCTCCGGGTGGTTCGGCGCTGGCCAGCGAGGTGATCCTGGACGCGATCCGAAAGGTCCAGGCCAACAAGCCGGTGATCGTTTCGATGGGCAATGTCGCTGCCAGTGGCGGGGACTACGTCGCAAGTTACGCCGACGAGATTCTCGCCGAGCCGACGACGATCACCGGGTCGATCGGCGTCGTCGGCGGGAAGTTCGCCACCACCGGGTTGTGGGACAAGCTGGGAATCAAGTGGGCCTCCCGCAGCCGCGGTGCCAACGCCACGCTGAATGGAACGGCCCGGGTCTTCACCGACGACCAGCGGGACCGGGTGCAGGAACAGATGGACGAGATCTACGACACGTTCAAGCGACACGTGGTCGATGGCCGTGGCAAGAAACTGAAGAAGCCGATCGAACAGATCGCCGGCGGGCGGGTTTTCACCGGGCGGCAAGCGCTGGAACTGGGCCTGGTTGACCGGATGGGTGGCCAGGTCGATGCGATTGCCGCTGCGGCGAAACGGGCCGGGATCAGGACCTACACGATTCGCGAGTATCCCGAATCTCAGGGACTGTTCGACTCGTTGATAGGAACACGCCGATCCGACCGCATCCGGCCCTGGGCCGGAGAGAGACGGGGGCGGCGGGAGGGAGTCCGGTTGCTTGACCGGGTTGTTCCATTGCTGGGAACATTGGAGCCACGGCGTGCCGAGGCGATCCGCCGGATCGTCGGGCACTTGGAACGCCTGCAACACGAACGCGTGTTTTTGCTGGCACCGGAGATTCGAATAGATGACGGACGCTAAAACGATGAACACCACCAAGTTGTTGACCGCGTTTCTGCTGTCGTTGTTGGCCTTGTTGGCTGAGCCGACCAGGGCACAGGAACCCCGCGGGCCTTCCCCCCTGGGCCAGTACTTCGGGTTTCTTCCGGTCGAGATCTTCAAGCTGGAGCGACGGTCGAGCAATTTGCTGGCTCGTGACCTCGATCGCGATGGACTGGTCGATCTGGTCGTGGCTGACAACAGCCACAGCCGCATCGACTATCTTCGCCAGCGGAAGCAGAAGCCGGCCGCCGCCGCCGCGGATTTCGACGAGGACACCAACCAGGTCAAGAACGACTGGCGTTTCGAGCACCGCAAGATCCCCGTTGACCGACAAGTCGCGGCCCTGGTGGCCGGCGATTTCAACGGTGATGGCCGTTCGGACCTGGCGTACCTCGGCACACCCAATTACCTGGTGGTCAGGTTTCAGCCGAAGGAGGGGGAATGGTCCGAGAAGCTCGAGTTCCGTATTCCGGACATCAACCCGATTCGTGGCAGCCTGGTGACCGGTGACATGGATGGCAACGGTCGTCCCGACCTCGTGGTACTGGGCAAGTTCGAGACCTTCATCTACTACCAGTCGAAGGACGGCAAGCTGGGCACACCCCGGTTGTTGATGAACACCTCGGCACAGCTCGGCCTGGCCATTGTCGGTGACCTGGATGGCGATGGACGTGATGACCTGTGTTACGCGACCGTCGAGTCCCAGAAGCGGTCATTTTGCGCACGGCTGCAGGACAAGACGGGTCGCTTGGGACCGGAAGTCCGTTTCGAACTGCCCGCTCACCGAGATGTCCAGTTGCAGGACATCGATGGTCGTCGCGGTCGTGAACTGGTGGTGGTGGAATCGTCGACCAACCGGGTCAAGCTGCTGAAGATCCACGGTCCGGCTGGCGACGGTGATGGACCGAAGCCGAAACAGCGACTGATCCAGTACGGGTTCGGTCGCCAGGGTGCGGCTCGTACTGAGCAACTCCGTGATGTGGCAACCGGTGACGTCGATGGTGACGGCCGCACCGACGTGCTGGTGACAGACCCCGCTGGAGCGCGGGTGATCGTCTTTCGCCAGCGTCCCACCGGAGGACTCGACCTGGGAACCGCCTTTCCGGGACTCGAGGACACCCGGCATGTGAAGATCGGCAACGTTGACGGGGCCGCGGGAAATGAGGTCGTCGTCGTCAGCGTGAAGGAGAAGACCCTGGGGATCAGCCAAATGGCCAAGGGTCGCCTCGGGTTCCCAAAACCGTTGACCGTGATGGGGTCACCAGTGGCCTGTGAACTGGTCAACCTGGACGGCAAGCCGGGACCGGAAATCGTCTACGTCGCCAAGCCGGCCGGGGGTAGAGGTTACGTGTTGGGGGCCCTGGCGAAGGGAAAGAACGGTCAATTCTCCGCCCGCTCCTTCGGAAAACTGGCGCAGGTGCCGGTGCCGGTCAAGGGCACTCCCCAGTACCTGGTCACCGTCGATGCCAACCTGGACGGGCGGCCCGACCTGCTGGTTTTCCAGGATCTCGAACAACCACCGGTGCTGATGATCGGGCAGGCCGACGGAGGAATGAAAGCGGTGTCCGGCAGTGGCGGAATCCAGTTGGGAGGCATCGACCCGGGCCAGTTGTTCGTCGGCCGACTCGAGAAACAGTCGATCCTGGTGGCGCAGCAGAAATTTGCCCGCAACCTCGCGCTGACACCGTCGGGTGGCTGGCAGGTGATCGACCAGTACAACGTGACCGAATCGAACGCCAAGATCGCCGGTGTTGCGGCACTCGATCTGGATGAGACACCGGGCAAGGAGATCGTGCTGGTCGATACCGGTGTTCGCCAGCTGAGAATGATGAGGCGGGAGGGAGAGGGCAAGTT
Organism: Planctomycetaceae bacterium; assembly: GCA_003445035.1. Taxonomy (GTDB): domain Bacteria; phylum Planctomycetota; class Planctomycetia; order Planctomycetales; family Planctomycetaceae; genus UBA8437. The sequence goes on along the minus strand of DLVV01000397.1, from coordinate 4,547 downwards.
GTTCCGGCCGTGGCGCGAGGTCGAACTGGGGACCCTGGCTTACCGGACCAACCGGATTGCCGATCTCGACGGCGACAAGCGAGAGGACCTGCTGCTGGTGGGGAACGGCAAGTTCGCGGTTCTCTACAACGGCCGCACGGGACCGCGGCTCAAGGAACTCGCGTCGTTCGAACCGCGACGGAAACAGGCGGTTTTCTCGACGACCGTCAGTGGAGATCTCAACGGTGACGGACGTGTCGATGTGGCAGCGATCGACAAGCGGTCCCATCGCATCAGCCTGCTGGACCACTCTCCGGCTCGGGGACTTCGCCACGCACTGGACTTTCGCGTGTTCGAGCAGAAATCGTTTCGCGGTGCGGCCGGGGGTGGCGCCGGCAGTGAGCCGCGGGAGGTGCTGATCGCCGACGTGACCGGCGACGACCGGCTCGATCTGGTGCTGCTGGTCCACGACCGTGTCCTGGTCTACCCGCAGGATGCCGGTGACCCGGCGAAGGCGAAGCCCGGGAAGCAAAAGGCCAAATAGCCTGGGGCTGGCCCGAGAGCGAACCTGTTCAGGGCACGACTTTTCCGCCTGCGAATTCCTTCTTCAGCTTTGCCAGCGGGAACAGCTTCCCGGGGCAGGCTGTCTTCTTGATCTCGCCGTGACCGATCAGTCCGCTGGCTGGAATCGCGTGCGCGGTTTTGAGATGAGAGATCAGGCGTCGGAGCGAAGCGAGTTGTGCGGGGCTGGGCGGCTGTTTGTCGAAGTGACCGATCAGGGCGATGCCGATGCCATGCTGGTTCTCGGCCTGTTTCCCGGCATGGGCCCCGTGCAACTGGTCACGCCAGCGGAATGTCGCCTCGACGGCACCGTCGGCCATCCCCTTGCCGTTCCCGATCACGAAGTGGTAACCGATTCCCAACCACGGCTTGCCGTTGGTGATTCGCTTGCGATGTTCGGCGTGAATCGACTTCACGCTGCCGGCCTCGGTCGCCGTGTGGTGCAACACGATTGATTTCCACTTACGGAGTGGCTTGGCCGGCTGCCAGGAGGCTGGGAAATCCGCGACGGCGGTGCGGGCCGGTCGCTTGATAGAATCGGGCGTGACTCGAGGTGAGCCCAGGCATCCGCCGATCAGGATCGCCAGGGGCAGCCCGATGACAGCGATGGACCAGGCGGGCCGCCGGGAAAACGGGCTTCGCGGGATCGTCGTCGACACGAAGGGCTCCGGGCGGTCGTTTGGGTTCAGACACACCATCGGCGGGACTGTAGTGTCGCCTCCGTCGACGTGTCAACGGACGGTGGGACGGGGTGAACTGTCGACACCCCGCAATCGCTCGACCGTGGTGACCACCTCGTCGACCGCCACCACGATGTCCTCCTGGGTATTGAACCGACCAAGTCCGAACCGGAGACTCGCACGGCTGAGAGATTCGGGTACGCCCATCGCCGCCAGCACGTGACTCGGTTCGGGATTGGCCGTGGTGCACGCCGATCCGCTGCTGACGGCAATCCGACGCAACCCCGCCAGCAACGCGTCTCCATCGACACCCTCGAAACCCAGGTGCACGTTGCCGGGCAGACGATCGGTCGCGTGACCGTTGATCCGCACGCCCGGCAGCCGCGACCGAATTCCCTCGGCCAGGCTCTCGGCCAGTCCAGACAACCGGATCGATTCGGATTCGAGTGCTTCCCGGGCGAGCCGACAGGCGGTGCCGAATCCGATCACCAGCGGGACCGGCAGCGTGCCGCTGCGAAGATGCGCCTCGTGGCCTCCGCCCTCGATCTGAGGGGCCAGGCGGATTCGTCTCGTGCCACGACGGACGACGAGTGCCCCGATGCCCTTGGGTCCGTAGATCTTGTGGGCCGACACCGAGAGCAGATCCACGGACAGGTTGCGGCAGTTGACCGGAACTCGGCCGGCTGCCTGCACCGCGTCGGTGTGGAAGATCACTCCACGGTCGTGGCACACCTGGGCGCAGTCGACGACCGGATTGATGGTCCCCACCTCGTTGTTGGCCCACATCACGCTGACCAGCACGGTGTCGGGTGTGAGGGCGGAGGCGACAGCCTCGGGGTCGATCCGGCCGTCGGCGTCGCAGGGGATCCGTGTCAGTCGGCAGCCGTCGCGTTCGAGTCGTGCAGCCGGGTCGAGGATCGAGGGATGTTCGACGGTCGAAACGACCAGGTGGGCGTTGGCTGGGGATGTGCCGAGCACGCCCTTGAGGGCCAGGTTGTTCGCCTCGGTTGCTCCACTGGTGAAGATCACCTCGACGGGCTCGGCCCCGAGAAGTTCGGCGACCTCGGCACGGGCTGTTTCGACCGCGGCGGCGGCGTCGTCGCCGAAGGCATGACCGGTGCTGGCGGCGTTGCCGAAGCGTTCGCTGAAAAACGGCAGCATCGACTCGACCACCCGCGGGTCGGTGCGGGTGGTGGCGTGGTTGTCGAGATAGCGAGCGGTTGGTTCGGCCGGCATGGTTGGTCCCATCCCGCTTGACCGGTCCTCAGCCCGGGTCGCGTCAGGATGACGCGGTGGGATCGGGCAGGTCGGTTTGAATCGACAATTCGCGGAGCTGGCGGTCGTCGACGGGTGACGGAGCACCGCTGAGCAAGTCGGCAGCCCTCTGCGTCTTGGGGAACGCGATCACGTCGCGGATGTTGTCGTGGCCGGCAAACATCATCACCCAACGATCCAGTCCCAGGGCGATCCCCCCGTGGGGCGGGGCACCGTAGCGGAGAGCTTCGAGCAGGAAGCCGAAACGCATCTCGGCCTCCTCCGAATTGATTCCCAGGAGATCAAAGACCTGCTGCTGGACGACGGGGTCATGGATCCGGATGCTGCCACTGCCCGCCTCGTAGCCGTTACAGATCAGGTCGTAGGACTGGGCTCGCACGGCACCCGGATCGCTGGTCAAGGACTCGAGATCCTCCTCGACTGGGAAGCAGAACGGGTGGTGTTCGGCATCCCAACGCTGCTCAGTCTCGTTCCAGCCCAGTAAGGGGAAATCGACCACCCAGGCGATCTTCAGTTCGCGGGGGTCGTAGAGTTCCAGTTCGAGACCGAGTCGGCTCCGCAGCGCGGACAGCGCCGACGACGTGACCGAATCGGAATCGGCGACGAAGAACAGCAGGTCGCCCGGTTCGGCTGACAGGCTTTCGATGATCGCCTGGTGGTGCTCGTCTTCGAGAAACTTGGCGATGGGAGAGTCGAGTGATCCATCGGCGACACGGAAGAATGCCAGGCCCTTGGCGCCGTGCTCGCCGACATAGTCGGTCAATTCGTCGATCATCTTGCGACTGTAGGTCTCGGCGGCACCGCGGGCGTTGAGTCCCCGAACCCGGCCACCGGATTCGATCGTGTTTTTGAACACGCCAAATCCACAGGCACCGGCGATTTCGCCGATGTCGACCAGTTCCATCCCGAACCGCAGATCGGGCTTGTCCGTGCCGTAGCGCTCCATGACGTCGGCGTGGGTAAACCGGGGCAGGGGCAGGGGCAGTTCTTCTCCGCGGATTTCCTTGACCAGGTGAGCCATCAGCCCATCGATGATCTCGAGGATGTCGTCGCGCTCGACGAAGGCCATCTCGACGTCAACCTGGGTGAACTCGGGCTGCCGGTCGGCTCGCAGATCCTCGTCTCGGAAACAGCGGGCCATTTGCACGTAGCGGTCGTAGCCGGCGATCATCAGGATCTGCTTGTAGATCTGAGGACTCTGTGGCAGGGCGTAGAAGCTCCCAGGGTGCACGCGGCTGGGCACCAGGTAGTCGCGAGCCCCCTCGGGCGTGCTGCGGCCCAGCATCGGGGTCTCGATCTCGAGAAAATCGTTCTGGTCGAAGTAGTCGCGGGTCGCCTTGGTCATCTGGTGCCGCAGCACGAGGTTCTTCTGGAGCTCCTCCCGGCGAAGATCCAGAAAACGGTACTTCAGCCGCAGTTCCTCGTTGGGCAACTCGGCCGTGGTCGGTTCGAATGGCGGTGTCTTGCTCTTGCTGAAGACAACCAGACCTGTCGACTTGATCTCGATCTCCCCGGTGGCCAGCTTCGGATTGACGTTCTCCGAGCGGCTGATCACCTCGCCTTCGACCTGGATCACGTCCTCGCTTCGCAGGGCCCGGGCCACCTCCTGCATCTGCTCGTCGTGCGAGAGATTGAAGACGATCTGGGTGATGCCGTAACGGTCACGGAGATCGATGAAGACCAATCCGCGATGGTCACGGTAATTCTGGACCCATCCGCCGAGTGTTACGGACTGCCCGATGTCGTCGGATCGAAGTTCGCCGCAGGTGTGGGAACGCAGCATGGGAGTGCGATGGGGTATTGGAGGGAGGAACACCCGTCGTTGCGGGCGCGACGCGGCCGATTATAGAGATTGCCGGTTGTGCAGCGAAGGGAGAGTGGAAATCAGTCGAAGAGTCCCCCGAGGACCTTGCCGAGGGCTTTGGCGACTCCGGACAGAGGTTTGGTGACGGACTTGAGAATCTTGGAGGACCGTTTACCGGGCGGGTTCTTTTCGTCGGCCGTCGCCTTCGCCGCCTTCAATGCCGTTTCCTTGGCCGCTGCCGCCTTGGC
>DLVV01000260.1:18556-19596 GCA_003445035.1 Planctomycetaceae bacterium | reverse complement strand
GTAGGTGTAGTCGGGCATCGTCGTCCGCCGTTGCGGATCGTGATTCAGCGAGAGGTAATTGACGACCGAACCGATCGAGGGCCATTCCTTCGGGCCGACGGGCGTTTCGCCCGGCTGGGGTCCGAAGCGGCTGGGATGCGGGTGTCCGGTCTGGATGTAGTGCACCGAGCCGTGGTCGTTGAACCGGTGGTTCATGGTGCGCACGACGGCAAACTTGTCTGACAACCGGGCTGTTCGCGAGAGGTGCTCGCAGATTCGCAGGCCCGGTGTCCGCGATGCGATCGGCTGAAAAGGCCCGCGGATTTCCGACGGGGCCTCGGGCTTCATGTCGAAGGTCTCCAGTTGGCTCGGTCCGCCGAAGAGCAGCAGGAAGATCACCCGCTTGGCCCGGCCATTCTGAAACGGCGCGGCGGCCTCTTCAGCCGCCAGGACGCGTGGCAGGCTGACGCCGAAAAGTCCCAGTCCGCCGGCCTGGATCAACTCGCGACGACTCCATCCCTGGCAGATACGATTCTGATGTCCCTGGATTGTCAGCATCTGGTCTTCCTCGATTCTTCGAAGACACCCGTTCGCCCCGTGGTTTCCCTCCGCGGCCCTCACAGTCTATGTCGGCGTCGGGGACACCTCAACTTCTCTTCGTCGGGTTGGCGTTTCCGATCGCCGGGCAGGTTCGCTTATGCCATCCAGTCGACCCAGATCGGACTCGTCCAGGCCATTTCCTGGTCCACCTGGACCACTCGCACCCAGTACGGATTGATTCCCGGCCGCGGATCTTCGTCGCGGAACGTGCAGTGGGCTTCGTGTTCGCCGTGCACCGGCGCCAGGCCGATGTCCAGTTGTCGGTCCCGCACGCCCAGGTCGATCGTCCGAGTGCCCCCGGCCAGTTCACCCAGTCGTCCGACCAGCGTCGCCCGTTCGGCCGGGGCCAGTGAAATCCGGCGGGGTTGTGACGATCCGAAGCCGCCGTAGGCGGGACCGGTGATGGCCTGCGTGGACACCGAGACCTCGACCCGCGTGGACTCGTCGCCCTGGATGTCCAG
>DLVV01000260.1:848-18177 GCA_003445035.1 Planctomycetaceae bacterium | reverse complement strand
GACCGCGGGCTGTCGAATCGCAGGGTGTCGGTGTCGGTGATCCGTCCTCCGTGAACGGTGATCGTGCCGTCCCAGACGATTCCGCTGTAGCTGGTCTGGCGGCTGCTGCCCTGCCACAGCACGCGGACACGACGGGGGTCCCCGTCCGGGGCCTCGTCCCATTGTCCCAGCAGTTCCTCGTTGCGAAACAGCTCGACGGACTCCAGCGGTGCGGTTCCGACCACGTCGACTTCGACGACCGGTTGCTGGTGAGTGCTGAACCGGGATCCGATTCCGTGTCCCTCGACGTCGGCCCTGGCCACGATCCGGGCCCCGGTCGTGGCGTAGACGCGGCGGGCCCGCATGGCCTCGAAGAAACTCTCCAGCGTCACCCCGTCGCAGTAGATGCCGGTCAGGCCCGCCTTCGAGTATCGCCTTTGCTGGTGTCCCGGGCGGTCGTCGCCGGGTCGCCCGGTGTAACTGTCGCTGCCGCCGAGAAAGCCGAGCTGGTAACCGCGGGCCAGCGCATCCCGCCGCATCCATTCGAACGCCCCGTGGCTCGAAACGATTTCGACCCCGGGTTCGAGCGTCGGGTCATGGTGTTTCAGGTCCGAGTGTTCTCCGCCGACGTGAGGCGTGATGATGGTATCGGTGCCGCGGTAGTGGGCGTACAGGTCCCGGACGTGGTGCAACTCGGTCGACTTGTCCACCGACTCGGGTGTCTCGGCCGGTGCGTTGCGGTGGATCGGCTGGTGATGGCGACGGAAGTAAACGTTGTGGTGCCCGCCGTCCCAGGTCTTGCCCGACCACTCGTATCCGGGGATGGCGATGAACCGGCCGGGCTCGTGGAATTCCAGCTCGACATCCTGCTGCACGACCAGGTCCTGTTCGTCGAGCACGTCGGCATTCCGCTGGAATCCCGCGAACTGGATTCCCGCCACGTCGCGGGCGTGGGCGAAGAACCCGGCGAACTTCTCTCGGTCCACCAGCTGGCCGCCGTGCGGGTCGGCCCAGTGCAAACGTTGCTGGCCGACATGTTCGACCACGCACAGCGGATTGCTGGTGCCGGCGAGTCCCGCCTGGTTGTCGGTCGCGGTCAATCTCAGCACACCGGCCCTGTCGGCCGACGCCCCTTCGAGCCAGCCCGCACCGGCATCCGATTCGGAGAAGTCGATCGTGTCGTTGTCCAGAGCGATGCCGTCACCGGCGAGCGTGACAGTGCCGCGGTACCCGTTGGACGCGTTGCCCCAGGCGTCCTCGGCTTTGACCAGGACCCGGAACGGTTCGCCGGGAGGCAGTTCCGAGGGCACAACCACGACCAGTTTCACCGGTTCGCCTCCGACGATTTCGAGTACCGGGGAATCGGTGACCGCCTCGACCTCGTCCGATCCGCCCTGCTGGACGGTGACGGCAAAGACCCGATGGTGTTCCCGGAAGGTCTGAGACCGTGACCCGGGGCTGCCGCCGGAGGTGTCACCGATCACGACGGCGATCTCGCCACCGCCGGGCAAACCCGTCGACCCGACCTCGACCTGGAATCCCTTCACTCCCACCGTGAGAGCCGCGACGTCGACGCCCTCGGGTGCCGTGACCGTCGCGTATTCGGCGGCCCCGGGATCGTTGAACTGGGGCACGCCCCAGTCGGTGTCGGTGTCGGTGCCCACGCGGATCGTCGTCCCGGCCGGAAGCCCGTCGCCGGTGGCCTGGAACCGCAGTGTCCAGGTGCCGAAGCTGCCGGCGGCGACCGGTGTGGACGGTTCGATGGATGTCTTGAGCATCGTGTCACTCATGGGGTTTCTCTGCCGGTGCGCTTGCGTCGCGTTCAGCTACTCTTCTAATGGTCTCCCATCCACTCCGCCACGCAGAGCAGCCGCCCGGCCCGGTTCGGTTCCACTGCGATCGCCACACTCGGAAAGGTCGATTCTCATGGACGCCAGCCAACTCAAGGCCCTGCAGGCTCCGCTCAAGGAGCGGTACCGCGAGAATCCCGATTCGGCGAAGCTGACGCTGCGGGCCGGCGGGTCGTTGGGCGATGAGGGAATCACCTGCCGCGTCGACACGGGTCCGCAACTGGCCGAGGCGGGGTTGCATCCGGCCACCGGAGGGGACGGCACCGCGCTGTGCTCGGGCGACATGTTGCTGGAATCCCTGGTGGCGTGTGCCGGGGTGACACTGCGGGCGGTGGCGACGGCCCTGGAGATCCCGGTGCGGGGGGGCAGGGTGACCGCCGAGGGTGATCTCGATTTTCGGGGCACGCTGGCCGTCGACCGTGACGCACCGATCGGGATCCAGTCGATTCGCATGCATTTCCAGCTCGACACCGATGCCGATGACGAGCAACTGGCCACGCTGGTGAAACTGACCGAACGTTACTGCGTGGTGTTGCAGACACTGGCACAAGCGACCGAGGTGTCGGTCGAGTGCGCGGCGGCGTAGGCGACCGGGTACCAAACCGATCTTGCCCACAGCGGCCGGGGCGAATTAAAACCCGCAGTCTCTGGTACGAGATCCCTTTTCCGTCACCGGTCCGAGATGCCCACGTCGACTTCTCCTTCTCCGCTGCGGATCATCTACATCGTCGGCGCCGGTCGCAGCGGTTCGACGGTGCTCGACACCGTGCTGGGCAATCATCCCGACGCGGTCAGTGTCGGAGAACTCTCCAACCTGCATCGCTCGGGGTGGATCAACAACGAATTCTGTGCGTGCGGCGAGCCGGCCGATGGATGCGGGTTCTGGAACGAGGTTCGCCAGGCCTGGCTGAACGCGACCCGGGGAGCCGACGTCGAGGACTACCTGGCGATGCAGGCCCGGTTCGAACGGTTCCGCCCGGCGGCGATGTGGCGAACCGAGGCGTCGTCGTTGTTCCGCACCGCGGCTGCTCGACGATACCTGGAACAGACCGGAAGCCTGTACGAGTCAATCGCCGCGGTCAGCCGACGGCGGGTGATTGTTGATTCGTCCAAGACACCGCTGCGGGCCCGTTGGCTGGCCCGTTTGCCCGGAGTCGACCTGCGACTGGTGCACCTGGTCCGCGACAGTCGCGCGGTGGCGTGGTCCCGGAAGAAGTCATTGGCCCGGGATCTCGAGGGAGGTGTCCAGCATGACCTCGCATCGCGTCCCGCGTGGTACTCGGTCGTCTACTGGACGATCGCGAACCTGTTTGCCGCTCGCCTGAGACGACGGGCCGGTGATCGCGGGGTGCTGGTCCGTTACGAGGACTTCGTGTCGGACCCGGCCGGAGAACTGGTCCGGATCGGTGACGCCTGCGGGCTGGACTGCGGCGGGTTGGCCCGGGCCCTGGAATCCGGCGAGTCGTTTTCCGTGGGACACACCGTGGCGGGCAACCGCCTGAGGATGGCCGGACAGGTCAGGCTGAAACCGGACTGGGACTGGATCGAGCGACTGCCCGATTCGGACCGCAGGACCTGCTGGAGGCTCTCGGGATGGTTGATGAAGCGGTACGACTACCCGCGACAAGCGAAGGCGGCCTGAGCAATGAGCAATCCGGATCATCCGAGCGCGGTTCCCATCTGGGCCCCCTGGCCGGTCTTCGGTGACGAGGAGACCGGGGCGGTCAGCGAGGTGCTGGCTTCCGGGCGCGTCAACTACTGGACGGGTCCTCATGGCCGGGAGTTCGAGCGGGAGTACGCCGAGGCGGTCGGAACCCGATTCGCGGTCGCGGTGGCCAACGGCACCGTCGCCCTGGAACTGGCCCTGGAGGCGACCGGGATCGGTCGTGGTGACGAGGTGATCGTGCCCTGTCGCAGTTTCCTGGCCAGTGCCAGCGCCATTGCGGCCCGGGGTGCTGTCCCGGTGTTCGTGGATGTGGATCGCGACAGTGGGAACATCACGGCCGAGACGGTTGCCGGGGCGGTTTCCTCACGCACCCGCGGCGTGCTGGTGGTCCACCTGGCAGGTTGGCCGTGCGACATGGATCCGATTCTCGCCCTGGCCGAACAGGAGGGGATGACGGTGATCGAGGACTGCGCCCAGGCGCACGGGGCGACCTACCACGGGCGGCCGGTGGGCAGCCTGGGCGACGTGGCGGCCTTCAGTTTCTGCCAGGACAAGATCCTCTCGACCGGCGGTGAGGGCGGCCTGGTGTTGACCGATGACGAGTCGACCTGGCGGCGTGCCTGGAGCTACAAGGACCACGGCAAGGATTACGATGCGGTGCACGCCCCGTCGAAGGGAGCGGTGTTCCGGTATGTTCACGGCGGGCTGGGCACCAACTGGCGACTGACCGAGATGCAGTCGGTGCTGGGTCGGATCGCGCTCGGGAAACTCCCTGGCTGGGTGAACGAGCGTCGCGGCAACGCGGCGGTACTGGCCGGCCGGCTGGGGGCGATGGGGGCATTGCGCGTGCCGGAACCCGCCGCGGGCATCGATCACGGTTATTACAAGTTCTACGCCTACGTGCGTCCCGAATGGCTCGTGTCCGGCTGGTCTCGAGATCGGATCGCCGCCGAGATCTCGTCTCGGGGTATTCCCTGTGGCAGCGGGGCGTGCCCGGAGATCTATCTGGAGACGGCCTTTGACCGGACCGGTTGGCGTCCGTCGGCACGGCTGCCGGTGGCTCGCGAACTGGGTGAGACGAGCCTGATGTTCCAGGTCCATCCGGGCCTGGGCGTGGCCCAGATGCACCGTGCGGCCGATGTGGTTTCCGACGTGCTGGGGCAGGCGACCGGAAGGCTGGCGGCGGCGGCCTGAGGAGTCGGGCCGCGTCGAGCCCGGTGCCGGGTCACAGGTATTCCCGGCGGACCTTGGCCGCGACACTGCCCCCGTCGTAGTAACCGATGGAGATCTCGCCGACGTGCGTCAGCAGGTCGTAGGCCTTCCAGCGATTCCAGCCGAAGTCGGCCTCCATCCACAGGATCAACTCGGCGTAGGCCCGCGCGATCGATCGCTCGGCCGGGGCACCGCTGGTGACCGTCATGATCTCGACGTCGTTCTCGATCCGGGGCCACGTCAGTGCCCGGTCCTTGACCAGGTCGACGCTGATCTCGGTCACCGCCGACATCTCGAGTCCGGAGGCCGAAAGTTCTCCATGCCCCATCGCGGCGTGGGCGTCACCAAGGAACAGCAGACCGCCGGGGACGAAGACCGGCAGGTGGACCGTCGCCCCGGGTGCGGTTTCACAGATGTCCATGTTTCCCCCGTGCGGTCCACCCGGCCCGGTGGTGGGCACACCCCACTCGGGCGCGGTGCCGATGCAGCCGAGCATCGGCGTGTAGGGGATCGAGATCTCGTCGCTCCACTGGATCATTCCGTCGGCGATCGGGCAGACGTGGCCACCCGGCGGCACATCGGTGCCCAGCCACTCGCACAACTGTTTCGGAGCACCGGTGTAGGTCGCGGCCTGGGGGCGCCACGGCTGGATCGCGTGGATCCTCACGCTCAGCACGTCCCCCGGCTCGGCGCCTTCGATCTCGATCGGTCCGTTGACCGGGTTGCTCTTGGGGACTGTCGACTTGTCACGCTGGTCGCCGGGTGCGGAGATTTGGCCCGAGAGCGCGTCTTCGGATTCGACCAGCAGGCGGCCGCCGGGAGCGATCGTGGCCCGGGGCGGCAGGTGCCGGGAGAATTCGTAGATGAGCGGTTCGGCGGGGATCCGCGTGAGCGGTGTTGAATCGTTCATGGTGGGCCGGTGGTTCCTTGCGTGTTGCCGGATCGAAGGCCGTCGGTTACGGCGTTTTCTTCTTGGCGGGTGTCTTCTTGGGGGGCGGTGGGCCGGCGGGGGTCACCGAGAGCATCAGGGCGTCGGTGACGCGGCGGGCCGGCGCGGGGCCGGGAAGGTGAGCGACCGGCAGCACCGGCCAGCTGGAGTTGTCGGTCCCGGTCTTGGCGACCAGTCGAATGGGCGAGAGTGTCGGCTTGGCCTGGGCAGTCGCCTTCAACGTGAGAGTGGCGACGGGCTTGCCAGCCGCGACGGTGACAGTGGCTGCGGTGACACCGTCGGGCAAACCCTCGGCTGTCACCTCGATAGGTGAATCCGAACCACCCATGCGAATCGCCAGGACCTGCAGGGTCGACTCTCCGCCGGCAGCGATGCTGAGTCCCGAGTGGGTCTTGCCGTCGCCGACGACCGAGAAGGCCTGGATACGTTTGCGGGGCGGACTGATCACCAGCTGGTAGACCCGGTCGGGTCCGAAGACGCTGCCGCCGAAGATGTCGCGGACGACGATCGTGAATCGTCCGTCAGCGGGAGCCTTCCAACTGGCGTGTGGGTCGTAGGTGCTGAACGGGAAGTCGAAGCCGATCTTTTTGGGGGCCACCGGTGGCGCGATGGTGGCCAGCGCTTTGCCGGCCCGGTCGTGGACAATCGCCTCCAGACGCATCGATTGGCCCAGCCGTTCTCCCCACCCTGAGATCTCGAGCGTTTCGCCCTTTTTCACTTCGACCGTGTACCAGTCGACATCCGCGGACCGTTCGAAGGCCCCACAGATCCGCACGGGGGGGTCGATTGGCTGGGCGGTGGCGGCGGTGTCGTTGCGGTCGGTGGTCTCGGTGACGACCGGCTCGTGAGAATGGGTGATCCAGGCCGTTCCCGAGCACTCGCTCATCTTCATGCGAAAGCCGCCGTCGAGGACTCCGACGGGGCGACGGTCGGGCCAGGAGCGGTGCGAGAGGAACTGGTCGAAGGCGACCGGTAGAGCCGAGAGTCCCGTCGGGGGGTGAGCTGTTCCGAAGGGAAGTTCGTGTCCGAGCACCAGCAGGTTGCCGCCGCCGCAGATCGCTGTGGGGAAGGTGGCCTGCAGCCGGGGGCCGGTTTCCAGTGTCAGCGCGTAGAGGCTGGCCGCGTCCTGTTGAAATCCCCGGTCGACGACGGTGACCAGGTAGCGGCCGTCGGCGGGCAGCTTGAGAGTCAGTTTCGGTTCGACCTGGTGGACGAAGGAATGAGCCAGCTCGCGGCCCTTGGGCCCGTGTACGGTGAGGACGGGTGACACCGTGCCGTCGAGGCTCCTGGATCGGCAGGCGAGATGGACCAGTTGGCCCGATTGGCCGGTGAAGGCGAACACGTCGCGATCGGCGGTGCGGTCGAGCTTCGCAGCGGCGGTTCCCGGCAGCGAAATCGCGGTCGCCTGCGAATCGGGCGTTTCGGCGACAACCTTGACCGGGTGGGTCACCACGAGCAGTGCCCGGGGATTGGACAGGCCCGTGGAGGTCAGCGTCCAGGCGTCGAGCAGTCCGGCCCGGGTGTCTCCGCTGACGGTGACGTTGATCACCGACTTGGTGACCGAACTGGTTTCGAGTTCACCGCCGGCGCTGACCAGTCCCGTGAGAGTGCCGAGGTCTCCGCCGCTGACGGTGATGCTGGCCGCCTGCCCGGCTCGCACGACTGGCGGGAACAGAACCGTGACCGACGGTGTGGCAGCCGTCACCCGCTGGGATGCCGCAGTGATCCCGATCAGCAGGCAGGCCAGCATTCCGGCCAGGTGGTTCGGACGTCGTTTCGGCAGGTGCGAAGACATCGGCAAGCGGTTTCGGGAGCCAGGTCGAGGAGCCGGGAGTCGAACGCGGAACACTCGACACGCGCCGCGTCGGATCCCTATCATACCCGCCTCACACGTCCGGCGGCATGCACGAGCGTGATGAGCTGGCCGACGAGAGACGCCGATGACCGAGAATTCTCGATCCAAACAGAACGGCCAGCCCCGCCTGGCCGATCTGCACCAGGCCGCAGCCCTGCCCTACCGGATCCGTAAGGGCCGGCTTCAGTTCTGCCTGGTCAGTGTTCGTCGCGGTGCAAACTGGATCATGCCCAAGGGGAACATTGAACCGGGTGAGTCGGAGGTGGAGTGTGCCGGACGCGAGGCGTTCGAGGAGGCGGGACTGGAAGGCCGTGTGCTGGAACCGGTCCTCAGTCGCTTTTCGGCCAACAAGGGAAAGAAGTCGGTCGAGGTGACCGTGTGGTTGATGGAGGTCGAGAACTGCCTGAAGAAGTGGCCCGAAAAGAAATCGCGGGCCCGGCAGTGGGTTTCGCCACGCAAGGCGATCCGGCTGCTGGCCCGGCCCAGGCTGGTGGCCCCGGTCATCGACGCCATCCGCCGGCTCAAGTGGATCGACTGATCCGGAACGGTTCAGGCCCCATCCCGTTGTGGGTCTGTGCTGCCGCCTTCGATGGAGTCGGCGATGGTGATCCCGCTGAAGTCCTCGTCCGTGGTCGGGTACTGCGGGTTGGTGGCCTCGAGTGTCGAGACGATCGTGCGGGCAATCACCGTGTTGCGGTACCACTTGCGATCGGCGGGGATGACGTGCCACGGAGCGATCTCGGTCGTGCAGTTTTCGAGCATGTCCTGGAAGGCCTGCTGGTAGTCGAACCACTGGCGGCGCTTATCGAGATCGCCGCGAGAAAACTTCCAGTTCTTTTCCGGTTTTCGCAGCCGATCACGAAACCGCTTGGCCTGCTCCTCGGGTGAGATGTGCAGGAAGAACTTCAGGATGGTGGTTCCGGAAGCGGCAAGCTGCGCCTCGAAGTGGTTGATCTGCTCGAATCGTGCCTGCCAGGTGGATTCCGGGACAATTCGGTCGACACGGACCACCAGCACATCTTCGTAGTGTGAACGGTTGAAGATGCCGATCATGCCCGCCGCGGGGACCTGCTTGTGGATCCTCCAGAGGAAGTCGTGTTGCCGTTCGAGTTCGGAGGGATTCTTGAACGAGGCGACGTGGGTGCCCTGGGGGTTGATGCCCCGGAAGACCTTCCGGATCGTGCTGTCCTTGCCCCCGGCATCCATGGCCTGGAGCACGATCAGCAGCGAGCGGCGGCGTTCGGCGTAGAGTGCTCGCTGCCATTCGTCCAGTTGATCCCGCAACGAATCCAGCTCGGCCTCGAAGGCCTTGCGGTCACCCTCGCCGGCGGTGGGCAGGGAACCGAGATCGACGGGTTGGCCGGGGACCAGGCGGTGCGGTGCCGGATGGGTCATCGTGTCTTTGACTCGAGCAGGACGATCTAGGCAAATCCTTCGGATTCAACGTCCCGCGGCCGCCACAGTTCGACCAGGTCGGCGCGGGGGATCAGGGTCACGTCGAACCAGTTGTCAATCGGCAGTTCCAGCTGTGCCAGCGCCGCGGTCGACATGCGGTGATGTTCACCCCCCAGCAGCAGGATCATCTCCTCGATTCCCGGATTGTGTCCGACCAGCAGTGCCCGCCCGGCCTCGTCGGGCAACTCGCTGACCACGCTCAGCCATTCGGCAGCCGAGGCGTGGTAGAGGTCGCCGGTGGTGTGGATGTCGTGATCGTAGCCGCAGGCGTCGGCGACCAGGTTGGCGGTGCGGTGGGCCCGGCGGGCGGTCGAGGTGACCATGATATCGGGGACCAGTTCACGGTGAAGGATCAGCCGGCCCATCAGTGGGGCCGCCTGTTCACCGCGACCGTTCAGGGGGCGGTCGTGGTCACTGGAGACATCTTGACTCCAGCTCGACTTTGCGTGGCGCAACAAGAGCAGCGTCTTCATCACGTTCAACTGGCCGGCAGCGCGTGCCGGTCGATCCGGTCAGGTCTCGGTCGTTTCGTGTCCGGGGGCGCGATGCGGAACAAATCCGGTCCGGTGAGATTCCTCGTTGAGCCGCATCACTTCACAGGCTTCATCATACAACAGTTGCTGGCAGCGGCCACCGAGTGGGTCGTCCGAGTCGGCGGTATCACGGCCGTCAACGAACCGCTCGCGGCCGGGGGGCGGGTCGTAGCTCCCGTCGTCACGCAACCGCCGGCCCTTGACCTGGTCGGACAGGCAGTGTTCGAGCATCCGGACCAGACGCTCGGAGGAGGCCGGATCGTCGACGGGCACCATCAACTCGACCCGTCGATCGAGGTTGCGGGGCATCCAGTCGGCGCTGGCGATGAAGGTCTGGCCGGCACCGCCGCGGTGAAAGTGGAAAACGCGGCTGTGTTCGAGGAACCGGTCAACGACACTGGTGACGGTGATGTTCTCGGAGAGCCCGGCGACCTCCGGCCTCAGGCAGCAGATACCCCTCACGTTGAGCCGGATCTCCACCCCCTCCTGGCTGGCTTCGTAGAGTGCGCGAATCAGCCGCGGATCGACCAGCGAGTTCATCTTGGCGAGGATCCGTGCCGGCTGTCCCTGCCGTTTTCGCTCGGTCTCGGCCGCGATCAGCTCGAGCAACCGGTCCCGCAGCCCGATCGGAGCCGCTTCGATCAACTCGAATCGCCTCGGCTGGGTGTAGCCGGTGATGGTGTTGAAGAAGGTGGCTCCGTCGGCGCCCAGGTCGGGATCGCCGGTCAGGTAGCTGATGTCGGTGTAAAGCCGGGCGGTGTTTTCGTTGTAGTTCCCGGTGCCGAAGTGAACGTAGCGGCGGATGCCACCGGGTTCGCGTCGGACGACCAGGCAGATCTTGGCGTGTGTCTTCAGGCCGCGGATGCCATAAATCACCTGCACCCCGGCCTGTTCGAGGCTGCGGGCCCATTCGATGTTGCGGGCCTCGTCGAAGCGGGCCTTCAGTTCGACGATCACCGTCACGTGCTTGCCCAGTTCGGCCGCCCGGGCCAGCCCGCGGACGATCGGGCTGTCACGGCTGGTGCGATAAAGCGTCTGCTTGATCGCCAGCACGTCCGGGTCGGTCGCCGCCTCCTCGACAAACCGTACCACCGGGTCGAAGCTCTCGAACGGGTGGCACAGCAGCACGCTGCGATCGGCGAGCACTTCGAAGAGGTTTCGCCGGGGGTCGATTTGCGGGGACGCCACCGGTGGCCAGGGCGTGTCCTTGAGGTCATCGAAGCCGGTCAGGTCGGTCAGCGGAAAGAAGCCGGTCAGGTCCAGGGGGCCGGGGATGCCGTGGATGTCCCACTCGTCGATGTCGAATTGCCGTTGCAGGAAGCCCCGGGTCACGTCGTCGGCCTCCGCGGCGATCTCCAGCCGTACGCAATGGCTCTCTTTCCTGGCCTCGAGAATCTCCTGCATGCCTTCCATCAGGTCCGACGCCTCGTCCTCGCGGAGGCTGAGGTCGGCGTTGCGGGTGATCCGAAACGGCACGCACTCGAGCACCTCCTCGCCGGGGAAGAACTTTCCGAGCGACCAGGCGAGCACGTCCTCGAGCAGCATGTAGGCGTAACCGCCCTCGGAGGGCAGGGTGAGAATCCGTGGGCAGCTGCGGCCACAGGGAATCCAGGCGAAGCGGGGCGAACCGTCCTCGTCATCGCCGAGGCGTACCGAGAGGCACAGCGGACCGCCTGGCAGCAGCGGGCAGTCCTGGTCGTCGGCAACAGCCATCGGGGTCAGTACCGAGTAGATCTCTCCGTCGACGATCTGCTCGAGCACGGTCGCCTGGGCCGGATCGATCGAATCGGGGCGCACCCTGCGGATGCCCTCGGCGGCCAGGGCCGGCTCCAGTTGCTCACTGAACCGGGCGTACTGGTCGGACACCATGCGGTGAATCCGCTCGTTGATCAGTTCCAGTTGCTCGGCCGCGGTCAGGCCCGCAGCGTCTTGACCTCCGTGTCCCTCGCGTTGAACCAGTTGCAGTCCGCCGACCCGCACCATGAAGAACTCGTCAAGGTTCGAGGCGGTGATCGCCAGGAACTTGAGCCGTTCGAGCAACGGGTGGCCCGTGTCACCCGACTCGTCGAGCACCCGCTGGTTGAATTCCAGCCAACTGAGCTCGCGGTTGATGAACTGGTCGTTGTGAGCGGTCATGAGAACTGGCCGGGAAGCCGTTGCGGGTCAGTGGCTGGGTCCATCCTGGTCGGCCTGGCGGAGCAGGACGGACATGCCGAAGATCTGTTCGAAGAGCAGTCTGGTGCGGTCCAGGGCGAGTTGTTCGATCGAGAGGTCGTCGACACCGGGGATGGCGATCACCAGCTTGCCGTCGCTCCGTTGGCAGGTGAATTCCGAGATGTGCCCGCTGCGCGAAGCATCCAGGCCGGTGGCCACTCTCAGCAGAGCGGCCAGCTTGGTGACGGCGATCCGCTGGTCGCGGTCGAGCTTGGAGTAGCCCAGGTGAGTCGGCTTGGGCGTGGCGCCACGGTGGTACCGGGCGACCAGGGCCACCAGCAGCATGTCGGTGCGGGTCAGCCCGAACAGGTCGCTTTGCTGGATCAGGTACATCGAGTGCTTGTGCAGGCTGCGGCTGGAGACGAACCCGCCGATTTCGTGGAGCAACGCGGCGGTGTGCAGCAGGATGCCGAACCGAGGATCCAGCTGGTGGTCGTCGGCGAGTTGTTCGAAGAGCCGCCTGGAGAGATCGGCGACGTGCTGGGCGTGCGGCTGGTCGAACTGGTACTTGCGGCCGAGGTCGAGTGCCGAGCGGGTGATCTGGCGGGCGAGGTCGTCGCTCCATCCCTCCTCGGTGGCCATCTCGCGCAACAACCCGTCACGCAGGTTGACATTGCCGACGTAGAGCCGGTCGCGATCGAAAGTCCTGGCCAGTTCGACATAGCACAACAGCGCCGGCCCCAGCACCGCGGCGTCGGGGTAGCTGACCTGGAAACGGCGGACGATGTCATCAACGGAGAGTCCCAGGATCTCGTCGCACAGCACCGTGATCTCATCGACCGCCAGGCACGCCAGTTCGTCGCGACTCCAGTCGGGCAACAGCTGGTGGGCCGCAAAACGGATGTCGCCCCCCAATGCGACCACCTCCGCCGGGGCCTCCCACGGCACGTTGCTTCGGACCCGGTCCATGGTGCGGCGGACTTCGGACCTCATCAACTCGACCAGTGAACCCCTGGGCGCCCCGTCGAGCGATTCTCGCAGTCGTTGAGAACCGAGCTGGTAAGTGTTCGAGTAGATCACGTCACCGGACTGGACCAGCAGGACCTTGGTGCTTCCGCCGCCGACCTCCGTCACGATCGACTGCGCGTCGGTCAGCGCCGGATGGTTTTCGATCATCGGTTGCACGCCGAGATAGGTGATCCGGTTCACCTCCGCCTCGTCGATCGCCTCGATCTCCATGCCCGTTGCCACGTAGATGCGGTCCAGAAACGACATCCGGTTGGTGGCCTCGCGGACCGCGCTGGTGGCCACCACGCGGACCTGTTCGGCTCGAGTGATGTCGTACTCGGCCAACAACTGGCGGTAACTCCGCAGCACCGCCACGCATCCCTCGGTCGTTCGTCTCCGGATGCGGCCGCGGGTGTAGGTGTCTCGGCCGAGATCCACGTCCCGGGAGAGCGATTCGAGAAGGCGGATCGAGCCGTCACTGACAATTTCGCCGATCGCCATGCGGATTGAGGCTGACCCGATGTCGATCACCGCGACCGATCGGGTCTGCGGCGGGACACCGGAACCCCGATGTGATTTGTGGATGGTGGTCAGGCGGTCGGGCATGAAACCGGAGGAGGTTGAGTGTCTGGAAAAGAACGGGTCGGGGAGAACTGGCGAGTCGATTGCCGCTGTGGGCCAAACGGCCAAAACGGTCGGTCGGGGGCACCGGTCTATTAATAACCGGTCAGCCGGGGCGTGGAAGAGCTAAAACCGTTCGCCGGCCACAAGCGGGGTCAGGCGGCCCGCGTGGTGTTGTTGACGATTTCGGTTTCGGCCCAGGCGGCGGCACCCAGCACGCTGGCGTTGTCACCCAGTTCGGCGGTGACCACCTGGTAGGAGTCGCGATACGACTCGAGCAGGTTCTTGTTGCAGCTGCCCGAGACCGCGTCTCGGAACATGTCGGGCATCGCCTCGACCAGTCCGCCTCCCAGCACGATCGTGTCGGGAGCCAGCAGGTGGACCAACCCGGCGGCCGCCACCCCGATCCACTCGGCCGCTTCGCGGACGATTCCCTCGATCACCGTGTCACCGCTGTCGATCGCGGCACTCAACGCCCCGCTGCGGATCGTCGCCACCTCGGTGCCGACGTGTTCGGCCAGGTGCGGCGCGTGGCCGCGGTAGGCGGCCTGGGCTGCGGCTGCGGCGATCGACAGGCGGCTGGAGACGTGTTCGAGGGTGTGGCAGCGGTCGTTGCCCCGGGCCGGAGCACCGGGATTGATGGGGAAGTGCCCGATCTCCATGCAGGTGATCCTGTTGCCCCGCAGGATGCGGCCTTCGTAGATGCAACCTCCCCCGATTCCGGTTCCGGGAAAGATGCCGACCACGCAGCGGCTGCCCCGCGCCGCGCCGAAGCGGTATTCGCCGTACACGCCCGCGTCGACGTCGTTGACCACCAGCACCGGGCAGTCCATCTTCTCGGTCAGCCAGTCGCCGACCGGCACGTCCCGCCAACTCAGGTTGATCGCCTCGTGCACCAGCCCGGTGGTCATGTCGACCGCGCCGGGACAGCCGATGCCGATGCCGCGGATCGCCGTGCGGTCCAGGCCCGCCTCGGCCAGTGCCCCGTCGATCGTCTTGGCGATCCGCTTGAGGTTCTTTTTGGGCGAGACCGAGTTGAGCGTCGACTTGCGATCGCTGCCGATCACCTCGAACGACGAATCGAAGACGCTGGCCAGCATCTTCGTGCCGCCCAGGTCAAAGCCTACCCATACACCGTCGTGTCGCTGCGTCATTCCAGATCCCGAGTGACCGGTTCGGGTTGCCTGTCGTCAGCATATACGGCCGGGTTCAACGACGCGAGATCGATGTGGTGACCAACCGGGAAGAATGCCGAGGATCGACGAACGAAAAAAAGCGGAGAGGGCGGGATTCGAACCCGCGGTCCCGGTTACCCGAGACACGGCATTTCCAGTGCCGCACAATCGGCCACTCTGTCACCTCTCCGAAAGTCGACCGATTCTCGCATTCGGCTACAGGGGGTTCAATGGCAGCGGCAACGGTCCTGCCGTCTCCGACGAAACCCGCGCTCCGTGGTGACCCGACCAACGGCCGATTAGGATGACCACCACGGCAGGAGACCGATCATGAGTGAAACAGGACTGGTGGCGGCGTTCACCGGGGTGCGACGGCCGTTCGCGTTGATGGAATTTCCCGTGCCCGAGGCCGAGCCGGGGGCTGCCGTCGTGCGGATCACCCTGGCCAATGTCTGTGGCAGCGACCTGCACATCTGGCGGGGCACCTACGACGTCTCCCGGGGCAACAGCGAGCCGTTCTGCCTGTCGATCGGGCACGAGATGACTGGCGTGGTGCACGAACTGGGCGACGGCTTCACTGCCGATTCGGCCGGTGAGCCGCTGGCCGTTGGGGATCGGGTGGTTTTCCAGTACTTCGTTGGTTGTGGCGAGTGCCGCAGCTGCCGACGCGATACGACGCCGCGTTGTCCCGAGGGACTCAAGTACCGCTTCCCGCCCGACCAGTATCCCCACTTCACCGCCGCCTACGGCCAGTACTACTACCTGCGTCCCGGTCAGGCCGTCTTCAAGGTGCCCGATAATGTGCCCGACGAACTGGCCGGCCCGGCCAACTGCGCCCTGGCCCAGGTCATCGACGGGCTCGAACGCGGTGGGGCCGGGCCCGAAGACCGCCTGGTCATCCAGGGGGCCGGCGGACTGGGACTCAACGCCATCGCCGTGGCCCGCGAACGGGGAGTCGGCCAGGTGATCGTCGTCGACGGCATCCCGAGCCGCCTGGAACTGGCCCTGGCCTTCGGGGCTGACCATGTGATCGACCTCAATGAATTCCCCTCCCCGGCAGACCGGGTCCGGCGGGTGTTGGAGTTGACCGAGGGCGACGGGGCCGACCTGGTGATGGAACTGGTCGGGTCGGCAGAGATCCTGCCCGAGGCGATCGAGATGCTGGCCCAGGGCGGGACGTTGCTGGAGATCGGCAACATCAACCAGGGACGGACCGTCACCATCGATCCCTCGCAACTGGTCCACGGCGGCAAGACGATCATCGGCATGATGTGGTACCGCCCCGAGAGCCTGCGGTCGGCACTGCAGCTGCTTTCGGAATCTTCGGCCAAATACCCCTTCGACCGGGTTCTCTCCCACAGCTATCCGCTGACGGAGATCGACCAGGCCTTCGCCGACCAGGACACCGGGTCGGTGCAGCGGGCGGCACTGCTGCCGTGGGGCGATGGCTCATGAAGGCGGTGGTGCTGGAGGAGACTGGCCCACGGCTGGTCGAGGATCACCCCGAGCCGATCGCCGCCGGGGGCGAGGTGGCCGTCGACGTGATCGAGGCGGGGATCTGCGAGACCGACCTGCAACTGGTGGCCGGTTACATGGGCTACCGCGGGGTGCTGGGCCACGAGTTCGTCGGAGTGGCCCGGACGGGTCGGCTGTCCGGGCGGCGGGTGGTCGGGGAGATCAACTGCAGCTGCGGGACCTGCCAACTGTGCCGGGGCGGGCTGGCCAATCACTGTCCCCAGAGAACCGTGCTGGGGATCCTGGGGCGTGATGGGGCATTTGCCGAAACGCTGGTATTGCCGGAGACGAACCTGCACGAGGTGCCCGACGGAATGGCCGATCGGGTCGCGGTGTTTGCCGAACCGGTCGCCGCCGCACTGCAGGTGATCGAACAGGTCGACGTCACCGGAACCGAATCGGTGACCGTGCTGGGCGACGGACGCCTGGGAAACCTCTGCGCCCAGGTCCTTGCCTCGATCGGCTGCCGGGTCCGGGTTGTCGGCAAGCACGATGCGAAGCTGGCGATCCTGGAGGAGCTGGGCATCTCCACCTGTCGGCTCGAGACTGTTTCGGGCGAGCGGTCTGACGACCTGGTCGTTGATGCCACCGGTTCGGCCACCGGCCTGCCGACGGCCCTGGGGCTGGTCCGCCCCCGCGGCACCGTGGTGCTCAAGACGACCATCGCCGGGACGCAGACGCTGGAAATGGCACCGGTGGTGATCGACGAGGTGACCGTGGTCGGATCGCGATGCGGACCGTTCGACAAGGCGCTGGTGGCGCTGGAAACCGGCACGGTGGACGTTTCCCCGCTGGTTTCGGAGGTCGTCGGTCTGGACGACGCCGTCGGGGCCCTGGACCGGGTTCGGGACGAGCGGGATCTGGTCAAGGTCGTGTTGAGGGTGGGGAGCGGATATTGAGCCGGGAGAGCCAAATTCCTCTGGACACAGTTCGCCCCGTTTTTACAATCCCCCCACTTTGCTCTCTCTCACACTCGCCCACCGGCGGATCTCCACCAACGTGCTCTCGAACACATGATCACAAGGATGTGCGTGATGTCCAATCGACCAATCCAGCTCGTCGGCCTGTTGGCCCTGGTAATGCTCACCGGCTGTTACTCCTACAACCCGTACGGTTACGGCGGCTATCCCGAGGTGCTCTCGACGGTGCCCGCTCCGTCAATCGCTCCGGCCGGAGCACCGATTCCGGGCCAGCCGATCGCCCCGGGTGTCATTCCCATCGGACCCCAGGCCGCCACCCCGGCCGGGATCGTTCAGCCCCTGCAGATTCCACCCACTCTTGGCACACCACCCGCTGCGACAATACCGGGCGGAACGGCCCCACAACCGGTCCCCCGTTACCAGGACCCGACCGATCC
>DLVV01000260.1:0-526 GCA_003445035.1 Planctomycetaceae bacterium | reverse complement strand
GGCCGCCGCCGGAGAATCGACCCGGGCGGGTGACGCTGCGACCGAGTCGTCTTCGTTCCGAGCACCCACTGGCGGGACCCTGACCGGTGCGTTTGGAGAAAGTCCCGCCGATGGGACGGCCGGAGCTGTGATCCCGGCCAAGGGCGAAAGTGCGGCGACGGCGCCCGGTGCGATCGCGGCACCGGTCACCGCCGGCTTGAACGAACCGGCTGCGGATCCGGTCTCGTTGCCGAAGATCAAGGAATCCAACTACGGCTACGACACGATCGGTTACACGTGGTTCAAGGGCAAGATCGAGTACGACAAGGCCGACAAGGCCTGGCACCTGATGTATGCTCCGACGCCGAATCAGAACGATCCCTACGGCGGAGACATCTCGTTGGGCGACGATCCCCGGCTCGAGGCCCTGCAGGACAACGACGTGGTCTACGTCACCGGGACGCTCAGGAGTGGCCTGACCGACCGGACCGGCAAGCCGAGGTTCCGGATCGATCAGCTCTCCAATATCACGGTCGGGCCATAGCCC
>DLVV01000345.1 GCA_003445035.1 Planctomycetaceae bacterium | reverse complement strand
CGTCTTCATCCTCGATGGGAGGATGATGCCACTGGCCGTAAACGCCCAGGCACACATTTCGGTACGCGTTGATCGCTGCGACCCCCATATGCACTTGTTCACCGTTCCAGCCCTTCCGAAAAGGTGACGACGATCGCATGGGCTTGAAGAAGGCCTTGGTGTTTTCCAGCGGCCAGCGATCAAGGCGTGGCGACCGCCACACGACAGCTGTCCGCGGACCCAGCATGTGAACTCTGCCGTTGGGGTATGTCTGGAGCGGAAGACGCACCAAAGGCGAAACCTGATGGCCTCCGATGTGATACTGGCCCTGGAACTTGTAGATGACGTAGGTCTCGTTCATCTGCGACAGGAGGCCCGGTTTGTCTCTCAGCGGCTTCCAGTGCAAGCCGTCCGGGCTGGTATCCACACGCGTCGTACAAGGAGCGGTCAACGACCACGTCTTCCACCAACTCATGTCTTCGCCGGCGAGTACATAACGGCGATCCGGCGGAGCATCGTTGTCAACAATTACGGAGACCGTGCTGATTCCGCGCGTCGACTTGACGAGATTGTTCCGGAGGCTCCCGCGGTACTCATGCAATCCCAATTCCGGCTTTCGCCAGGTGATGCCATCTTCACTTTCGGCGTACCCCACTCGCGAGTGATACCAGGTGCTGCCGATCGGCTGTGCCGGATACCACATTCGCCAACGCCCGTTTTCGTAAAGCACCGCGGGCATACTGGCTCGAGAAGAATCCGGGTCTCCGGCCTTGCCCCTTGGGATGACAGGGTTGTTTGGGTGCTTCTCCGCGACCACCATTTCCAGCTTGAGTCCACGTGTTGCTTCGATACTCACATCATCGAAGGCAAAGAGCACATCTTGTTGGCCCTTCGCGACATTGACGACTTCTTGACCGCGTGCTCCGGAAGAAGCCACAGGGAGAAGAGTACTGGCCACTGCAACAATGACGACGCTGGTGATTCGCACGGGTCTGTTCACGTGTTGGCTTTGTTTTTGGGGCTCAAAAATGAGTTGAAGGCGACCGGACCCACCGAATTGCCGGTAGGGCTTTGTCACAAAAAAAACCGCCTCAACATTCCGCCCATTGCCGGATCGCCGTCCCGCGATCTATCGGTCAATCCAGAATAGTCAAATCCCGTCGCCGTCGACAGCCCGCTGCTGCCGGGCCGCCCTGGCCTCAGAACGTGCCCGAGCGATCGCGACCTTGACGACGAACTCGGTCAGCAGTTGTTGACCGAGCGGGATGTCTTTACGCCGGTGCAGGAGGTCGACCATATAAAAACATTCAAAGGCAAGCGTGACCCGCTGGGTCTGGACCATACAAACCTGCGATCACTTTGTCGGAGTTGTCACAGAAAAAAACACGCGAGGGGATAGGGGGGGCAAATATCTGGCCCCGAACCCTTAGTACCCACCGCCCACACGCGAGTTTTATTGTACGAGTTTTTCAATAGACCCCCAACAATGCTCTCCCCCAATCCGCGACCGCATCAAAGACCTGCGACGGGTGAAAGCGTCCGACCTGACGCCGAACTCCTGCAACTGGCGAAAGCACACGCAAACGCCGGGACAAGTTCGACTGAGCCGAACGTCACAAGAAGCAACTGCTGACCGGCCACGACTTCTTCGGAGACGTCAACTGGTTCGGCTGCCTGTCGTCGTTTCGTCGGCGGTGAGTCAGGGACTGCTCCATTTGCTTCAACCCAAATGGGAAATTCTGGCTGAATGAGTGGAGCATGACATGCACCGTTGGCTTGTGATCCTGGTGGGCGGATTGCCTCTCACCTTCTCGGCGCCGTTTGTGGCGGCGAGCAATACCTCACCCCGTCCGTTCGGCTCAGGTTTGCGCTGAAGGACGCTGACCTTTACTCGTTCCGGTTTGCAAGCAACGAATGACCAATGAAAACCCGAAGCTCAGTCCCCAAAAAGAGTCTAGACATTGTTGTGACACCTTTTCTCAATCTAAACTCACAACATTGTGATTTGCCGAAATGGAGCTACTGATGAACCCGAAACTGTTTCCCCGTGTGCTGACGATCGTGAGTGTAATGGCCGTGTTGCTTGTTGGTACGTGGTTGAGCATTAAGCCACGTGTGATTGCAGGTGAAGCAGCAGGTGCGAGCGAGTCTTCCGATTCGACGTCGGTCAAAGCGCCGTATGTCAACGTGATGGACTTCGGTGCTCATCCTGACAACGACGATAACACGGCCCAAATTCAAAAGGCCATCAGCACGGGAAAGAAGGTCGTCGTCCCGCCAGGAAACTATGCCGTGAACGGGACGCTGGACATCGGCGAACGCAGTTATCTGCATCTGTCGCACGGCGCGTGGTTGCGGCGACTGGCTGATCGTACAAAAAACACCGAACCAGTTGTGCGGCTGACGGGGAATTTCTCGCGGCTGACCGGCGAAGGCGAAGCGTGTGGCGTGTCTTCGGATAACGCCAGCGGCGGTCGCACGGGTGACGACATCATTAACAACGGCGTCGTCAACGTCGGGCCTGCCAAAGTCGTCTACGACAACATCAACTTCTGGGTGATCGATTCGATCTGCATCCAGGGAAGCACGACGGCCTGGAGTGCCTACCAGAAAAAGCCGTATCCCGACGAGGTCGATAAGAACGAGTTGCTTACGCTCGTCTGCAGTGCGTCTCTCTCGGCTCGGCGCGGCAGTTGCTATCTCGGCCGGGTCTCGAATTGCCTGTTTCAGTACGGCGGCGTGGCCATCAAGGCCAACCCGATCTGCAACGGCAACATGTTCACGAACAATCACTTCTACCGCGTCACGCACAGTTGTTACTTTTCCGACAACACCACGGAGAACTTGTTTACCAACTGTTTCGTGCATGGCAATCCTGGCGTGACCGTTATTCGCCTTGAGAGCACGGGTTACAACCATTGCTACGGAGTCATGGTCGAACCCGGCCCGACCGCACGGAACGGACGCTACACTCGATACTGCGACGTCTCGGCCGACTCATTCCAAAACGTGATCATCGGCCACGGCAACACGGGCCACAGCTACATTAACAAGAGCACATCGTCGCTCATCATCTCACACGCCACGTTAACCCACAGTCGAGGAGCGGGATTCGGTTCGCTCACCACGAATTCGTTTCAAGCGAAAAACGCCACGATCGAAAAGCTCAATTCGCCGCTCAAAGTCGAAACCACCAGCGAGCACCGTGACGTCTTCATCAAAACGTTTACACCGAGCAAGCCACCCGAATTCCAGGACGCGCTGAAGTTCACCTGCGAATCGGCCAATCAAGTTTTCATGATCGAACTGAGCGTCACATCGAGTCACGCCAGCAGCAGGAGACACAGTTCGGCGAAGTTCATCGTCAGCGGCAAACGCGGATCGGATAAATCCGTCAGCGCCTCGGTCGACCGCATCGGCGGCAACGAATCTCTTCAGTGCCGTACGCAGGTCAAAAACAACGAAGTCACCGTGCAGATCAAACCTTCCTATTATCTGCACGGCCAGTTCATTATCCGAGTCGACTCGAAGAGCAGCGGAAAGAGCCGACTCCGGCATCACTAATCGCGATGGGAGCCCCCAAGGCATCGAATCGCCGTTGCCGGAATCGGCCAACCTTGTTGATCCAGACACGAGCAGCCGCCAATCGGTCGTTGTCGGCAACGACGGTGCCGCCGAACAACCGGACCAAGGGAATGCTGAGTCGATCGTTCATTGGAAATTCAATCGCGTCGTCGGCGTGGTAAACCGAAACGACGTATCGCTTCCGACGCTCTGCTCCTGGTCAGAATCAAGCGGCAAGCTCGGGCCGCTCTCGTGGTGTTCCTAGGTCCAGTCAAACGTCCCCTGCTTGTACTCCCTCAAGAAATTTCGATAGGCGGCCGCACACTGCGGCGTGCCGGCCACTCCCATCGGGATCCTGTAGCGGGCTCCGCCGATCATCTTCGAGACGAAGGCGCGACCTGAGCGATCAACCTGCAATTGTGGTGGTCTGTAAGCCATTCTCTAACTCCTCCAAGTTTGCCGGGGGTCGAACCGGTGACGGTTAAACCAATCCAGCGGCCTGCAAAAACGAATGCCAAGGCCATGCCGCTCGCGTCTCGGGTTGGCTCCCAAGAGCGGATCCACTCGGCAAAACACCAAGAAAAGTAACAGTCGCAGCGAAGTGGAGACGACCGGGCTCGAACCGGCAACCTCCGGCTTGCAAAGCCGGCGCTCTCCCAGTTGAGCTACGTCCCCCGTGGGCGGTCATGTCGTCTGGGTGGAGACCGGACCGGGGGAGACGCAGTCCGGAAAGAACCGCGTCTCCCCAGCCGGCTCCAGTGGGCACACGTGGATTCGAACCACGGACCTCAGCTTTATCAGAGCTGCGCTCTAACCAACTGAGCTATGCGCCCATCCTGACTGGAGCGGCTATTTTGGCGCATCCCCCTGCCCCTGTCCAGCCTTCAGGTTTTTGTCCGAAATTCACCAACGATGGCCCCACGGTCTTTGGTCCAGGTGGCATCTTGATCGTGGGTGGTCGCGTGATGTGGCCGGCGGCGGAGGTGAAATTGGCGACGCCATCAATGTTACGCTCGGTTTGTCAGCAAACGTGTTGTGAGAACGGGCACCCGGTTGCGGCCTCTGGCAGAAGATCACAGTCGTTATGGTTTTGCCGGGGACGACACTTCCGGACGCCCAGCGATTCGCTTAGAATATCGGCAG
>DLVV01000346.1 GCA_003445035.1 Planctomycetaceae bacterium | reverse complement strand
TCCACTCATTTATAGGTCAAAGAGAGTAGCGGAGGATGGACTCAACCCCCCCCACGTGGATTATGATTCCGCTGCTCTAACCAACTGAGCTACTCCGCCGAGTGTCCCCGATTCCGGGGGTCGACATTGTAGTCGGTCGGTTCATGCGTGAGAAGTTCCCCCCGAACTCGTTGACACCTCGGGCAACAACGGTGGTAGAATCAACCGGTTCTGATGCGTCAGGCAGTTGGGAGTGCCGCCATGGGTGTGGCCTACTATCGACGGTTTCGGATGGAGATCGACCTCGGGAATGTCGATCTGCCGGAACCGATGCTCCCCGACGGCTTCCACTTCAGGCCTTGGGACTCCGAGGACCTGGAACGGCACGCCCAGGTCAAGTTGCAGAGTTTTTGTGACGAGATCGACTCGCGCGTGTTTCCCTGTCTCGGTGAGTTCACCGGGTGCCGGAAACTGATGCGCGAGATCACCAGGCAGCGGAGTTTTCGGCCCGAAACCACGTGGCTGATCGTCGGCCCCGACGGCGATGCCGGCACCATCCAGGGTCTGGCTCACAGCCGCTCGCTGGGGGCGATACAGAATGTCGGTGTTGTGCCCGATTGCCGGGGCCTGGGGCTGGGGCGTTCGCTGGTGCTGAAGAACCTCGCCGGGTTTCGTGATGTGGGGCTCGAGCGGGTGTACCTGGAGGTCACCGCCGAGAATCTGCCGGCCGTGTCGTTGTACGATTCGCTGGGATTCCGGCTGGTCCGTACGATGTACAAGGCCGTGAAGGTCGAAGCGGCCCGGGTGTGAGGATCGATCCCGCCACTGGCGGCGGATGGTGAAGCTGGAAGCCCTGCGATACACTCGGTCGGTCGCCCGATTCTTCCCCTCGTGTCGGTCCCATGTCCTCGACGGCCACGATCCACACGCTCGACAACGGCCTGACGGTGATCGTCGAGCCGATGCGCGACGTCCGTTCGGCTGCGTTCTCGTTCCTGGTCCCTGGCGGCAGCGTGCACGAACCGCAGGGTCGCAACGGCACCGCGGCCATTCTCAGCGAACTGATTCTCCGTGGTGCCGGTTCACTGGACAGCCGCCAGTTGACTGCCACGCTCGACAACCTCGGGCTGCAGCGCAGTGAATCGGTCGGCGTCAAGCACCTGGGCTTTTCCGGTGCCACCGTTGCCGATCGGCTGCCCCAGGCCCTGGCCGTCTACGGGGACATCCTGCGCAAACCCCACCTCCCGGCCGACCAGTTCGACGCCGTCCGCGAGGGCCTGGAGATGACCCTGCGTGCCATGCAGGACGAGCCCCGACAGCAACTGATGGTCGAACTCCGCCGCCGTTGCTTCCCCGCACCCTGGGGTACCCCCACCTACGGACAACTTGAACAACTGCCCGACATCTCCTCGTCGGACGTCGTCGATCACTACCGGCAACTGGTGCGGCCCAACGGGGCGATCCTGGGTGTGGCCGGTGGGGTCGAACCCGATGAGATCCTGCCGGTCGTCGAAGAAGCGTTCGGCGGATGGGAGGAGGGGTCCGAGACGGAGTTGGTTGACGGCGAGTACACTCCCGTCATCGAGCACATCGCCCACGATTCGACCCAGACCCACATCGGCATCGCTTACGAGGCGGTGCCCTATCGCCACGAGGACTACTACACCGCCTGGGCCTCCGTCGGGGTGCTCAGCGGTGGCATGAGCGCCCGGTTGTTCACCGAGGTTCGCGAACGCCGTGGCCTGTGCTATTCGATCTCGGCCGTGCTCAACAGCCTGCCGTATCACGCGCGGGTGCTGGCCTACGCCGGCACCACCGCCGAACGCGCCCAGGAGACGCTCGACGTGACGCTGGCCGAGATGCAGCGGCTGGCCGAGGGCATCGAGCCGGGTGAACTGGAACGCTGCCAGGCCCGGGCCAAGAGCGCCCTGATCATGGAGCAGGAATCGACCATCTCGCGGGCCGGCTCGGTCGCCCGCGACTGGTTCCATCTCGGTCGCGTCACGACTCTCGACGAGGTCCGCGGCAAGATCGAATCGTTGACCGTCGACACGGTGCTGGAGTACATCCACGCGCACCCGGCCCGCGACTTCACCGTTGTCACGATTGGCCCCGAACCTCTGGAGGTCTCCGGTGGAATTTCATGAGACCACGCTGGAAAACGGGTTGACGGTGATTGCCGAGCTGAACCAGGCGGCCCAGAGTGTGGCGACGGGCGTCTTTGTCCGGACCGGATCGCGTGACGAAACCGAGGACGTCTCGGGTGTCAGCCACTTCCTGGAACACATGGCCTTCAAGGGCAACGACGTTTACACCGCCGACGACGTCAACCGGATCTTCGACGAGCTCGGAGCCAACTACAACGCGTCGACCAGCGAGGAGGTGACCCAGTTCTACGCGGCGATCCTGCCCGAGTACCTGCCGAACGCCATCGAGATGCTCTCGACGCTGCTCTACCCGTCGCTGCGACAGGACGACTTCGAGATGGAGAAGAACGTCATCCTGGAGGAGATCGGCATGTACGACGACCAGCCGACCTTCACCGCCTACGAACAGGCCATGCAGGCTCACTTTCCCACCCATCCCCTGGGCTGGAAGATCCTCGGAACCAGCGACAGCGTTTCGGCTCTCACCGCCGAGTCCATGCGGCAGTACCACGCCGACCACTACCGCACCGGCAACATGGTGCTGGTGGTCGCCGGGCGAGCCGACTGGGACGACGTGTGTCGGCTGGTTGAAGAGCACTGCGGCAGTTTTCCCGGGGGGCGGATCCAACGCGACACGTCGGCTCCCCCGGTGGGTGGGCAGACCCAGGTCATCGAGCGGCCTTCGTCCCTGCAACAGCACGTGATGCAACTGGCCCCGGCGCCGGCCGCCGACCATCGCCTGAGGTACGCGGCCGAACTGCTGGGCGTGATCGTCGGTGACCACTCCAGCAGCCGGCTGTACTGGGAACTGGTCGATCCCGGCCACGCCGAGAGTGCCGACCTGGCCTACAACGACTACGACGGAACCGGCACCTGGCTGACCTACCTCGGGTGTCGCCCCGAGACCGTCGGCGAGAATCTTGAGCGAATCCACTCGGTCTACGATCAGGTCAACCGCGAGGGGATCAGCCCGACCGAACTCGAGCAGGCCCAGAACCGGATCGCCTCGGCCATCGTGCTCCGCAGCGAACGCCCGATGGGCCGGCTGGGAGCACTGGGCATCAACTGGGTCTACCTGGGACAGTACCGTTCGGTGCAGGATGACCTGGATACGGTCGCCGGGATCACCGTTGATGACATCGGCCAGTTGCTGGCAGAGTATCCGCTGGATGCGGTCAGCACCGCGACGGTCGGACCGTTGTCGTCGCTGTAGTCCCGTTGTCTGCCGTGGACAACGGTTGTTCTGTCACTACCGGAACAGGTCACCGGGTCTCGCCACCCGGATCGGATTGCGCCAAACATCAAGGAACCCAACATGACTCGTCGATCGATCGCCCTGCTTTTCTGCCTGTTGACCACTCCGTTGGCCGCCCAGGACAAGCCCTCGCTCTACAAGTCGATCAATTCGCGGGCCGATGCGACCTGGGAGGCGGCGATGAAGATCTGGGGATGGGCCGAGCCGGGTTACCAGGAAACGAAGTCGTCAGCCCTGCTGGCCGGGATGCTCGAGCGGGCCGGCTTTGATGTCCGTCGTGGTGTGGCCGAGATTCCCACCGCCTTCACGGCCACCTTCGGCAAGGGCAAACCAGTGATCGGGATCCTGGGCGAATTCGACGCGCTGCCGGGCCTGTCTCAGCAGGCGACTCCCGAACGGGCTCCTCGCAAGGGCATTCGTTACGGCCACGGCTGTGGCCACCACCTGTTCGGAGCCGCGTCGATGTCGGCGACGATTGCGATTGCCGAGCAGATCAGGGCGGGACGGCTCAAGGGGACAGTTCGTTTCTACGGGTGTCCGGCCGAAGAGGGCGGCAGCGGCAAGGTGTTCATGGTGCGGGCCGGGCTGTTCAAGGACTGCGATGCGGTGTTGCACTGGCACCCGGGCAGCACGAACTCGGCCGGCGACCGGTCGTCGCTGGCTCGCATGGCCGTGAAGTTCCGATTTCACGGCAAGGCCGCTCACGCTGCCGGGGCTCCCGAGCAGGGCCGCAGTGCACTGGATGCGATCGAGTTGACCAACCACGCGGCGGAACTGTTGCGCGAGCACACCCCCGACCTGACACGGATCCACCACGTGATCACCGCCGGAGGCGATGCACCCAACGTGGTGCCGCCCTTCGGTGAGGTCTACTACTACATCCGTCATCCCCGGGCGGATGTCGTCCGCGGCCTTTACGAGCGACTCGTGCTATGTGCCCGGGCTGGTGCCCTGGCCACCGAGACGAAACTCGAGATCAAGTTCGAGGGCGGCATCTATCAGATCCTGCCCAACAATGCTCTTTCGACCATCGCGCTGAGCAATCTCCAGGAACTGGCCGATCTCAGGTACAACGACCAGGAGACCGAGTTTGCCCTGAGACTCCGGGAACACCTGCCGCGGCCGCGGTCACTGGATTCCATCCAGCGGGTGATCAGCCTCAGGGGCGAAACCGGGCGAGGGTCCACCGACGTCGGTGACGTCTCGTGGGCGGTTCCCACCACCGGGTTCTCGGCCTCCTGCTGGGTGCCCGGTACGCCCGGACACAGCTGGCAGGCGGTGGCCTGCGGAGGCACGACAATCGCCCGCAAGGGAATGCAACTGGCCGCGCGGGTGCTGGCCGCCACCGCCTGGGATCTCTACAGCAATCCCGACCAACTGGCCGCGGCGCGAACCGAGCACCGGCGACGAATCGGCCAGGAACCCTATCGCACGTTGATGCGGCCCGGACAGAAACCGCCCCTGGATTACCGCCTGGCCCCCTCGGCCCGCTAGACGTCACTTCTCGAAATACACGGTTGCCTCCGGCAGCACCTCGGGTGGACCGACCACTGTCAGCTGGTCGCCGAGTTGCAGTTCGGTGTATCCGTGTGAGATCAGGGTGTGACCGTTGCGGGTGATGGCCAGGATCAGCGCGTCCAACGGCAGCTTGAGATCATGAATCGGGACACCGACCAGGGTCGGGTCGGTGACCTCGACCTCGATCACGTCCTGCTCGGGGTCCATCCCCAGCAGGATCGAGGTGGCTGCCGGCGAGGTCACGAAGTGTTCCAGCACCGAGACCAGTGAGGTCTTTGGGTCGAGCACGATCACGCCACGGTCGTGCCACCTCCGACCCTCCTCGATGCGCTCGGTGAACCGCACCACGATTTTCTCGATCGCGAACTCCCG
Organism: Planctomycetaceae bacterium; assembly: GCA_003445035.1. Taxonomy (GTDB): domain Bacteria; phylum Planctomycetota; class Planctomycetia; order Planctomycetales; family Planctomycetaceae; genus UBA8437. The sequence goes on along the minus strand of DLVV01000346.1, from coordinate 6,083 downwards.
GTCGTTGAGTTCACAGAGCGCCAGGTTGTCGTCATCGCCCATCAGGCCGATCAGCACGTCGGCATCATTCAGCGGCAAAGTCTGCAGGGATTCCAGTGAGATCTCGGGAATCGTGATCACCCGGGCTCCGGACTGGGCCTCCTCGATCCGTGCCGATTCGTCGAGCGTGACCAGGGTGACATTGCATCCCCGGCTGACCAGTTGGTTGGCCAGCATCATCGGGGCTCCGGCAGGGCTGCCGAAGATGAATGCCGACTGGGGGCCTTCGTGAAACCCGGCGGACTTCCGGCGGATTTCCCCGGCGAGTCCCACGGCCCACTTGAACATCGGCGGGCCGATGATCTGGTTGATCACGATGACGGCAATCAGGATCGTGGCCAGCTTGCTGCCCCAGTCATCGAAGTGGACCGAGATTTCCCGGGCCAAGCCGATACCGATGCCGGCCTGGGTCACGAATCCCAGCCAGATGATCCGGCGGTACCTCGGAGCGTCACCAGCGATGGTGGATCCGAGAAAGCTACCGGCGAACACGGTCAGGAGACGAACCATGCAGAGCCCGGCGGCGACCAGGTAGGTCTGCTGGAGGACGGCCAGGTCGATCGAGGCTCCGGTCAGGGTGAAAAATGTCAGGTAGACCGGTGAACCGATTTCTTTGAGCAGCTTGGAGAACTCGGCACGGTGTGGACTGAAGTTCGTGACCAACAGGCCGGCGATCATGCAGATCAGCAGCGGTTCGGCATGGATCTTCAATCCCCAGGTGTCTTCCGAGAAGTGATGAAACCAGTCGGTCAGCTGGAACACGCCGAAGCCGGTCACCAGCAGCAGAACGAATTTCAGGTAGTGAGGCACGGGCCATCGCAAGTACCCGCAGAGCAGTTTCCAGAGTGCACATCCTGCACCGATCGACAGTGCGAACTTCACCAGCAGCAGACCAAGAAAGCCGAAGCCGAAATGGAAGTCGGAGGAGGTGATCGAGTGGGCGATTTCGGAGTTCACGGCGAACAGCGCGATCACCACCGCATCCATGATCACCGTGACACCGAGGATGGTATTCGTCAGCGGGCCCTTGGCACGCAGCTCGTTGACGATGGCGATGGCCGAGGAGGGGGACCGAGCGACCAGGATGACTCCGGCCAACAGCGAGATGGCGATGCGGGTGGAGGTTCCCAGATCCTTCATGACCGGAAGCCATCCCGACAGGATGTACATCGTGGCGGCGCCCAGGCCAAAGGTCATCACGACCAGTCCGAAGGTCACCCAGCCGATGCTCCGAAACTGTGACCGGAACTCCTTCAGGACAAGCTCGTTGCCGGCGGCCAGGGCGATGATCGCCAGCGCGATCTGGTTGACGAATCCCAGATCGTCGACCGCGGACCGGTCCAGGATCTTCAGGACATCGGGACCGGCCAGGAAGCCGGCAGCCAGGTATCCCGTGATCAGCGGCAGTCGCCAACGTGAGCCGAACTGGCCGATCCGTTCGGCGGCCAGGACGATGACGACGAATACGAGCACGTCGGGAGCCAAGTCGAGCAGCCCCAGGAAATATTCGCGCATCTACCAACCGGTCAAGGATGTGGCTTCGTGTCAGCAGGCGACAGGATGCCTGAATCCACCGGTTGACGGGAAGGTCAATTCGACCGATTTCGTCCAATCGTGGTGATCCGTTAGAATGTCATCCCCCCCGGGACCATCAATTCACCACTCCGACGGACCGACCATGAGATCACCGTTGACCGGATCGGCAGTCTTTTTCGTGCTGTTGGCGGCTTCCACGGCCGTTGCGGCCGACCAGCCGGTGGACTTCGTGCGGGACGTCCGCCCGATTCTTTCTGACAAGTGTTTCAAGTGTCATGGTCCCGACGAGAACGCCCGCCAGGGCGAATTGCGTCTGGATCTCGAGGCCTCCGCCCGAAAGGTGATCTCTCCTGGCAAGCCGGCTGCCAGCGAGTTGTTGAAGCGGATCACCAGCACCGACCCCGACCACCGCATGCCGCCGGCCGATTCCAACCGGGTACTCTCCAAACGTGACATCGACATCCTGAGTCGCTGGATCAACGGGGGCGGCCGTTACAAGGAGCACTGGTCCTTCCAGCCGGTGGCCGCGGTCCAGGTACCGGAGGTCAGGAACGGGGGGTGGTGCCGCAGCCCGATCGACCGTTTCGTACTGTCACGCCTGGAGACCACCGGGGTGGTGCCGAACGATGAGGCGGCCCGGGAACGACTGATCCGTCGGGTGACCTTTGACCTGACGGGCCTGCCACCCACGCTCGAGCACATCGACGCCTTCCTGGCCGACAAGTCGGAGAAGGCTTTCGACAAGGTCGTCGACCGGTTGCTGGAGTCACCGGCCTACGGAGAACGGATGGCGGCCGAATGGCTCGACATCGCACGCTACTCGGATTCCTACGGGTACCAGGTCGATCGGGATCGCCACGTCTGGCCGTACCGCGACTGGGTCGTGCGGGCCTTCAATTCGAACATGCCCTACGACCGTTTTGTCACCTGGCAGCTTGCCGGTGACCTGGTCGCGAAACCGACCGATGACTCCCGGCTGGCCACAACCTTCAACCGCCTGCATTCCCAGAAGGTCGAGGGCGGGAGCACTCCCGAGGAATTCCGTGTCGAGTACGTCGCCGACCGCAACCACACCTTCGCGATGGCCTTTCTCGGCCTGACGCTGGAATGTGCCCGGTGTCACCAGCACAAGTTCGATCCGATTGCCCAGAAGGAGTACTACCAGTTCTTCGCCTTCTTCAACAACATCGACGAATCGGGCGTCTACTCGTACTTCACCAGCTCGGTTCCGACGCCCACGCTGCTGCTGGCCAGCGACAAGCAGAAGGCGGCGATGGCGGCGGCCGAGGCGAAGGTTGTCGAATCGGAGGCGAGTTGGGGGAAGGTGACCGGCCAGCAACAGGGGGCGTTCGGCCAGTGGCTGGCCGCTCGCAAGCCCGACGCCAGGTCACCCAGTCCGCTGCCCGGTCGCGTCTACCACAACGATTTCGAGAAGCCGCCCGGCGGTGCCAATCGCAGTGTTGCGGGACGGTTCGGCAAGGCCGCCCGGTTGACCGGTGACGACGGCATCGGCACCGGAGTGGGCAACTTCCGCCGCTTCCAGCCCTTCAGTGTGTCGCTGTGGATGCTGACGCCCGAGGAGAAGAAACGGGCGATCATCTTCCATCGCTCGAGGGCCTGGACCGATGCGGGCAGCCGGGGTTACCAACTGATGCTCGAAGACGGTCGTCTGAGCGGGTCCCTGATCCACTTCTGGCCGGGCAACGCGTTGCGAGTGGTCACACGCCGCAAGTTCCCGGTCGGCGACTGGCATCACGTCACCATGACCTGGGACGGTTCGAACCGGGCCCGGGGGCTGAAGATCTACATCGATGGTCGTCCGTCGGCCGTCACGCTGGTTCGTGACAATCTCTACAAGAATATCTCCGGTGGTGGCGGTGATACGATCACGATCGGGCAGCGGTTCCGCGACCGGGGATTCAAGAACGGCAGCGTCGACGAGTTCTCGGTCTTCAACCGCCGGCTGACCGATCTTGAGGTCGCCCAGCTCTTCGACGGTCGGAGCCTGGACGAGGCGCTGGCGACACCCGCCGACCAACTGACCGGAACGCAACGGGAAGGGCTTCGCGAGTACTTTCTTGAGACCGTCGACAAGCCGTATTCCGATCAGCGGCAGGCCGTCCAGGCGGCTCGCAAGACGCGGTGCGAATCCTACGACGGTGTCACCGAGATCATGGTGATGTCGGACCTGGACGCCACACGTCGCCGCCAGACGTACGTGTTGAGGCGAGGGGCCTACGACGCGCCAACCAATAAGGTCGAGCCGGGCACCCCGGCCTCGCTGCCCCCGTTCCCCGCCGACGCGCCTCGTAACCGGCTGGGGTTGGCTCGCTGGTTGACCGATGCCGGCCATCCCCTGACACCGCGGGTGGCGGTCAACCGGTTGTGGCAGCAGTGCTTCGGCAGCGGGTTGGTGCGGACACCCGAGGATTTCGGGAGCCAGGGCCAGCCCCCCACGCACCCCGCCCTGCTCGACTGGCTGGCCCGCGACTTTGTCTCCGGCGGCTGGAACCTCAAGCGGACTCTCCGCCAGATCGTTCTCTCGGCCACCTACCGCCAGGACTCGGCGGCGTCGAAGGAACTGGTTGCTCGCGACCCCGACAACCAGTTGCTGGCCCGGGGGGCATCGTACCAGTGGCCGGCCGAGATGATCCGCGACAACGCGTTGTGGGCCAGTGGATTGCTGGTCGACAAGCGCGGAGGATCGCCGGCTCGGCCATACGACCTGGCCGTTTCGTTCAAGCCGGTCAAGGTGGACAACGGCGAGGGCCTGTACCGCCGCAGCCTGTACACCTTCTGGAAACGGACCGGCCCGGCGCCGGTGATGATGACTCTTGATGCGTCCAAGCGGGATGTCTGTGTCGTGAAGCGCGAACGGACCTCCACGCCGTTGCAGGCCTGCGTGCTGCTCAACGGTCCGCAGTTCATCGAGGCCGCCCGGGTGATGGGGCAGGCGATGCTCAAGAAGCATGGCGAGAACGTGGACGCGATGCTGGTCGAGATGTTCCGCAGGCTGACCAGCCGGGCTCCGACCGATCGTGAACAGAAGATTCTCCGCAGGGGATTTGACGAACAACTGGCGTACTTCCAGGCCGATCCCAAGCGGGCCGAGGTCTTCCTGAAAACGGGAAAGGCTCCGGTCGAGAAGGGCATTCCGGCGGTGAGAATTGCCGCGGCGGCCATGGTGGCCAATACACTGATGAACTTCGACGAATGCGTGACGAAGAGGTAGTGACCGTGACACACGCAACATTTTCGGCCGGCCGGGGGACCTGCACCGGGTTCGATCACCCCGCGCAGCTGACCCGCCAACAGTTCCTGCAGAATTTCGGGATGGGCCTGGGAGCCCTGGCGCTCTCGAGCACCCTCGGCGATCAGCCGGCCCGGGGCGACGGTGTGCTGGGTGGCACCCACCGCCCCGGACGCATCAAGCGGGTGATCTACATGTTCAACAGCGGCGGGCCGTCGCAGATCGAGCTGTTCGATCACAAGCCCGAGCTGAAGAGGTTGCACGGGACCGAGTTGCCCGAGAGCGTCCGCAAGGGGCAGCGGTTGACGACGATGACCGGCAGCCAGTCGAGCCTGCCGCTGGCCGGATCGTCGTTCGCCTTCAAGCGGCACGGTGATGGCGGGAACGAGATCAGCGAACTGACTCCGCACCTGGCCGGTCTCGCCGACGACATCTGCATCATCCGCTCGATGCACACCGAGGCGATCAACCACGGTCCGGCGGTGACCTACATGCAGACCGGGTCCCAGTTTCCCGGGCGTCCCAGCATGGGGGCGTGGATGGATTACGGGCTGGGAACCGAGAACTCGAACCTGCCGGCTTTCGTGGTGCTGGTGACCAAGGGTAAGGGAGGCCAGCCGTTGCTGTCCCGGCTGTGGGGCAGCGGTTTCCTGCCGTCGAGGTACCAGGGCGTCCGCTTCCGTTCGGGCAAGGACCCGGTGCTGTACCTGACCAATCCCAACGGCGTCGATGCGTCGGCCCGCCGGTTGATGCTCGATCGGCTTCGAGATCTTCAGCAGGCCGGGGGACGCTCTGGCAAGCAGACCGGTGATCCGTTGCTGGAGGCCCGCATCGCGCAGTACGAGCTGGCCTTTCGGATGCAGAGGTCGATTCCCGAGGCGACCGATTTCAGCAGTGAACCCAAGCACATCTTCGACGAGTACGGCAAGGATTCGAAGAACCCGGGCACCTACGCCGCCAACTGCCTGCTGGCCCGGCGGCTGGTCGAACGCGGCGTCCGCTTCATCCAGCTCTACCACCCCGGCTGGGACCAGCACGGTGGCCTGCCCGGGGGAATCCGCAACCAGTGCCGCGAAACCGACCAGGCCTCGGCTGCCCTGGTCACCGACCTGAAGCGTCGCGGGTTGCTCGAGGACACGCTGGTGATCTGGGGCGGGGAGTTTGGCCGCACGTCCTACTGCCAGGGCAAGCTGGCACCCAACAACTACGGGCGGGATCACCACCCGCGGTGCTTCTCGATGTGGATGGCCGGTGGGGG
>DLVV01000288.1:15626-24787 GCA_003445035.1 Planctomycetaceae bacterium | reverse complement strand
GACGAGAAGTCGGACGAGAAGTCGAGGAGTAAGGTCAAGAAGAAGGTCGAGCCGCGGAAGATTCCCTATCGGGTGTTGGTGTCGTTGGCGGTGCCGACGGATCCTCTGGTCACGCCGGGATCGATCCAGAGGCTGAGGCGCGATGTGGCGACGGTCCTGGAACGCGCGATCGGCGAGACCTGGACGACTCGAGTTGAGATCAACGACTGGTTGTTGCCCACCTCGGCGACCGGGCTGGATCGGCTCTCTGCAGAGGGGCTGCAGACGCGCTACGCGGGCACCGACTGGGATCGCGTGATGCTGGTGACCGTCTCGAGGATGGGAGCCCGTTTCGACGTTGCGGGGCGTCCCTACAATGCAACGACTCGCAGCCTGGCGCTGTCACGTCGCCGTGTCGAGTACGATCGACGTGGACTGCCGACGGTTGTCGGTCAACTGGTTCGTGACATGTTCGCGCCGACGGTCCAGATCACAGTGGGTGGGGCCAAGGAGGTGGAGGTTCAGGTACGTGCCGGGGAGTTTCCCGTGGCAGACCCGGATTCCGAGCAATTGCAGCTCGGTGATCTGATGGAACCGTTCCTGCGGTACCGGAACCGCAAGACGCATAGCGTAGAGCGGATCCAGCCGCTGACCTGGACCTACCTGAAGGTGTCGGAGCGTAAACGGGCGACGGTTCGTTGTGAGGTGGCCACGGCGTTGAGGAATCCGTTGCAGGGAGGTGGTCGAGGGGTCGAGTTGATGGCGGCTGGAGTGGACTCGGTCCTGCCATCCACCTGGCTGACATTGCTGCCCCGTCGCAATCCCTCCCGTCCGCTGATCGGGCATCGCGTGGTGGTGTTGTCACGGAGATTGACCAAGAAAGCCGCCTCGACAGCCGCTCCCGACGAGGGGATCCGGGAGGGAACCGACGAGAAGAAGCGACGGACGGAGTTGCCACCTCCCCGCCGGTTGCTTTCGGATCGCGCCGGCCGTGTCGAGATCACCGTCGACGAAAAGATGCCGTTGGTGTGGATGTACGTGATGAGCGGAAGCAACGTGATGGCCCGGGTGCCGTTCGTGCCGGGTCGCGAAGTCGAGACGGCACTGCTGTTGCCGGATGATTCGGATCGGCTTGGCGTCGAGGGGCACGTGACCAGGTTGCAGGGCGAGTTGATCGAGGTGGTGGCTCGACGGGCGGTGCACATGGCACTGGCCAAGAAACTGGCCGACGCCGAGACGCCCGACTGGACCCGGGTCGACCGTCACCTGAAGGGGATCGATGAACTGCCGACCTTGCGGTCATTCGAGGATCAGCTTGAGGCGATCGAGTTCCCTGCTGTTCAGTCGGCGCTCTCGGACCGGAACCGTGTGGCTGCCAACCGGATCCGGAAGCTCTGCAGCGAAGCTCGTGCGCTGTTCACCAGGCATCTTGACGAAGCCAAGCTGCTGGAGTTCAAGTCCCAGATCGACGACATCCGTAAGAGCGCACCCACCCCGGCCAAGGCCACCACGGGCGGGTAATTGGTCGCCGGGTTCGACGTCCGGACCCATTCGTCCCTGCTTTTCCCTCGGGGCGCCCCCTATAATCGAAGTTGACAACAACACAGGGCGTCTCGCCGGGAGAACCTCGCGGGGGGATGCTCAGGACGTGCACGCGGGGCCGTTCCCCGTGGGTGCTCGGCAGTCCGGTGATCGAGAGGGCCAGGAGGCCCGGTCGCCGGGTCCCGGTGTGGGGACTGCCGCGACCGGGACAGGCGGCTGAGGCCGACAGGCGCACGGTTTGGCGCGTTGGTCGCAGCGTGGTCGAATCGATGGCGATCGAAGTCTCCGCGACGGATCCCCCCGATGACGGGTCGGTCGGGATCGTCGAGACACGGATGGTGCAACTGTTCGAACCGCCCGCGTCGTTGACGTTGGCTGGCGGGGGGAGGCTGGATTCGGTCACCGTGGCCTTCGAGACCTACGGGACACTTTCTCCGGAACGTGACAACGCGATTTTCATCTGCCACGCTCTGACCGGTGACGCCCACGCTGCCGGTCGACGTAACAGCGAGTCGGATTCACTCGGCTGGTGGAATGGCTTCGTTGGCCCCGGCAAGGGGCTCGACACCGACCGTTACTTCGTGATCTGCGCCAACGTGCTGGGCGGTTGCCAGGGCACCGCCGGGCCGGGAGACTCGCCGCCCGGATCGGACAGGCCGTGGGGGCTCGAGTTTCCCTTCATCACCGTTGACGACATGGTCAGTGTTCACGCTGCACTGGTGGAACACCTGGGGATCGAGAAACTGCTGGCGGTGATCGGGGGCAGCCTGGGAGGCATGCAGGTACTCGAATGGGCCGCTCGGTTTCCCGACACCCTCGGCTCGGCGATCGTCCTCGCCTCGGGGGACAAGCTGACCGCTCGGGGCATCGCCTTCAACGCGATCGGGCGACGCGCGATCCTGGTCGATCCGAACTTCAACGACGGCAACTACTACGAAACCGGCGAAGTCCCCCGGTTCGGCCTGGGCCTGGCCCGCATGGTCGCTCACCTGACGTATCTCTCTGAAGCCTCGATCGAGATGAAATTTGGTCGGCGATTGCAGGAGGGGGACCGGTTTGCCTACGACCTGGCCCGGGAAACGGAGTTCCAGGTCGAAAGCTATCTGCACTACCAGGGGAAGCGGTTCGTCGAACGGTTCGACGCCAACAGTTACCTGTACCTGACCCGTGCGATGGACTACTTCGACCTGGCCGCCACCCACGGGTCTTTGCCGGAGGCTCTTGGTCGCACCGACGCCCGCTACCTGGTCGTCAGCTACAGCACCGACTGGTTGTTCCCGACCAGCCAGAGTCGCGAGGTGGTCAGCGCGATGGTCGACGCGGGACGGGACACGACGTTCCTGGAGTTCGAGAGTCCGTATGGACACGACGCGTTCCTGATCGAACACGATCAACTGGCCGGAGTGGTGACACCGTTTCTGGAGCAGACGCTCGAGAGCCAACGGGGGTCCGGATGAACGCGACGCGTTACAGCATGCCCGGCCCCGACACCGAGTTGATCGACAAGTTGTTGCTCGAGCAGATCGACGAGGGCTCTCGCGTGATCGATCTCGGTTGTGGAGATGGACGGTTGCTGGGCCGTTTGCAATCAGAACGTAACTGCCGCGTGCTGGGGGTTGAACTGGGAGAGGCCGAGGTCACCGCTGTGATCGGTCGCGGGCTGCCGGTGATCCGGGCCGATCTTGACCAGGGGCTTGGCGACATTCCCGACGACAGTTTTGACACCGCCGTGCTCAGCCAGACGTTGCAGCAGGTCCACAGTCCGACGACGGTACTGCGGGAGATGCTGAGGGTGGCGTTTCGGGCACTGGTCGTGGTGCCCAACTTCGGGCACTGGCGGGTCCGGTTGAACGTGATCCAGCACGGGCGGGCGCCCGTGACTGACGCGCTGCCGTACGAGTGGTACGATACACCCAACCTCCACGTCTGTTCGATGCACGACATTCGTGACCTCGTCGAACAACTGGGGATGACGGTTGTCCGTGAAATTCCCATCATCGGAGGACAGCCGGTCGAAAACGCCTGGTGGGCCAACCTGAGAGCCGACAGCGCCTTGTATCTCCTGGAACGAGCAAGCGAATGAACGACGTGATGGCGGTCCTGCCCAGGGCCATTTCATTTGTGATTTGCGGCCTGGCCGTCGCGCATGTCGTCGTGTTCATCGTCCTGTGGCGGTGGTCCAAGCGAGATTACCGGTCGCAGTATCGATTGCTCGAGGACTTCATCCAGGGACTCGCGCACAAGAGCCGGCTTGCTCCCGGTGGTCACATCGCTGATCAGATCGATGCGTTCCTGTCCGACATCCGCGACGTGCTCGGCCGCGACGCCTCCGATGGCCAGCGCCAGAACCTCAAGGAACGGATCAACGTCCTCGACGAACGACGAGATTATCTCAACTCGATGTCCTTCGAGAAGTGGACAAACATGGCCAGGACGGTGATTGAGATCTATCCGTTGCTGGGCATCCTGGGCACGATCCTGGCCGTGGCCGCTGCCCTGCCGGCACTCGAGGCCGAAAATGCCGGTGCGATGACCAACATCATGAGGCTTTTTGGCGAAGCCATCTGGTCGACCATTTTCGGACTCGCTGCGGCGATTGCGCTGATGTGGGTCAACAGCTGGCTCGAACCGGAATACGTTCGACTGGCCGAGATCCGGATCAATGTCCGCGACGTTGTGGCCCAGGCGAAGCGGGAACTCGGTGAGAAATCGGATTCGTCCCCGTCCGGATCGTCCGGTGGCGAAACGGTTGGAGACGACCAGCCCGATGTTCGTGACGGGGACGAGTCGACATGATCGTCAAACGCCGGTTCGTCATTCAGCTGACGCCCTTGCTGGATCTGTTGATCATCCTGGTTTTCGCCCTGCTGCTCGGCCTGCGTCACCAGGCGCGGACCGAGGAAGTCCGGGCGCGGAGCGTGGTCACCGATGCCGTGCCCGGGTTGATCGATCGCTCCGATCCGGTGGTGGCACTGGTCGAACGGCACCGGAAGGTCGAGCGGGACTTGAAGCAGGCACTCGGTGAGAACGAGCGGCTGGTGTCCCGAGACGAGGACAGCCAGCGGCAACTCTCGGAAGAATTGACCTGGGCCATGCAGCAGCAGGAACGGTTCGGAGACCTGGTGTCGGAGCTGTTTCAGGTTCCCGATGAGACAATCAAGAAGGCACTGAACACCAACAAGATCGCGAGCGAAATTCGCAGTGAATCCGAAACCGAGGCGCTCAGGGAAAGATTTCGCGAGTTGGCGGCCAAGCGTGGTGAAGCGGTTGTTCGTCACTTGCTGACATTTGACGAAATGCGGAAGCGGTGTGATATCTGGGACCTGGTGATCTCCGGACGCAAGAAACAGTTTGAGTTGAATGCGGGAGGAACGGTCAAGACCTTCACGGCCACGACCCGGGCGGAATTTGATGACAAGCTGTTCCGTGCCTACAAGACGCTCGAGTCTCCCAAGGACCTGGTGATTGTGCTGCTGTCCTACCATCCCGATGCCCGGTTCGGACCGATCAAGATCGCCGTGAGCCAATTGCCCCTGTCGGTGGAACGGATGGCCAGCGATCGTGGCGGTAAGACACAATTCCAGTTCCTTGTTCTTTTCATGAAGGACCCTGCAACTGGTCGCTAGCGCGAGCCTGGGAGAAGCGATGAAGAAGAAGTTGATTGGAATCGGTGTGATGGGAGTGTTGGCGCTGGGTGTCTACCTGGGCAAATTCGGGACGGGATTGCCGGGACTGGGATCCGGTGGTGGCGGGCTGGGTGCGGGGGCGGATTCCGGGGTTGCGAAAAACCCGGCAGTGGACGAGACGAAGGCCAAGAGCGAGTCGGTGTCTGCCGTCGAACGCAATGCGTTGGTGGTGCGGGTTGAAGACGATCGATTTCTGATCCGTCGCGACGGCGGATTCGCCGCGGCATCGCTGGAGGACGTGATCGAGCGAGTCAAGGGGATCCGCCCGAATGCGTCGGGCGTCCGGATTTGTATCCGTCGCGACGAGTCGGCCATGGCGGGTGCCTGGGGACGGTTGGTCGACCAGTTGAAGACCAGCGGCGTCGACGAGGACGAGATCAACTGGGACAACGACCAGATTCCCTAGGGGACGAATTCCCTCAGGGGCGTTTCCCTGCTACGTCGCGGTTGCGCGGTACTGGGTACCCGCGTCGACCCGCTGGAAACCACAGCTGGCCAGCAGCCCCGTCAACGCCTCGTCAGAGTCTCCGGCGTGCGCCTCGACGAGGTTGATCGTCTCCTGCTTGAGACGTCGCAGCGTCTCGGTGATCAGCAGCCGGCCCAGCCCCTGCCGGCGGTGATGTTCGACGACGTGGATGTCGGTCAGCCCGATGGCCCGAGAGTTCCACTTGGAGAGGAACTGGTCGAGCCCGATGAGGGTCAACGAGGCGATCAGTTCGTCGCCGTCCTTGTGAAACAGCTGGAAACGGACGTAGTCGAGCCGGCCGATCCGGGTGTTCCACCACCAGTCTCCATCGTTGTGCTGCGGCGAAATCTCGATCCGCACCCGTCGTCTCCACTGGACACCGCGAAAGTCGACCGGTTCGCCCTTGTCCAGCTCGAGCGGTCGCTGGAAGACGGCGTAGCGGTCGGCGGCGTCAAAGCCCTTCGCGGCGAGGAATTCCGAGACCCCCTCGTCGGTGGCCAGGAAACCGGCCGCCTCGCTGCCTCCGTACAGGCCGCAGTAGAACGGGTCTCGTCCAGGACCCGGCCCGGCGTGGATTGTGGTGGCCCCCCGTTGCAGGAGGTACGCCTTGGCCCGTTCGAGCAACTCGCTTCCGATTCCCTGTCGCCTCCGCTCGGGATGGACCAGCAACTGGCAGATCACTCCATCGTCTTGACTGAGGTCGCTCCGCTGCTCGTTGCATCCGAATCCGGCGTGGACCATGCCCACCAATCGGTCGTCCTCACAGGCCAGGATCAGTCCCTGGCGGTCGAAGTAGGGTTGGGAGAACAGCAGGAGATCGAGCAGGCTCAGCGTGATGTCGGTGGCACCGCCACGAGCGAGCCCCGACTCGTTCCAGAGGGTCAACAACCCGGGAGAGTCGTTGTTACGGTAGTGACGGTACTCAATCACGCGACGACGCCCCGAGGTCGACTAGTTCGCTTTGACGCTCCGGGCCGCCTCGACGATCCGCCCGGATGTCAGCCCGTACTTTTCCAGCAATCCGTCGGGGTCGCCACTCTCCGCGTAGCAGTCACCCGTGTTGACGTAGGCGATCGGCACCGGTGTCGTCCGGCTGACCGCTATCGCGACGGCACTGCCGAGTCCGCCGTTGGCCGAATGCTCCTCGGCGACGACGATCGCCTGGGTCTCGCGGGCGGCCGCAGCCACCGCCGGTTCGTCGATCGGCTTGACGGTGTGCATGTCGAGCACCCGGGCCGAAATGCCCTGTTCGGACAACTCGGCGGCCGCATCCAGTGCCACGGCCACCATCAATCCGTTGGCGATGATCGTCAGGTCGTCGCCGTCTCTCAACTGGTTGGCTCGGCCGATCACGAACTCCGAATCGTCCTCGTAGATCCGCGGCACCGCCGGCCGTCCCAGCCTCAGGTAGACAGGACCCTCGCGCTGCAGTATCTCCTCGGTGGCCTTGGCCGTCGAGATCTCATCGCAAGGGACGATGACAGTCATGCCCGGCAGCGAACAGGCCAGCGCCACGTCCTCGATCCCCATCTGGCTCGGGCCGTCCTCACCGATCGAGATCCCCGAGTGGGAGCCGACCAGCTTGACGTTCTGGGCCGGGAAGGTGACCGACATGCGGATCTGGTCGTAGGCGTTGCAGAGCAGGAATGCCGCGAAACTTGCCACCACCGGGGTTTTGCCGCAGGAGGCAAGTCCACCGGCGATACTGACCATGTTCGCCTCGGCGATTCCCACGTTGAACGCCCGGTCCGGAAACGCCTTGGCGAAGGCCTCGGTCCGGGTCGAGTTGCCGACATCGCCATCGACGACCACCACCTCGGGGAACCGTTCTCCGAGTGTCTCCAGGGCCTTGCCGAAGGCATCGCGGGTTGCTCCACCCGGGGAAAGGCCGCTCTTGTCTCCAATCGCCATCGTCGCTTTTCCGTCTGTGAGGGAATCTGTGGGAGCGTCACCGGCTCGAGGGAATCACCCCAGGTGAGCCAGCGCCTTTTCGGCCACCTCGGCCGACAAGGCTTGTCCATGGAAGTTCATGTCACCGGCTTCCTCGAGCACCGGCAGGATGCCAAAACCCTTCTGGGTTTCGGCGACGATCGCCGTCGGCCGGTCGGTGATGCCCACGGCCGTCTCCAGGGCCGCGACCACCTCGCTCATGTTGTTGCCGTTGATCGTCTGCACGTGCCAGCCAAAGGATTCGATCTTGGGAGCGAACGGCGTGAGATCGAGGACGTCGGAGGTGGCACCGGTCTGCTGGTAGCCGTTCTGGTCGACGATCGCCGTCAGGCTGCCCACCTGGTACTTGTGAGCCGTGGCAATCGCTTCCCAGACCTGCCCCTCGCCCATCTCGCCATCACCCATCACGACGAACACCCGAGAATCGTGACCGTCGATCCGGCAGCCCAGTGCCTGGCCGAGTCCGATGGAGAGTCCCTGTCCGAGCGATCCGGTCGACGCCTCGATGCCGGCCAGCCGACGCACGTTGGGGTGTCCCTCGAGAGGGCTGCCGAGCTTTCTCAGCGTGGACAGGTCCTCGACGGGGAAGTACCCCGCCTCGGCCATCGCCGCGTACAGGGCGGGCACCGCGTGCCCCTTGCTCATGATGAACCGGTCCCGTTCGGCCCAGTCCGGCTCGGCGGAGTTGTAGTTCAGGAATCCGCCGAAGTAGATCGCCGTGACCACTTCGGTTGCCGACAGGCTGCTCGTCGGATGGCCGCTGCCCGCCTCGGTCGTCATCTCGATGATGTGACGCCGCAGCACGCGGGCCTTGTCCTCGAGTTCTTCGATTGTTGGACGCTGGTTTTCCAGGGACACGACAGGACCCCTTTTCGTGGTTGAGTGGTTCCCCGTGTGAGGGGAGTTGTCGGCCACCGTGTGACGTGGCGAAGTCAGGTGCGACTCGCTGGTGGCTGTTGCGTGGCCGGTTGGGCCAGCCTGTGAAAGTTCGCATTTTACTGGTCCCGGAAAAGCCCTGCAAGCAGCCCCGGCGGCGGCGGCCCCGAAACACCCTCGCGGATGCACCTGCTGGTCGGCTCGGGTATGCTGATCGCCGTCACTCTCGCATCACCACGGACTCACACCATGCAACGATCACTGCTGGCCCGTTTTCTTGACGATCTCGACTGCCGCGCTCCCGGGGCGATCAACCGTCGAAGATTTCTGGCGACCGTCGGCGGCTCGGCCGCCGCCGCCGTGGCGGTGCTGCCGGCTTACCGGCATGCTCTGGCCGCCAGGCGCAGGGCCGAGGCCGAGGCGGGAGGGGCGATCCGAGTCGAGTCGATCGAGGCCCACGAGATTCAGCCTCGTTACAACAAGTGGATCCACCACGAACTGCAGCATTTCTACGGACCCTCGAAACGGTATGTCTATGAGGTGAAGACCAACACCGGGCTGGTGGGGCTGGGCGAAAGTGGCAGCCCGGAGTCCGAAGCGGTCCGCAAGGGCTACATCGGGACCAACCCGTTCGATCATGTCGGCGACATGACCTCGCTGGG
>DLVV01000288.1:7895-15194 GCA_003445035.1 Planctomycetaceae bacterium | reverse complement strand
GACCCCAGCCACATGGCCGAAGCCGTCAAGCAGTACTCGCGACGGGGTTACACCTGGCTGAAGTACCATCTCTCGCCCTTCGAGAACGTCTTCGATCAACTCGAGGCGATGCAGAAGGTCGCTCCGCCGGGGTTCAAGGTCCAGTTCGATGTCACCATGGGCGGCACCGACGATCATACGCCCGATTTGCTGATCCGGATGGCCCGTTTCCCCATCTGCGGGGCCTTCGAGGATCCGAAGCTGGAGAAGGACATCGACGCCTACAAGGAACTCCGCAACCGGGTCCGTGTCCCGATCCTCTACCACCACACGCCGTTGGGTGCGACGTTCGAGGTGGTTCGACGGGCCGCCGACGGTTACATGATGGGTCACGCCAAGATCGGGACAGCGATCCGCAAGGCCGGTCTCTTCGGCGAACTCGACTTGCCCTTCATGCTCCAGAATGTCGGCGGTGAAATCACGCGGACGATGACGGCTCACATGCACGCCGCCTTCAAGACCGCCACCTGGCACACGCACTGTGATGCCGAGACCTGGCGGGACGACGTTGTCACCAGGCGGATCGACCCCATCAACGGGTTGATTCCTGTTCCGGAAAAGCCGGGTCTGGGTGTCTCGATCGACCGCGAACAACTCGAACGACTCAAGAAACAGAAACTGCCCAAGCAGGCCAAGTGGATCATCAAGACGACCTACAAGAACGGGACCCGGATGTACAACATCGCCAATCCCGACGAATCGATCTTCATGGTGCGGCCCGATCGGCGCAAACTGCTGCCGTTCAGCTACGACGCACCCCTGTCGAGCGAATGGTGGGACGACGACGGGTCGATGAAGTACCGGGAGATGTTCGCGCGGATCACCAAGCAGGGTGTTGTGCTCGTCAAGCCCGGAGCAAAAGACTGACCGGTTTGGCGAGGACGTGAAGTGAGGATTCCTCGTGACAGAGATTGTCGGTTGACCTCCGGTTGCGGTATCGTCGTCACCGGTGGATGTCCTTGGCACGAACCGACACGGCAAGCAATGCGTCGCACACTCGCGGGATCTGTTTCACGACCACAGTCACTGCTCAGGTGCTTGGAGGAGGGATGACATGAGGCTTCTCCCCTGCGGTCGACGACTGGTGCTGGCGGTGGCGTGGCTGGCGGCGTGCGGTTCGACGGAAACGGTGTCGACGGCACAGGCTCAGATGATCACCGGCACCGCCGGTCTTCGTTCGGTCAGCAGCCGTTTTTACGAACGCAGCGGCGTCAGTTTTGGCTTCGGGTTCGGAGGATCCGGACGGGCCAGGTGTGTTGGCGGTTTTGGTTCACCGCTGGGGTTGTCGCCTTTCGGTGGACTCGGGGGCTGGATGAACGGGGGACTGCGGTCCGGTTGGTCGGTCCGCAGCGGTTCGGCTACAGGTCACCTCGGCGTCTACGCCTACCAGGGTTCGCAACGCAGCCTGGTCAGCACCCAGTCGGTTGTCACCGGCCTGCCGGGTTACCCGATGTTGATCACCGACGCGGTTTACGTGCCGTTCGTGGTGGGGGTTGTGCCAGTGGGGCCCTACGGAGCGTACATGGTTGCTCCGCTGGGTGGATTTTACGGTCTGCCGGCAGCAGTCGGGCGGATCCCCTACCGGTCGTGGAGAGACCCCTGGTGGGTTGATTCCTCGGGTGGGAAGCGACTGGACCGGTCCTACCCGGTCGGCCCCAGGCGAGACACTCTGGCTGATCGTCTTCGCGTGGCACGTCGCCGGTCGGCCGCTGCGGCTCCTCCCCGACGGTCTCCGCCCCGCCCTGCCACCGCCAGCGTCCGTGATCTCTCGTCGGCGGCTTTTCGCCAGTTGGGCGGACGAAGTTCGCGGCGTTGACCGCTCTTGACCCGGCGGACGGAATGCGGGATAAGGCGGCCGCCCGGTCACTCGGGCTGCGGACGGCGTTGCCCCCGATCAGGTGATCGTGCGGGTGATGGCCGGAAATCCGCACACACGGGTGTTCGGGTGTGGCCGACCAGGGACGGACGGTTGCGGGCGCGGGATCGAGGACGACAGGGATGACTCGACGAGACACGGTGTGGTTGGCGGTGGTGCTGGTCACTGCCGGAGGCTGTTCTCACCTGGTCGAAACCCGTTCGGTGAATCGTTTCACCGGGGCGTTCGAGGATCGTGACATCGCGGCGCTCCGCGAGGCGACGACTTCCGAGTTCCAGCAGAAGGCGTTGCGTGACAAGACGGCGGTCGAGGCGATGGGCCTGCTGGAATTGCCCGAGGGCAAGGTCAAGGTGGCCGAGGTTGAGGAGATCGCGCCCGATCGACGTCGGGTGAAGGTCGAGATCGGGTCGACCAACGCAGCAAAGAAAAAGCTGACCTTCGAGTTGTCGCGAGACGGTGAGTCGGGCGCGTGGCTGGTTGACGACCTGTTGCTGAAACAATCGCGACGAGGAACCACGGTCACGCGATCGGCGACCGACCTGATGGACCTGCTGCTGAGCGTGCACGAGTTCCAACGGGACTGGCAAAGCGGGGACCGTAAGAAACTGCTCGGTTCCACTTCCGAGGAGTTCTCGAAGAAACTTGCCGAGATCCCCGCCAGTTACCTGGTGAAGTTGGCCACTCGCGTGGTGGTCAGTGACGGACGAACCTTCAGCAGTCGACCGCGAGCCAGTCTCGACAAGGGCACCGCGCAGGTCCGGTACAACGGTCCCGAGGGTGAGACCGTGTTGGCACTGATCCAGGAATCAAAACGGTGGCGGGTTGACGACATTGTCTTCTCGGCCAATTCGACGAGCCGACAGCCCGAGTCCGTCCGGCTACTGGCCTCGGTCGTGTCCCGCGCCGCCGGCTTCCTCGACGCATTCAACCGTGCCGATCGCAAATCGCTCCAGGCGAATGCCTCGACCAGCTTCTACAAGAACTGCCTGGCCCGAGCGGACCTGAACGAGGTGCAATTGCCCGGGTCGACCGCTATCGACGGCACGACGGACGTTCGTTTGCAGAAGACGTTCAGTGACATCGTGATCAAGCAATCCGAAGGGCTGGTCCGCCTGTCGCTGGAACGCGAACCGGCCAGTGATCCGAAAGATACGTCGGTTCGCGGCTTTCGGGTTGCCGAGGTCACCATGGTCGATTTCGGCACGCAGCAGGAACGCAGGCTTTCGGCGGTCTTCACCGCACACGCCCGCATGAGACTCTTCCTGGCCGCCGTCCGTCAAAACGACCTGCCTGCCCTGCGACACAATTCCTCCAGCGATTTCAACAATCGTGTCTGGAAACAGGTGACACCGGTCCTGTTGCCCGAGATTCTTGGGTTGGCCTTCTCGGACGCGGAGGCCGACGTGTTGGGGACCGTTTTCCAGGGGGCGGTCACCGAGATCACCGTCTCGCAGGGGAGCCAGGCATTGACGTGTGTGCTCAGAGAACAGAACGGGTCGTTGCTCGTCGATGACATCTACGTGCCGAGCACCGGTCTTCCCGGTTCGCTCAAGCAGCAGTTCGAACGCCTGGTTCCGGTGCTGGGCTTCCGGCAGGCCATTGTCGCCGGCGACACGGCGGCCGTTGCACGGTTCTCGTCGTCGGAATTCAACCGGTTGGTCTGGAGCCAGGTCGGTGACCGACCGCCTGCCCGGGCTGCTCATGTCGGCCGCTTCCTCGCCCCCAAGGTGTCACGGATCCGCGTCACCGACAAGGATCGTGAAGAGGTGCTGCTGGGTGATCGCCGGTTTGGCGCCCGCGTGCTGCTGGTGGCCGAATCGCAACGGTTCCGGGTCGACGACATCGAGTTGCTGGCTGGAGAACCAGCCACCGGTGACCGTCCGACGTGGCTGAAACAGGCATTGCGGCTGGACGTCGCTCGTCCGCAGAACCGTCGACCGGCTGCCCGGGCTACCGACCTGCCTAAGGCTGCGAAGAAGACTCCGCTTCCGGATGCTCCGTTTCCGGGGGTGTCACCCGCCGTACCCGCTGGGCCAAACGGACGTTGACGCTCTGGTAGGTGGTGGCCAGGTGTCCGGTGTCGAAGAGGTCTCCCCGGAGGTGTTCGACGTCACCAGATCCGACGGCGTCGGTGAAAATCGCCCTCAGGTAGTCGCAGCCTCGTGGGGAGATTCTCCAGTTCTCCTCATCGAAGAACGAGTGATGAACCAGGCGGGGACGCACCACGCCCCAGCGGTCCCTGAGTTGGCTGGCGGGGATTCCGTCGACGGAGAAGCCGTCAGATGACGACCATTGCAGCGTGGCGACATGATCGGGCCTATCCTGGTGGATCAGGTCGACGGCCTGGCCTCCCAACCGGGCGGCATGGAAGCGGTCGAACAGAACGGGTCGACCGCCCCGTTGGGTGTGCCCGACTTTCCGCGTGAAGATCGCCGCGGCGGGCGTGGCGTGGCCGCGGAACAGCGTGGCCGGCAGGGTGTCGGCCAGTCGTTGCCGGAGTGCCTCGGCGGCACCACGGAAGATCACGTTTCCGGCCGGATCGACACTCGGGGAGGTCGCTCCCAGCCCCTGGCCCGTCTCGTCGACGATCCCCTCACCGATCACGACCACCACGTGCTGCTGTTGTCGGTAGACCTCGCTGACCCGCTCGGCAAAACGATCGAATTCCACGGGCACTTCCGGGATCGCGACCAGGTCGGGCTGGCCGTAGCTGCCACCCAGGGCGATGTAGCCCGACTGACGTCCCATCACCTCCACGATCGCGATCCGCCGGTGGCTCTCGGCCGTCGTACGAATCCGGCGGATGGCCTGGACGACCACGAATACCGCGGTCGCGTAGCCGGGGGTGGCGAAATTGACCATCCGAGAGATGTCGAGCGGTTCGTCTCCGTTTCCCACTGCCGGGGGACTGTCGCCGAGCGGTTCGGTCCAGGAGGTTGGTTCGTCGGGCGAATTGAGCCCGAGGTCGTTGTCGATCGTCTTTGGGGCGAGCACGCAGGGGAGCCGTTCAGCCAGTGGCTGCATTCCGTTGAGCGTGCCGTCACCGCCAACGGCGACCAGGCCGTCGATGCCCAGTTTGTCCAGACGCCCTGCCACCTCATCGACCAGTGCGGGGTCGGATCCGTCGAGATAGGTCCGCGAGGAACCCAGGATCGTACCGCCGCGACAGGGATCGAGTTCGGGAATCGTTGCCAACAGCGGGTTGAGAGGAATATGCGGCAGTTGTTCGTCGAGCAGCCCGGAGTAACCGTCGACCAGGCCGAAGATCTCGATTCCCAGCTGGTTCGCACGTGTCACCGCCCCGTGCAGGGTGGCATTCAGTGCGGGCGTGTCGCCGCCGGCCGTGAGAATGGCGAGTCGTTTCATCGGATGGCGAGTCAGTTGATGGGAACGTCTTGAGCGAGCCGTGCCAACACCTTATACATTCGCGAAGACGAATGTCACGAGAGTGTTCGATGGCGAGGTGTGAGGTCATGCGTGGATTTCTGGCTTGTTTCAGTTCAGCCGTGGTTGGCGGTTTGGTCGTGTGTCTTTCGGGCGGCGGTCCCCTTCCCGGGTTGCTTCCTCTTGGTGAGGCCCAGGTGGCTGACCGGACACCGGGTGTGGTTCGCCCTGCGGGGATCGACGGCGAGAGGCTGACCCCGGACGAGTTGGTCAACGTGGCCGTCTACGAACGGGTCAACCGGGCGGTGGTCCATATCACGACGCGGAGCTACCGCGATGAGGGGTTCTTCCTGTTCGGTAGTGGTCCGGTCGAGGGAAACGGTTCGGGGTTCGTCGTCGACAAGTCCGGACACATCGTGACCAACTTTCACGTGATCGAGGATGCTCGTGCCATTTTGGTGACGCTCTACAACGGCGAGACCTACACCGCGACGATCGTCGGAGCCGATGCGATCAATGACGTGGCCGTCATCAAGATTCCCGCCGCCGCCAAGGTCCTGTGGCCCGTGGTTCTCGGGGACGCGACGAAGTTGAAGGTCGGCCGCCGTGTCTTCGCGATTGGAAACCCCTTCGGTTTGGAACGCACCCTGACCACCGGTGTGGTCTCGAGTCTCAATCGCAGCCTGCAACTGGTGCGCGGGCGAACGATGCAGTCGATCATCCAGACCGATGCCGCAATCAACCCGGGGAGTTCGGGGGGGCCACTGTTGAATTCCCGCGGGGACGTGATCGGCATGAGCGTGGCGATCTTCAGCAAGACGGGGCAGAGTTCCGGAGTCGGCTTCGCCATCCCTGCCAACCTGATCAACCGGGTGGTCCCGCAATTGCTTGAACACGGTCGCGTGATTCGACCCGACCTGGGGATCACGCGGGTGTACCAGACCGAGACGGGGTTGATGATCGCGGGGCTGAAACGCGGAGGACCAGCCGAACGGGCCGGCCTCCGTGGACCTCGCGTTGTCCGGATCCGCCGGGGGCCGCTGGTGCTGCAACGGATGGATCGCACGGCGGCCGACCTGGTGACTGCCATCGATGGTCAGCCGGTCCGAACGTTCGAAGCGGTTCTCGAGCATGTCGAAAAACGCAAACCGGGAGACCGCGTTGTGCTGACGGTGGTCCGGGGAGGCCGTCGGATCGAGGTCCCGGTGCAACTGGGAAGCGACGAGGCCGAAGGCCGTCAGCCGCGATCCGAGTGACTACTCGGCCGTCGCGACGTTGATCCGTCGCCCGCCACGGTCGAAGAACACGGTGCCCTCGACCAGCGAGAACAGCGTGTAGTCGTTCCCCATGCCCACGTTCTGACCGGGGTGCCACTTGGTTCCACACTGGCGAGCCAGGATGTTGCCGGCGTAGACAGACTCGCCGCCGAACTTCTTGATCCCACGTCGCTGGGCATTCGAATCGCGTCCGTTGCGAACCGATCCCTGTCCCTTTTTGTGTGCCATCGCTCTGACCGTCGCCTGGAAGACTGGATTCCCGACCGGTCACCGGGACCGACCGACCGCGGCACGTCCTGCCACGATCGCCCTATTCTATCAGTTGGAGGTCGGTTTTGGCGAGTCCGCGCCGGTGGCCTTCGGCGTGGCCGGTTTCGGTTTCGGCGGAGGGAGGAAGAAGAGCCCGACGACCTGCTTCTTGTTGTTGAAAGAGATACGCAGGATGAGCGGCGTCTTCTCGAAGGTGCACAGCAGGTCGACGACCAGATTGGCCTGGATGGTTTTCACCGTGGCGGACTTGTCGACGGACTGGTACGCACCGGCCTGGGTCTGGAGGGTTTGCCAGAGGGCTTTCAACTTGTCGGCCGGGAGAGCTTTCAGGACGTCCGGTGAGAAGGTCATCGCCGCCTTGGTGAAACGGCCGGCGATGAGGTCGGCCAGCAGGTCGCGAGCCGCAGTTTCGGCGGGAGATGGTCGGGAGGCGGGAGTTGCCGCTGGTTTTGC
>DLVV01000288.1:6191-7576 GCA_003445035.1 Planctomycetaceae bacterium | reverse complement strand
GCTGGTTTTGCTGCCCGGGGCCGAAGGGGTGCGGCCTCGGGACGGTAGACCCAACGCGGTTCAAACACCTCGTCGTTGGGTCCCTTCGTGAAGAACTCGGCCTCGTCCTGGTCGATGGCATCACCCGGACGCCAGTAGCGTTGGACGAGTGTCTTCCGCCAGAGAATCGATCCGGCTGGAGGACCGCTGGCACTCGGCTTGACCACGAAAAACCAGCTGGCTGCCTCGATGGCCTGTCTTTTCACCAGGTTGGTCTTGGTCGTTTCGAGCAGGTCGTGCATGTTCGTCCAGTTCTGGGTGGTGTCGCCATTCCAGAGGGCGGTTGTTCGCCGCAGCTGGCCCTGGGCCAGTGCCTGGGACAGCGTGTTGAACGGAACCGGTCCGCGGACATGGCGATATCCGTTGGAGAACCCCGACATGTAGATGGTGACGAAGTCGGTGCGGGCGTCGATGCCCTTCCAGGTCACCACGCCGTAAATGGGGGCGTTGTCCTGCTTGGCGTCGACGGGTGTGGCCTTGGGAACCGGTCCGACAACCTGGACCGAGTTCTTCAGCTGCGGCAGCCGCTCGCGGGCGGCGATGGCCGCCTGCGCCTCGGGAAGAATGTCGTCGGAGTAGATCTTCTGGCTGTCGTTGTCGTTGGTGATCAGGGTGAATTCCGGGGCGAACAGCGGCTTACCCGGAGATGGGTCGAACACGTTCTCGGGGTTCACTCCGTTGGGATCCCCCTTGAATGGCAATGGCCGGTTGACGGCCCGGTAGACCAGGTACCAGACCAACTGCTTGGTTTTCTTTCCGGTCTTGGGATCGGTCAGGTTGACGCTGATCAATCTCAGGGGCTTGAAGCGAACCTCAAGCACCCAGAGGTCGGTTTGCTGGTTGAGTTCTTCCCCTGAGGCCTGGGAGGACACGCGAATCTTGAATCCACGGAGCGGCTTGGCGGTCGCCGGCGATGTCTTGGCCGGGGCTTGCTGGGCCGGGAGGTTCGCCGTGAGCGCAATGACGGCCAGGACGGTCAGGGCAAAGCGGACAGGAGTGAGAAGTGAGAGACCGGTCATCGGTCGGATCCCTACTGGACCTACTGGATGGGGGAGGCGCGGTGCCTGCACAAATATAGTCTCGTTTTTTTCGAATGGTCAAGACGTTGGCGACGGTCGGCGACACCGGAGCACGCCGAATGTGGCAATGAGTCCGGTTGTGAGGGGTGTTGGACGGTGGACGGCTCAGTGAATGTCTGCCCCGGTCAGTTCCCGTTCGACCCGGTCCGCCTGTCGAGCCACCTCGTGCACGCTTCGTCGTAGCTCCTCTGCGTCGACGGTCGCCCGCGGATAGGTGTCGATGACGACGAAATGTGGTGTGCCGTCGATCGAGCGGATGGCGATGCT
>DLVV01000288.1:0-5822 GCA_003445035.1 Planctomycetaceae bacterium | reverse complement strand
CACGGCTTCACAACAGGTGCTGTAGATCAACACCAGGGAATCCGGATCGGACAACTCGACAAACACCCGTTGGCGGCGTCCATTGGGCTGAGACGCCTGGAGGACCCATCGGGAGTCGTCTTCGACGGCTTCGACGGCGAGCGAACTGTCATCGGTCATCGCTTCATCGAGTAACGTGCCAACGTTGCGGATCGCTCCGAGCACCGTTTCCAGCAACGGGATGACGGCATCGGCGTCCGCGGGTCGATGTTCGGGTGACTTGTGCAGCAGGTGCTGGACGATAGAGACGACCTCCAGCGGCACGCGTTCCGAGGGGTGTGCGACAGGTGCCGGATCGGAGGTCACAATTTCATGATGCAGGTTGCGGAGATCGGTTCCGGTGAACGGAAGCCGGCCACAGAGCACCTGGTAGTAGCAGACGCCCAGGGCGTAGACGTCTGATCCGGTGTGGGCGCCCTGCCCGAGAAAGAGCTCGGGGGCCATGTAGTGCGGCGTGCCACACAGCCGGGCCTCGTCCTGGTCGCGGATCAGCTTGGCGAGGCCAAAATCACTGATCTTGGGGACACCACGCTCGGTCAGCATCACGTTGTCGGGTTTGAGATCGCGATGGACGATTCCGGCACGGTGTGCAGCGGCCAGCCCACGGGTGATCTCCAGGATCAGCTCGGTGGCCTCGGAGACCGACGGCGGAGGGCCGTTGGCCACGTGATGCTGAAGGCTGCGGCCGGCAACGAATTCCATCTCGAGAAAGTGGAATCCGTCCGCGTTGCCAACGGCGTGCGTGGTGACCACGTTGGGGTGCACCAGTGCCGCTGCCGCTCGCCCTTCGGCCACGAACCGGCCGATATAGTCGGAGTCACGACGGGTGAGGTTGGGCCTGAGAATCTTCAACGCACACCGTCTCAGCAAGTCGCGGTGGCGGGCCAGGAAAACCCGGCCCATGCCGCCTGTGCCCAGCAACAACTCGATGTGGTAGCGATCGAGTACGGTTCCGACCAGGGCCTCTGTTTCGTCCGGGATGTCGTCTTCCAGGTCCACGGCGTCCGAAGACGATCCGAACATCACCGTGCCGCCGCAGCGAGGACATAGCGAAGCGAGCGTGAGCTTGAGATTGCAGCCGACGCAGTAAACCGCGTCGAGCGGCGAATCCGGCAGGGGAGGGGATGCCATGAGCAGCCTTCGCAGCAATTGCACCGGGTGGTTATAGTCGAGCGTGACCCGGCGGGAAGAAGTCTACCCGGAGCCGAGCCAGGATCCCACCCGCTCCACCGTCACTCTCCTCGTCTGAACGATGCGATGTCGACTTCCCCTCCCCCTCCGGACCCTCCGCTGGATCCGCTTGCGGATCCCCTCGGACACGACAGGGTGGATGGAGCGGGACAGACGGTGTGGCTGGAAGATGACGACGAATCCGCGACGGTTCCGAATCGGCCGGTGCAGCCGGATCCCGTTGTGATTCCCGGTCCGGGGCCGATTGAGGCCTTTGCCTGGCTGATCGGAGTGGTCGTCGTGCACCTGGTCGCCAGTGCGATCATGGTGGTGCTGGTGGCCGCGGCGGTGGTTGGGATAAGCGGGGACCAGCAGCTGGTGCAGGATCCGGAGCGGTTGCAGAAGATGATCAACGAACATATCGGGGTCGTGATGGGGGGCGACCAGGTGCTGTTCGTGTTGGTGGTGCTCCTGGCTGTCGGCCTGAGATTGGCGGTACCGTTCGACAGGTCGGCCGGGCCACTCGGCCGGCTCGGCAATCGCCTGGGGAGACTACGGATTTGTCCCCGGCACCTGTTGGCCATCACCGTGATCGTGCTGCCGGTGTCGGTCGCCTGTGGGCAGTTGTTCGTGGTTGCCAACCGTGCCTGGAGAGGGGTGCTGGAAACGTTGCCGGGGCTGCCCAATGTCCCGGCCATTCAGGAGGTCAATGTCCTGGCGACCATGGCCGAGGGCCTGTCGCTTCCGGGCATGGTGTTCGTGTTGGCGGTTTTGCCAGCCGTCGGCGAGGAACTGGTCTTTCGGGGCGTGATCGGCCGCGGGCTGGTGGCCCGCGGTGGAGTTGTCCACGGCATCTTCATGACGTCGTTGCTGTTTGCCATGGCCCACATCAACCCGGCTCATGCGATATCGGTGTTTCCCCTGGGCGTATTGCTGCACGTTGTTCACCTGGCCACCCGCTCGATTCTCGCTCCGATCCTGCTGCACTTTCTGATCAATGGGTGGGCGTCCGTGCTGACCAAGGCCACCCTGTCGATGCCGGATCGGGGGATCGACCCGGTGTTGCTGGGAGGAGACGAGTTGTTGCCGTGGTTCGTGTTGGTACCCGCGTCACTGGCGTCCTTTTGTGCGGTCGTGTACTTCTGGAGGTCTCGGATCGAATTCCGGGTTCCGGGCGACGCTGCGAGTTTTTCCCGGAATCCACGGGCTGACCACCTCCGGTGGTGGTGGCCGGCCTATCGCAGCGTCGAAGTTCCTCGAGGACACGCGGAGGCTGTTCGTCTGAAACCACCGATCAAGCTCACGGCTGCTCTTGGCGTGGGGTTGTTGAGTTTCTACGTGGCGTTGGGGTGGGAAGTGTCCCGCGCGGCGGGTGGAGGCTAGAGAGATGTCCGAATCATTGACGACTGGCGAGACGGCGGAAACCGGTGAATCGAAGGGCAACTACGCCTTCGTCAGCCTGGGTTGTCCCAAGAATCTCGTCGACAGCGAGAAGATGTTGGGCACATTGGCCCTGGATGGTTACACGCTGGTTCCCGAACCGGCCGGTGCCGATTTCGTGATCGTCAACACTTGTGGCTTCATCGAGAGCGCGCGGGCGGAATCGCGGTCGGTGATCGACGAGATGATCGATCTGAAACGGGCCGGGCAGACCGGTGGAGTGATCGTGGCCGGTTGTCTGCCAGAACGTGTCGGTGGCAGCCTGTTGGAGGAACGGCCCGAGATCGACCACGTGGTGGGCGTGTTCGGTCGAGACGAGATTCACCGGGTGGCCGATCACCTGGTCGGACACGCTCGCGAACAGCGGGAACTGTTCCGACCGGCTCCGATCACCGCACAGGAAGATCGCGGGCGATTGAGGATCACTCCGAAGCATTTCGCCTATTTGAAGATTTCCGAAGGATGTGATCGGACCTGCACCTTCTGTGCCATCCCCAAGATGCGAGGCAAACACGTCACGAAGCCGATCGAGGAGGTCGTGCGTGAGGCCGAGGAACTGGTCGGTGACGGAGTCCGCGAGCTGGTGCTGGTGGCCCAGGACACCACCTACTACGGACTGGATCTCTACGGCGAGGTTCGTCTGGTCGAGTTGCTGAAGCGGCTCGAGCAGATCGAAGGGCTCGACTGGATCCGTCTGATGTATCTCTACCCGATTCACTTCACCGACGAACTGGTGGAGGTGATCGCCGATTCGGGAAAGATCCTGCCCTACCTCGACTTGCCCCTGCAGCACATCAACAGCGATGTCCTGAAACGGATGCAGCGACGGGTGGATCGCAGCGGGACCGAGCGGTTGCTGGAGACGTTGCGCGAGCGGGTGCCCAACCTCGTGCTCCGCACGACGTTCATCACCGGGTTCCCCGGCGAGACCGACGGACAGTTTGAGGAACTGCGGGACTTCGTCGATGAGGGCCATTTTCAGCGGATGGGCGTTTTCACGTATTCGCTCGAACCCGATACGCCGGCCCAACGGCTGGACGGGCACCTGCCCGAGGACGTCAAGGTGGCCCGGCAGGACGAGTTGATGGCGATCCAGCAGCGTCACGCCTTCTCGTTCGGAGACTCCCTGGTCGGTTACGAACTCGACGTGCTGCTTGATCAGGCCTCCGATGAGCCCGGCGTCTGGATCGGCAGATCGTTTGCCGATGCTCCCGAGATTGACGGGGTGGTCGAGGTCGAGGGGAGAGATTTGGCGGTTGGACAGATGGTCCCCGTTGAGATCCTGTCACGGCAGGGGTACGATCTGGCCGGTGCGGCACCTGAGTGAACCGTGCAGCGATCGGATCCAATTCCGACCGGGACAGAGGCGAAGAGACGTGTCGGACGAGTCGGCCCGGCCAGCACACTGGCTGAACACTCCCAACCTGATCACCATTAGCCGCCTGCTGATGGCTGTCGTGCTGTTCGTTTTGATCGAGGCCGACGGCTGGTGGAAGACGGCGACGGTGCTGTTCCTGGTGGCCGCGGCCACCGATTTTCTCGACGGCTACATCGCTCGTCGGTACGGGCTCGTCACACCGCTCGGCCGGATTCTCGATCCGTTCGCCGACAAGATCATCATCTGCGGGACGTTCGTTTTCCTGCTCTCGGTCGGTGGCTCGGCGTCGAAGTCGGGGGTCACCGCCTGGATCGTGGTGGTGGTGTTGGCCCGCGAGATGTTCGTGACCAGCCTGAGAGGATTTCTCGAGCAGGCCGGTCGGGACTTCTCGGCGGCGCTTTCAGGCAAGCTCAAGATGGTTCTGCAGTGCGCCGCGGTGCCGCTTTGCTTGCTGTCGATGGATGACGCGATCGTCGCCGAATACGACGGACTGACCCGGATCCGCGATGTCACGTTGTGGGTCGCTGTGGCCGTCACCATTTTCAGCGGGGTGGAGTATTCGATTCGTGCGGTTCAGATGCTTCGTCGAGCGGAGCCTCCCGATGGTCCGCAGGACCCGTCCGAAACACCCAGCGACGACACAACAGGTAATTGAACATCATCCCGGCAACGACGCCGATCGGGACCGCCAGCACGATGTGTTCGGCAAACAGCTCGAACTGCTTCTCCAGGATCACCCGCGTCGTCCAACTGACCACCGCACCCAGCGAACAGCTGCCGCAAAAACCGATGTACTGCCGCCACAACGGGCCGGAGTCGGCGTCGGCGAAGGTGATTCGCCGGTTCCAGAAGAAATTCCAGGTCATGGCAACGGTGATGCCGACCAGGTAGGCAACATCGGGTGACTCGCAGGCCAGGAACGTGGCGTAGGTGACTCCGCAGTCGACCAGGACCCCGCTGGCACCGACCGTCCCGAAGCGAACGAAGCGGGCCGTCTCTGGAAAGACGTCCTCGAGCCGACGTAGCCGCTCGACCAGTCCCGCAAGCGGTGAACTCACTCGTAAGACCTCCTTGATCCCACCCGGTGCGTCTTTTCGTCGGGCGGTTCGGCCAGTCTGAGAGTCGCGGTGAGAAACCGCAAGATGGTCTGACGGCCCGTTTCGCTCGACCCGGGCCGCTCGACCGGTTACCAAGGTGACTGAGCCTCCGCCACCGACCCGTACGGACCTCCTCCCCATGGACAATCCCCTGGCCTGGCGGCCGTTTGCGATCAACACGGGCAGTTGGCTGACCGGATATTCGCTCAACGCGTTGCTGGATCGTGTCGGCACCGATCGCATCGTGTTGCCGATCTGCTCACTCGGCACACCGTTCGACGACCTGGCGGGCTTGGCCCCCCTGGTGTTGCCACCTCTGTACCACGAGGCTCTTGATGGTCCACTGCGCAACGAATTGCTCGATCGCATTGGGGAGTGTTTTCCGTTCTACAGCGGGACGCGTCGTGCCGGGGAGGCCACATTCGAAGTGGTCGAACTGTCTCCGGTTCAACACCCGCCATGCGGACCGATCGGGCGGGTGGTCGCTTTCAGCGTCGACACGGCGGTTGAGGAACACGGTCCGCACCTGCCCCTGGCGACGGACACGTTGCAGAGCTACGCGGTGCTCGAGCGGCTGGCTGACGAGTGGGAGGGGTTGGTGATCGCGCCGCCGGTCGACTACGGCCAACTGACCTGGGGCCTGCCGTTCGGGATGAGTGTCGATATCACGGCACCGTTGCTGACCCGTTACGTGACCG
>DLVV01000094.1:8213-11098 GCA_003445035.1 Planctomycetaceae bacterium | reverse complement strand
CGTTGCTGACCCGTTACGTGACCGGATTCGCCGATGCGATCGTCGACTGGTTGCAGCCGACTGCGGCCTACGTGGTCGACGTGCACGGGTCGATCGTGCATCGCACGGCGATCCAGGACGGGTTGGCGGCCAGCCGCATCGATCGCTGGTCGTTTCGCTGGCTGCACGACCCGTTGGTGGCGCTTTCGGGTGACCGTGGTGACCAGCACGCCGGCGGCGTGGAGACTGCACTGATCGAGTGGATCAACCCGGCGCTGGTTGATGCGGACTGGTGGCCGGCCCGCCGGGACAAATTGCTGGCCAACCAGATGTCGCTGTCCGATGCCATCGCCTTGTCCTCGGACCTGCCGGCTTTCATCGAGCGGGTCGAGAGCGAGGGGTTCAACGGGATCGTCGGTGGGCTCGAGAACTACGATGCGGTCGAGGGGGCCGACCTGGCCGAACGGATCCTCGAGGTTGCTCGAGGTGATCTCGAGCAGCTCTTCTCGACCCGGTGATTGCAACGCTCGCCCGATTGAGACATCCTGTGACCTGACCTGTCTCCCAGGACCGCAGATGACCTCGCCCGCTCCTCCATTGTCCAGTTCGGGTGCTGCTCGCTCCGGCGAGAATCGCACGATCTGGGTGATCTGGCTTGTCTACGGTGCCTTCTATTTCTGTCGCACGAACATCTCGGCGGCCGTTCCCGGACTCAGTGAGTCCACCGATCGAGGGGGCCTGGGTTTCAGCACCGAGCAGGTTGGCTGGATCCTGGCCTCGTTGAAGATCGCCTACGGCGTGGGCCAACTGGTCAACGGGCAATTGTCCGAACGGGTGGCTCCCCGGATCCTGCTGTCGATTGGCATGTTCTGTTCGGCATTGCTCAACATCACGTTCGGGCTCTCGACCGGATTCTACTTCCTGTTGTTCGTCTGGGCCGCCAACGGTTACTGCCAGTCGTTGGGGTGGACACCGTGTGTGCGGGTGGTGGGCAACTGGATCCCGTTGTCGCGGCGAGGCTGGGCACTGGGAGTGATCGGGACGGGATACCAGATCACGCTCGGCCTGACGTACCTGATTGCCAGCGAGTCGGCCGACCGCTTCGGTTGGCGAGGAGCGATGTTCGTGCCTTCAGCGCTGCTGGGGATCTCGGGCGTTGTCATGCTCCTGACTCTGCGTGAGTCGCCCGCAGGCGGACGAATTCGCGAATCTCTCGACGACGCTTCCCACGAGTTGATCGAGCGTCCCGGCGTGCGAGAGACCCTGTACCTGACGTTCTACAATCCGACGCTGTGGCTGTTGGGATTGTCGTTGGGCCTGCTCAACGCTTGCCGTTACGGCTTTCTGGACTGGGGGCTGAAGCACCTGATGGAGGTCCAGCAGACGACGATCGGGAAAGCCGGCCTGAAGTACTGCGTGATCGCCGTGGGAGCTGCGGCCGGGTCGTTCCTGGCCGGGATCGCCACCGACCGGTTGTTCGGGGGTCGTCGGGCTCCGGTGATCGCGATCTTGTTGACGATCCTGGGCCTGGCCACCCTGCTCTACGAATCGGTCTCTCGGACCTCGACGACCGGGACCGTGCTGTTACTGGTGGTGATCGGGTTCTGCATCTACGGTCCCCAGGTCCTGCTGGTGGGCACGGCCCCGGTGGACCTGGCTCATCGGGGCACCGCGGCGGCGGCCGCGGGGTTCGTCAACTTCATAGGCTACATGGGAGCTGCGACCGGTGACGTGGTGACCGGGATCTACTCGAGCGGTTCCGAGGACTCGTGGCAGGTGACGATCTACATCTGGGCCAGTTGGGCGTTTGCCGCGGCACTGACGACCGGAGTGCTGTGGAACACGACGGCCCGGCAGGTTGGATTGCTGCCGTCGTGGTTGCCGAAGATGATTGCGATGGTTTCGCTGCTGACCGCCGCCGGGGTGCTCCAGCTTGCCGGGGGTCCGGTCTGGCTGACTGCCGGAATCGGCCTGGCGTTGGTGCTGGTGGCATTGAGTGGTGTCGAGAGAATCCTGCCGTTGGCGGCCGCCGGGCTGGCCCTGGCCGGGTTGATCGGCCTGTTCATCGTTCCTCTCGGTTCGGAAGACCTCTCGGGGTGGCTGATCGTTGTTTCCAGGGTGTCACTGGGGTTGGCGACGTTGACAGCGTTGATGGTTTTTGTGGAGAAGCGGTAGATGACCACTCGAGCGATAATCATCGGGGCCGGACGGGGTGAGCGGTTGATGCCGACCACTGCCGATGCTCCCAAGTGCTTTGCCGAGGTCGGCGGTCGTCGGATCCTCGACTGGACGGTCGAGGCCCTGACCAGTGCCGGGGTCGAGCAGATCGCCTTCATCGGTGGGTACCGGATCGAGGCGGTGCAGGCGGCCTACCCGGAGTTCGAATTCCGGCACAACGTCGATTGGCCCAACAACAACATCCTCGCCTCGCTGTTCTATGCCGAGGACCTGATGGACGAGCCGTTTGTCTGTTGTTATTCCGACTGCCTGTTCACCGCCAATCTCGTCTCGGGCGCGATCGCGACCGCCGGCGAGATCGTTGTGTCGGTCGATACGGGGTGGCGTGAGCGATACGCGGGCCGGACCGAGCATCCCACCGATGACGCCGAAAAGATCACGGCGACCGATGGTGTCGTGACCCGGATTGACCGGGAGATCCCCGAAGCCGAGGCCTACGGGGAGTTCACCGGGGTGGCCCGGTTTGGTAAGAGCGGGGCCGAGGTGCTGCGTCGCGCGTACCACCGGATCCGTGAAGGGCATGCCGGACAGCCGTTCCGCGGGGCGAAGTTGTTCGAGAAGGCTTACCTGATTCACCTGCTGCAGGAGATGATCGAGGAAGGTGTCGAGTTCCGTCACTCCGACACGGGTGGTGAGTACATCGAGATCGACACTCAGCAGGACTTCGA
>DLVV01000094.1:0-7891 GCA_003445035.1 Planctomycetaceae bacterium | reverse complement strand
TATGCCCGGGGGTGCTGGGAAAACGGGGGAATTGCCTGATGACTGCTCTGCCACTGTTTCCGACGTCGGTGGTCGGTTCGATGCCCCGGCCGGCCTGGGTCCGTCGCCTGATCAACGACGATGAGAACATCGAAGACTCTGACCGGGTTCAATGGATGGACTCGGCGATTCGCTCGGTGGTTGCCCTGCAGGAGGCCGCCGGTCTCGACGTGGTCACCGACGGGGAGTGGGGACGAAAGAGCTACATCGGGGTGATTGCCGAGTTGGCCGATGGCTTCGAACTGAGCACCAGCGACGACGGGCGGCCGTGGACAGTGGTCACCGGGACGCTGGAACCCA
The DNA here is from genome assembly GCA_003445035.1 of Planctomycetaceae bacterium. Taxonomy (GTDB): domain Bacteria; phylum Planctomycetota; class Planctomycetia; order Planctomycetales; family Planctomycetaceae; genus UBA8437. The sequence continues at coordinate 7,552 of DLVV01000094.1, read as the reverse complement.
AACAGCCCGGTCACATCGCGGCCGAGGCCACGCGGATCAAGTCGTTGACCGATCGTGCGATCAAGTCGACGTTGCCCGCGCCGGCTCTGCTGGGAGAACGGATGTGGGATCCGGTCGCCTCGGCGGCGGCGTATCCGACACGGGAGTCGTTCGTCGAAGCGTGCGTGCCGATTTTGAGACGAGAGGTGGAGCTGTTGCGGGACGAGGGAGTGTCGATTGTTCAAATCGACGATCCGCACCTGTGCCTGTTTGTCGATCCCGAGGTGCGGGCCGGATACGACGACCCGGATCGGGCGGCCGATTTTGCGGCCGACATGACCAACCAGGTGGTCGACGGGATCGAGGGAGTGCGGCTGGCGGTGCACCTGTGCCGCCGGGCAGGAGCCCGTGTCCGGGGTGAACATGCTCACGAGGGCGGTTACGGCCCGATCCTGGGAGCTCTCAATCGTCTGAAAGTTCACCATCTCACGATGGAATTCACCGCACCACAGGCCGGCGATATGGCGGTGTTCGGAGAACTCCGTGAGGATTTTGAGATCGGGCTGGGATGTGTCGGATGTCAGCCGGGGCGAGTGGATTCGACCGATGAGATTGTCGAACGTGTCGAAGCCGCACTCGGGCATCTCGATCCATCTCGCGTGACGCTCAACCCCGACTGCGGATTTGCACCGGGTTCAGCTGCGGATGTGAGCCTGGACGAGGTCTACACGAAGTTGTGTCACGAGGTCGAGGCGGCCAGGCGACTCAGAGAGCGACACGGGTGATCACGCGGCGTTGAACGGATCGCCCTCGTATTCCATCAACTCGACCACGGCTCCGTCGACGGTCAGGTAGAAACCGACTTCGACCCCGGGGAGTGCCGTGAAAGGCCCCAGCAGGCAGTTGAGTCCGCGGGAAGCCTCTTCGAGCGAATCGACGTGGAATGCGACGTGAGATTGCTCACGGACGGGGCCGGTGACGGGGCTGTCCGGCTCGAATCTCAACCACTCGACCCGATGAGGGTGCTTGGTGAAGTCGGTGACCCACACCCGGGTCGCCTCCACAAACACCTCGCCGTCCCGTGGCTCGTCGGTGATCAGCCCGATATGAGAGAACTCCATCAGATACTCCGGGGAAGCGGTTGGGGCGGGGTCAATCGGCTGAGGAAGCTGCCGGCGATGTCGCGGATTTTTGACCGCGAGCCGAGGAAGATCCGGATCCGGTTTATCGTGGCGGGGATTCTCCGGTCAGGAAAATCTCCTTGCTGCGAATTGCCGTCCGCGAAACCTGAGCATTCTGCGTGGCTTGCTGGATCAACTCGCGGCTGTCGTCGCGGTGAGCGTACATGGCCTTGCCGGGGCTCACATAGTCGTTCCAGTGCTTTTCGAAGACAGCCACGTTGTCCTTGTGACCGGCAAGAATGCTCGGAACCGTGTGCAGCATCGCCATGGTCCGTTCGTACTTGATGAAGAACTTGCCGACGAATTCGGGCAGGAGCCGAGACAGCGTGTTGTGCTTGGCGATGTCGACGTAACGCGGAATCACGTACCGGGGTTTGTCCAGTGGACCGAGTGCCTGGCCCAGGGCGGTGCTGAAGATCTCGGAACTCTCTTCGTCAGCATCCTTGAGGAACAACCGGGTGAAGCCACCGGCCCGCGCGTGGGTCGAGATCTCCGCGTTGCCCGACACCGGGATCAACTGCAACTCGACCAACGATCTCAGCACGGCGCGGGCAACGGCCTCGGAAAGCGATTCGGGAGACCAGACCAACGTGTGTTTCGGGAACGGTGGGAACCCGCTCACGTTTGTGTTTTTCGAGAAATCGAATTCGAGAGCCGTGACCGGTTCGGGATCGAATGGCTCACCAATTCGCCAGAGTTGGCGGGCTTCGGTACGTTTCCAGGTCCTGGAGATCATCTCCTCATTGATCGTTCCGACGGCGTCTTCGATGTCGGAAGCTTCCAGTTCGGTGAAAAGTGCGTGCACGTGGCCCGGCCCCTTTTCGATGGCCCCATCCTCGCAGACACCGTAGGTGGCATCGTGCTTTTTGGCGAACCGGAAGAAGTCGTCGAGTCCCTTGCGAAGTTCGGGAGCCAGGCAGACCACATCCCAGTTGTCGGCCAGCTTCTCGGGCCACTTGGGGTCCAGTCGAATCGAACGTCCCCGGAGCTGGTTGACCGTCATCGATGTGGCGGCCGCGGTGAGATCAATCAACACGTTGATCCGGTTGGCGTCCCAGCCCTCACCGAGCAATCCCCGGGTGCCGACCAGGCAGCGAGTGACTCCCTTCTGGAACATCGCGGTGATCAACCGGATGTAGAGCCGTGGACTCCACTCGCTGCCCAGGCCACGAACCACCATGAAGCCGTCTTCCGGTTCGGTCAGTTCCAGTTCGACATCCGCATTTTCCTGGATCAGCCACGCGCGAGCCTCTTCCAGGAAATACGGAGCCAGGTCATCATCGATCAGTACGGTTGATCCGGTGACCAGGATCGGGTCAAGCAGGTCGGTGTTGGGATCTGTGAGCAGTTGACGGAAGGCCTGGATGGCCCCGCCGGATTCCTCATCGAGCAGGTGGGTGATTTCCTCGTTGACGGCCGAAGTCTTTTCATAATCAGCAATTACGACAGCCCGGATCGAGTCGCCCAAGACCTGGAATTCGGCGTTGAGGATCGGAACCACCGCCTGGGCCTTGGCCTTCGAGTAGGCCATGATCCGTCCGGCCGGAGAGGCACAGACCTGTGTCGAAGTCTCGGTGACCTGGACACCGAACATCCTCAGGCGATCGGTGGCTTGCTCGGCCAGTTCTCGATCGGCGGCCGATTCGCTGCGTCGCAGGGCGTTGCGGATGTACCGACCGAGCACCGGCATCAGGATACGCAACTCGGTCGGAATCTGAGGGGTCTCCCACTCGAAGGGCAGGATGGTCTCGGGGACACCGTGAGGCAGGGGGTGTTCGATCGACTGCAGGAAGAAGCGAGCGGCCAGGGCAAAATCGGGGTCGCGTTTCTCGTAATCGAACCACGAATCGAGTTTGACGATACCGGCCTGCAGGCTGCCGAGTGTTTCGCTCAGCCATTTCGGCAGGGGAGCCGCACGGGGAATGTTGTCCTTGTCGGGTGGTTGCTGGACACACAGTTCCTCGACCAGTTCGGTGAGCCGATCGTCGACGTTGGCCATGTAGCTGAATTCGTCACCGGTGGGCCTGACGAAGTAGACCAGGTCCTGGTAGGGGGCCAGGAAACCGTCCTTGACCACGGCGGGAACGGGGACCTGAAAGTCCACCGGGCCGAAGAAGGTCTGGTAGCGTTCGCAGTCTTCCCGGCGGTGGCCGCCAAAGTCGGGCGGAGTTGCGGTGAGGCCAAGGATGGTTGGTCCGTCGAGCAGTTCGCTGGCGTCGGAGAGAACCCGTCCCCAGTGCCCGGTCAGGTGGTGACACTCGTCGAGAATGATCAGGCCGACGCCGGCCTCTTTGAGTAGTCCCAGTGTTTCGAGAGCCGACCGATGCAACGTTCGCAGCGACTCCCCATGGATGGCGAGGTTGTCGCGGATGACTTTCTTGTTCCGGGCCAGCCGCGTGGCGTAGTACTCGGGATTTCTCTTCTGCAAGTCCTCGATCCAGAGACGGCCCTCCTCCGGCGAAGCGACCTCGTTGTTTTCGATCAGGTACCCGATCCAGTTTTCGAGGGCTCCCTGGTGGAGATCGTCGCCCCCTCGTCGCGGCAGGGTGACCGACTGGTAGGTCAGCGAGTTGAGCAGCGAGGGGGATTTGGGGTCGGTGCTGGTGAAATCGATCAGCGGACGTCCCGACTTGGTCGAGAACAGGTCGGTGCGAGCGGCCCACTGCATCTGGATGGCCGAGTTGGGTGAGAGCACCACGGCCGGACAGCGGATGTGGATGGCCCACAGGTACAGCCCCAGCACGGTTTTGCCCGATCCGGGGGGAGCCACGATGTGCAGCCGCCGTTCGTTCCGGTTCAGCTGTTCTTCAGCAATCTTGACCACCTCGGCTTGCGAGGGTCTCAGCGTCCCGTCGAACCGGGCGTCGGGAAAGTCCATCATCCGTTATCTCGATCGACGACGTTCAGGCTGTCGCCGTGTACGGAACATTTGCTAGTATTCCTCGTAGTGGTAACAAACCCGCACCAGTTTTTCTCGTTGCTCGAGAGGAATCTCAGAATGAAACGTTTTCTTGGTGTCCTGCTGGGGCTGATGCTCGTCGTCGGCTGTGCGGACAGTGGTTCTGCGCCGTCGGGAGCTCCGGAATCTGGATCTTCGGCCGCAGTCGGAGCCAACCTGCAAACCGTCGTGTTCAACGTTCCAGGCATGACCTGACCCACCGGGTGTGCTCCGAGAGTCCGTGCGACTCTCGCCGACCAACCTGGTGTCAAGGACGTTGAGATCAACTTTGATGCCCGCCGGGCCGTCTGCAAGGTCGAGTCCCCGGACGCCTTCGACGCCGACAAGGCCATCGCTGCTCTCGATGAAGAGGGATTCGAAGAGAGCACCGTGGCGAAGTAGCCCCGGGTTTCTGACACTGAGGCCGCCCTGTCACAATGATGGGGCGGCCTTTTTTTTTGTCTTCGAGCAGAAAAAACTGCGGAGTGCACCATGAACAGCGCAACGAACTGGACGGGAGTTGTCTTACTCGTCCTGGGGCTCTCCGTTCCCGCTTCAGGCGATCAGGACCACCCCAACATCATTTTCATCATGGCCGACGATCTCGGTTACGGAGACCTCGGCTGTTACGGCCAGAAGCGAATCCGGACGCCACACCTGGATCGCATGGCTGCCGAGGGAATGAAATTCACCCAGTTTTATGCCGGGTCGACCGTCTGTGCACCGTCTCGCTGTGTGCTGATGACAGGCCTGCATACCGGGCACTGCTTCATTCGGGGCAACGGCAAGATCAATCTGCGGCCTGGTGACGTGACCGTTGCCGAGGTGCTGAAAACTACGGGTTACACGTGTGGCTTGATGGGCAAGTGGGGACTGGGACACGAGAAATCCAGCGGTTTACCGACTCGACAGGGGTTTGACTCGTTTTTTGGTTATCTCGATCAGCACCACGCACACAATTACTATCCCAGCTTCCTGGTGCGGAACGAGAAGCGGGTCCTGCTGAAGAACGTCGTGCCGATGGAGGGACGATTTGGCCAGGGGGTTGCGACTCGCCAGGTGGAATACAGCCATGACCTGATCATGGCCGAGACGATGACCTGGCTCGACAAAGTCCACGACCGGCCCTTTTTTCTTTACCTGGCCCTGACGATTCCTCATGCCAACAACGAGGCGAGGAAGAAGGGGATGGAAGTTCCCGACCTGGGGGCGTATGCGAATGAGGACTGGCCGGCCCCGCAGAAAGGCACCGCGGCGATGATCAGCCGCATGGATGCCGACCTGGGCCGCCTGTTTGCACGGCTGAAGAAGCACGGGATCGACAAGAAGACGGTCGTCTTCTTCACTTCCGACAACGGTCCACACCGGGAAGGGGGCAACAACCCCGATTTCTTCAACTCGAATGGGCCGTTGCGTGGAATCAAACGGGACCTGTACGAGGGCGGAATTCGCGTGCCGCTGCTGGTTCGCTGGCCGGAAAAGATCCGTGCCGGCAGCACGGCGGACTTCATTGGATCTTTTGCCGACGTTCTTCCCACCCTGGCGGACCTGGCCGGTGCCAAGGGGCCTCGGGCCACTGATGGTGTGAGTTTTGTCGACACGCTCGTGGGAAACGGCCGGCGACAAAAGCGCCACGAATACCTGTACTGGGAGTTCTACGAAGGTCGGAGTGCCCGGGCGGTACGGATGGGAGACTGGAAGGCGGTGGTCAAACCGTTTCACGGGACAAAAGTCGAGTTGTATCACCTGGGGAAGGACCTGGGCGAAAAGACGAACGTGGCCGCGGATCACCCCGACGTTGTGGCCCGTGCCCGAGCGGCCATCAAGGACGCACATCGACCATCACCGCTGTGGAAAGTCCGTCGCCGGCCAGCCCGCAAAAAAACCGCCAAGAAAAAACAACGTGATGAGTGATCGCCGAGTGGTTCTGGCTGCTCTGGTCCTTTGTGCCTGTCCGGGCCTCGCGGGTGCCGGGTTGCCGAAACGGCCGAACCTGGTTGTTGTCATGGCCGACGACATGGGTTACGGGGATGCCAGTTGTTACGGCAACACGGCGTTCCAGACACCTCACCTGGATCGACTGGCTGCCGAAGGGCTGCGGTTCACCGATTTTCATTCCAGTGGCAGTGTTTGCAGTCCGACCCGGGCAGGACTTTTGACGGGACGGTATCAGCAACGGGCAGGAATTCCGGGGGTGATCAATGCGGATCCGAAGGTGAATCGGCACCATGGGTTGATGCCCCTGGAGGTGACTTTTGCCGAATTGCTGCGAGCCGAGGGTTATCGGACAGCAGTTTTCGGGAAATGGCACCTGGGATACCAGAAGCGGTTCAACCCGATTCACCACGGGTTCGAACGATTTCGCGGTTACGTCAGCGGCAACGTCGACTACATCTCACACTTCGATCGCATGGGAATCGCCGATTGGTGGGATGGGGATCGGCTGGTCCCCGAGCCGGGATACTCGACGCATCTGATCACGCGGCACGCGGTCCGTTTCATCAAGCAACACGCAGATCGCAGCGGGAAGAAGCCATTCTGTCTCTATGTCGCTCACGAATGCCCGCATTCGCCTTACCAGGGACCCAAAGACAGGCCGGTCCGGGGACCGGGGCGGACCAAGCCCAAGAAAATGTCCCGGAAAGACATCAAGGCGACTTACGGCCGGATGATGACCGAGATGGACCGTGGAGTCGGGGCGATTGCTACTGCACTCAAGGACGCCGGAATCGCCGACCGGACGCTGGTGTTGTTCTTTTCTGACAACGGGGCCAATCGGAATGGCCGCAACGGTCCGTTGCGCGGGTTCAAGGGGAGTGTCTGGGAAGGCGGTCACCGGGTCCCGGCAATCGCGTGGTGGCCCGGAACGATTTCCCCGGGGCGGAAGACATCGACCCTGGTGACCACGCTCGATGTCATGCCGACGCTGATCGAGTTGGCTGGAGGGCGACTTCCCGATGGGCATCGGCTGGATGGGGTGAGCCTGGTCAACGTGTTGACTGGTAACGAGATGAACGTCAGGAAACCAGGTCGCCGGACATTGTTCTGGGCCTTCGGCCAGCGGGCTGCCGTACGGCGTGGCGATTGGAAACTGGTGGTCGGTCACCTGCCCGCTGAAGGTGTCGGGTTGTACAACCTCAAGGGCGACTTGGGCGAGCGGACCAACTTGGCTGCGTCGGAGCCGGAACGCGTGAAGGCACTGCAGGCGGCCCTGTCGGCGTGGCGGATTGACGTGGCGCGAGGAGCGACCAGACAAAAAGCCCAGGCAAAATAAAAAAACCGCGTTCCCGATCCGAGGACCGGAAACGCGGTGTGCGGACTGAATGAGCCCGAAGAAACGCGACTGAAGAGGGCGTGAACCCTACTTCTTCTTCTTGTCGCCACCCTTCTTGGCGGCGGGCTTGGCGGCAGGTTTCTTGTCTCCACCCTTCTTGGCAGCGGGCTTGGCAGCCGG
>DLVV01000433.1:3772-8769 GCA_003445035.1 Planctomycetaceae bacterium | reverse complement strand
AACAGCAGGAGCAGGAGCAGGAGCAGCGGGAGCGGTCCCGTCGGCAAGTTGCTGCAGCAAGCCGACAACACCGGCAAGCCGTTCGAGCGTGGCGATTCTGACCAGGGCCAGGTCTGCCAGGGCCCGGGACTGCCGAGTCCAACGGGCTCGACTGACAGTTTCCGCCAGCACCTGCATGGCCGCAATCGCCGTCTCGACACCCCAGTCGCCAGCCAGTTCCGACAGCCGCTTGCCGGCGGTCGGCCCGACACTGCGGACGGTCACATCGTCGGCCCCGGCGGCCTGGACCATCAGGTCACGACAGCACTCGATCAACTGGCCCAGCAGTTCCTCCTGTTGGGACCCCGAGGCCAGAGCCGTCTCAAAGGCTCCGATCGCCCGAGCGGGCTGGCCACCCACAAGCGGTTCGACGATGGCCAGCAACATCTCATCGGGCGCGGTACCCAGCAGCCGGTGAACATCTCCGACGTCGATCCGCTCCTTGCCGAAGGCCAGCAACTGGTCGAACAGCGACTGGCTGTCTCGCATCGACCCTCCGGCTCTGCGGGCCACCAGTTCCACCGCCTCGTCACTGACCTCCATCCCCTCGGTCACCGCGATGGAAGACAGGCGAGCAGCGATCTGATCGTTTCCGATCAGGCCAAAGTCAAATCGCTGGCATCTCGACACGATCGTGTCGGGCAGAGCCGTCGGTTCCGTGGTACAAAAAATGAACTTGACGTTCTCGGGGGGTTCTTCGAGCGTCTTCAACAATGCGTTGAAGGCTTCGGAGGTCAACTGGTGCACCTCGTCGATGATGTAGATCTTGTACTGCGACCGCATCGACTTGATCCCGACGTTGCGGCGGAGATCCCGGATGTCGTCGATACGACGGTTCGAGGCGCCATCGATTTCCAGCACGTCGACATCCTGACCGGCGGCAATGCTGGTACAGACTTCGCACTGGTGACAGGGCTGGCCGCCATCGGAACTGGAGCAGTTGAGCGTCTTGGCAAGAATCCTGGCCATCGACGTCTTGCCGACGCCGCGTGCACCGGTGAAGAGATAGGCGTGGGCGACCCGACCGGTGTCGATCGCATTCCGCAATCCACCGGCAACGTGTTCCTGGCCGATCACCTCCTCGAAAGTCTGAGGCCGGAATCGACGAGCCAAAACCGTGTAGTGAGTCGACTGCTGGTCCATGCGGCCCGGTGCATCCTGCTGCGGGAGCGGAGGGATCTGGTGGTGGCTGTGAACAAGGACGGGCCGAACAGAGAGGCACGAAAGGCTATCTCCGCGTGCACCTGAGAGCCAAAATGCTTAGGGCTGCTTCGGTTAAGATCTGACCCGGTTCACACGGCCTCACCACAGTTGGAGATAGCCTCTCGGGCCTCGCCGTGGGCCGCCCGAGTCGGACATCCGTCTTGCCCGATTATCCCTGCGTCACCGCCAGCGTCAAGACACCACCTACACCTCCGTCTGCACCCAGGCCCCTCGCCGGTACCGCCACATCAACAAGACCGTTCGTACCGTCACGTCCCCGCTCATCGCGATCCACGCCCACAGTAACCCGCCTCCCATCTCCATCCCTGCCCACCAGGCCAGTGGCAGCCTGACCCCGAAGATGCCTGCAACGTGAGCCACCAGGGGAAATTTCGTATCCCCGGCCCCTCGTAGTGCCGCGGTGTAAACGATCGACAGGGCCAGCGGGAGTTGGAACATCGCGTTGACCCGAAACGGCAGCGTGCCAACTCGCACCACGTCTTCGGAGGTGTGCATCAGTCCAAACAGCAGGGGAGCCGTCAGCAGGAAGACCAGGCCGATCCCCACCGCCAGCAGCCCGCATTGCCGAGCGGTTTCGTGTCCGGCTGCGACCGCCCGCCCGGTCTGCCCGGCTCCCAGTGACTGTCCAATCAGCGTCGCCGCGGCGGCCCCCCAGGCCACCGCCGGCAGGTAGGTGATCCCCTCGATCCGCACCCCCACGATGTGCGCCGCGAACACCGCACTGCCCCGGCCGGCATCGTCCAGCCTCGCGATGATCATCAGAAACAGGAACTGGCCGGCCCACGTGATGGCTCCGTCCACGGCGGCCGGCCCACCGATCCTCAGGATCCGTCGCGCCGATTTTCCGCCCACTCGAAGTTGGCTCAGCTCGAGTTTCAGACCGGTGGTCCCCCGAATCAGCACGACCACGATCAGCACCCCCCCGCTGAACCTCGCCACGAGGGTCCCGGCCACGATTCCGTCGATCCCCCACGCCGCAACCCCCCACGACTCTCCGGCCCCGACGCCGAAGACCAGTACGGTCGAGACAATCACGTTGAGCAGGCTGACCAGCCCGAGAACGACCATCGGAGTCCGCATATTGCCGCTGCCCCTCAGGGCCGCGGCAGCGGCCAACGTGACACCGGTGGCCACGTGGCCCACCCCATCCACCCTGAGGTAATGCACCACGATCCGACCATCCTCGCCGACCATCTCCAGCATTCTCGCCATCCACGGCGACATCGTGTAAATCAACGCGTAGACCACTCCCCCGGCGACCCCAGCCAGGGCCAGGGACCGGTTCATGATGCGGTTGGCCTCGACCACCTCACCGGCCCCCCGGTGGCGGGCCACCAAAGCCGTGGTGCCCGTGGCGACCAATCCGAAGAGCATCGAGGCCAGCCAGCCCACGTAGGCAGCCAGCCCCACCGCGCTGGTTGCCACTTCGCTGATTCCCTCAATTCGCCCGCTCAGCCAGGTGTCGTAGAGCCCGACCAGGAACCCCAGCACCTGCTCGCACAGCACCGGCCAGGCCAGCAGCAGCACGGTCCGTCGCAACGGCCCCGACAGCAGCGGATTCTCCGAGACCTCAGCCCCCCGATCCGCCGCGTCGGTCATGCTTGCGGAATCAGGCCGTCAGCGGCCAACAGGTCAATCGCAACGGCGAATCCCGCCAGGGTCGCTTCGATGTCCTCGTCGGAGTGGGCCGAGGAGGTCGATCCGGCCCAGCCCATCCAGTCGACACCACCCAGCAACAAGGCACACCGGAAAGCGTGGCCGAGTGCGTCATCGAACTTCACGTCCAGACGCCGATAATCCCCCCCGTAGGGAACCCAGTCGTCACCGTCGGGAGCGGGACCGTCATAGCCCGGGATGAGCTTGATCGCCGAGAAGTCCCCGTAGGCCACCCACGGCACCGCTTTCTCTGCAAACAACCCGTTGAGTCCCTGTCGCAATTTCGCCGCCTGCTGATTGGCCACTCGCGATGGCTCACCGGTGGCCACCACGTCCAGGGCCGCACAACCCGCGGCAGCCGACAACGGGTTGGCGTTGAACGTGCCGGGGTGCTTCATCTTTTTCCCCAGCGAGTTGCCGAACGCCAGCGCGTCGAGCAAATCCGCTCGTCCCGCCAGGCAACCGCCCGGCAGGCCGCCGGCCAGCACCTTGGCCATCGTGGTCATGTCCGGGACGATATCGCAGAACGACTGGAAGCCCCCCTGGTGAACCCGGAACCCGGTGATCACCTCGTCGAGGATCAGGATCGTATCGGACTCGGCCGTGACCTGTCGCAATCCCTGCAGGAACTCGGCACGGACCGGCACCACTCCCCAGCGACTGCCGTTGCCCTCGTGGATCACACATGCCGGCTGGTGTTCCTGGATCGCCGCGGCCGCGGCCTCGAGATCATTGGGAGGAACGATAATCAGATCGCCGAAGACCCCTTCGGTGATTCCCGGCAAGCCGTAGCCCGAGTCGTCATCGTGAGGCGGTGAAGCGGCCGGTATCAGTTGATCGTGCCAGCCGTGGAAATGCCCGGCGAACTTCAGCACCTTGGTCCGTCCGGTGACGATCCGAGCCACTCGCACCGCCATCAACGTCGCTTCGGTCCCGCTGTTGGTGAACCGGATCCGCTCGGCCGAAGGCACCATCCGCTGAACCCGCTCGCCCCACTCCAGTTCGAGTTCATGGCAGGCGCCGGGATGAGTCGACCGACCAATCTGGCCTCGGACGGCCTCAACGACGGCCGGATGGGAATGCCCCAGCAGCAACGCCCCGTGCCCCATCCAGTAGTCGATCAACTCGTTGCCGTCACGATCGGTCTTGCGAGACCCTGCGGCGTGATCGACGTAGATCGGAAACGGCTTCAGGTAACGGCTGTCATGAGTGACACCGCTGGGAAACAGGCCGACGGCCCGCTCGTACAACGCCGCCGAATTCCCGAAGGACTCACGAAACCGACTCTCGATCTGCTGCGACACCGCCTGGCTCATCGAACCGCTCCTGTTCCCGTTTCTGACTTTCCGTGCGGACGCGCCGGAAGATCACTTCCCCTCGGCCACCGGAATGTTGAAGTCTCCGGCGAGGTTCCGCCAGATCGAGTGGACGTGGTTGGCACTGTTCTGCGTGTTGTTGTACTCGACCAGAAAAGTCGGTCCCTGAACACGGTAGTAGTGCCGCTCGTCCCGCTTCTGACTCCCCCACCAGGCAAAGTAAATGTTCTCGATCCCCGCCTTGTTGATCTCGGCGCGTCGCAGCTTCTCGACATCGGCGGGCATGTTCTTGAGGTACTCGGTCAGCAGTGTCTGCATCAGTTTTTTCTGTGCGGCCCCCATCTTCGAAACCGGCAACCCGACCGGCGCGGTGGTTTCCGGCTGAGCGACGCCGCCGCCACGCAGATCATCGGGAGCTTTCTTCGACCGCCAGGCGATCTTCTCCTGGGCCGGAGTGCACCCGGTGAGGATCGAGCGGGCGAGATCTTCCTCGGGACCCAGGACCCGGATCTGGCGACCCGGTCCGGCGTTGATCGTCCCCGGATTGGCCCCGAAGAACTCGGGCGTGGTCGATGCCAACTTGCCGTCCACGAAGGTGTAGTTCAACGAGATGTGGTGACCCTCGAAACGCCAACCCCAGCTGCCCGTCGCCGCCGGCTTGCCAAAAATGCTGATGTAGTACTTGCGGGGGTCCCGGCGGTCACGACGCGTCTCGCGGTCGCCGCCCTCCAGCAGATAGAGCACTTCCTCGAGACTCATCAC
>DLVV01000433.1:0-3384 GCA_003445035.1 Planctomycetaceae bacterium | reverse complement strand
TCGAGGTCCTTCACCGGCAGCCCCTTCCGCGGACGGGGGATGAAGTGCCAGTTGAGCCGTTCCTTGTCGCCGAAAGCGAACCGGCACTGCTTGGCCTGCTTCTCGTCGAGCGTCTTCAGGAAGGCCTGGCAGGCGGTGGTCATCGCCGCGGCCGACCGCACCTGGTTGTTTGTCCGGGCCAGCAGCAGGGATCCGACAACAAGCAGGGCCAGCGTGGCTGCGGCAAATCTGCGGATGGGCATCTTGAAATTCCTCGGGATGTTCTGTCGGTGAGTGAATTGACCGTGTTTGAATTGGGTGCGTGGTTTCAACCCGGTGGCCACGCCAGCCCGCGTCCTCCCAGGACATGCACGTGCAGGTGGTCGACGCTCTGCCCCCCGTCGGCGCCGCTGTTGATGACGGTCCGAAAACCGTTTTCCAGCCCCAGGTCCAGGGCAACGCGACGGGCCACCATCATCAGGTGTCCCATCAACGCCTCATCCTCATCCTCCAACTCGGCCAGCGAGACGATTGGCTTGCGAGGAATCACCAGCACGTGCACGGGGGCCTGCGGACTGATGTCCCGAAACGCCAGACAGCGGTCATCCTCGTAAACGATGTCGGCAGAAATCTCGCCGTCAATGATCTGCTGAAATACTGTCATCGGTGAGCTCGTTCCGCGGCAAACTACCACATCGCCGACCGTTTCTCAATTCGTCGAGACGTTGTCCGGGGAAGACCGGTCGCTGGAGAGTTGCGTCTCAGCCAGGTCAATCGCGGCCAACAGTCCGCGAGCCTTGTTGAGTGTTTCCTGGAACTCGGTCTCGGGCACGCTGTCGGCGACGATCCCGGCACCGGCTTGCACGTGGGCGGTCTGATCCAGCATCACCACGGTCCTCAGGGCGATGCAGGTGTCCATGTTGCCGGTGAAATCGACGTATCCGACCGCCCCCGCGTAGGGCCCCCGACGGTGAGGCTCGAGTTCGTCGATGATCTCCATCGCCCGCACCTTGGGCGCTCCCGAGACCGTCCCGGCAGGGAGTCCCGCTCGCAGGGCATCGAGCGCCGTATGGCCGTCAGTGAGGCGACCACGGACGTTGGAGGTGATGTGCATCACGTGGCTGTAACGTTCGACAACCATCACGTCGGAGAGTTCCACCGAACCGAACCGGGCGACCCGGCCCACGTCGTTGCGTGCCAGATCCACCAGCATCACATGTTCGGCCCGTTCCTTGGGGTCGGCCAACAGTTCCTCGGCCAGTTCCCGATCCTCGTCCTCGGTCGCTCCTCGCACTCGAGTTCCGGCCAGAGGCCGAATCGTGACCTCATCGTCTTCGACCCGCACCATGATCTCGGGCGAGCTCCCCACCAGGTCGACGCCGGGCGAACGGAGCAAAAACATGAAGGGGCTGGGATTGACCACCCGCAGCGCCCGGTAGACGTCCAGAGGCCGTGCGGAGGTCTCGAGACTGAGTCGTTGACTGATGACGACCTGGAAAATGTCACCGGCCCGGATGTAGTTCTTGCACGATTCGACAGCCGATTCGAAGCCGTCCTGCGAGAAGTTGGAGACCGTCTCGCGGTGACCGGCTTGTTCGGGGTCAAAGTCGGCCATTTGCAGTTCGTCGCCGGCCACGCCCAGGCGATCACACAACTCATCAACCCGCTGGCACGCCCCACGGTACTCGGCCTCGAGATCCTCGGCATCCCCTCTCGCGTGGGCCACGACCAGTACGGTTTTGTTGATGTGATCGAAGATGATCATCCGCTCGTAGAAGGCAAACGCCATATCGGGAAGGCCGCGGTCGTCCTCGGGCGGGTTGGGCAGTTGCTCGCTGTAACGAATCACGTCGTAGCCGGCGTACCCCACGGCTCCACCACAAAAACGGGGCAATCCGGAAACCGCCATCGCCTGGTAACGGGCCAGCAGGATCTCGAGTTCGGCCAGCGGATCCTGGACCTCGCGGATCTCGCCGGTGGCGTTTTCGGGAGGCTGTCCCGTCGGATCGTCTCCTTCGGCGGTCACGGTCACCTTCGTCCCGTGGGCCTCGATTCTCAGGAACGGATCCGCCCCCACGAAACTGAACCGCCCCACCCGCTCACCACCAACCACGCTCTCGAACAAAAACGCGCTGTCGCCGGATCCGATCCGACAAAAGGCACTCACCGGCGTCAGCGTGTCGCTGACCAGTTGCCGATAGACCGGCACCAGCCGGGCCGAACCGGGACGATCGGCCAGTCGAGAAAAGGTGTCAAAATCGGGGAGGTGGGCCATCGAATGCCGATCGGTCGAAGCGGTCGGGGCGAATCCCCATACTAGCGGCTGGACCCTTCGGCAACACGTCGCTTGACGGGGCAAGGGGCAGGGCTAGAATGAGCGGCGCGCAGCCCTGTTGATGGGTTTTCCCACCGCCAATCGCCCGGCCATCGGTCGAATGAAGAAATGCCGCCGTTGCTCGAAGCCGGCCACGCTGCACATCACCGAGATGCGCGAGGGTGGGGTGCACGAACTGCATCTTTGCGAAACGTGTTACCAGGAGTATCTCGACTTCTCGGAAGACCCCGAAGACCCCGAAGACCCCGAAACGCCGGACTCCTCGCCGGAGATTGCCATCGAGCTCTCCGGTGACCAGACGCTCGAGGAACTCGACCAGACCGCCTGCCCCAACTGCGGCATCAGTTTCCGCGAGTTTCGCAGCCAGGGTCGACTCGGTTGTCCACACGATTACACCGAATTCGAGAACGAACTGCTTCCGCTTTTGGAAAACATCCACGGCGAAACACAGCATTGCGGCAAGCTGCCGACACGGGCAGCCGATTCCAGTCAACGCCAATACGAACTGATCCGTCTCCGCAAGGAACTGCAGCAGGCGGTGGCAGCCGAGGAGTACGAGTCGGCCGCACAACTACGAGACTCGATTGTCTCGCTCGAAACCGAACTTGGACTCACCGACAACGAAACGACCGATTGACCCTCGCCCCTTCCCCTCTCCCGCCCGAATCGAACCGGGCCACACACTGGATCCTTGTCGTGGACCTCGACAGCCTGACCCACATCAGCGGCTCGTGGCTCAGGGGCACTGGCCCCGACGCCGATATCGTCGTTTCCAGTCGCATCCGGTTGGCACGAAACCTGGCACGGTTTCCCTTCATCAGCCGGGCCGATGACGATCTCAGAGACGAAATCGCGACGCTGCTGAAGAGCCAGGTGATGGACCTGCCCACCTCGCCCCGCTTCAACTACCTCGATGTCGCTGAACTCGAACAAATCGACCGACAGTTCCTGGTGGAACGGCAACTGATCAGCCGCGAACACGCCGACAGCCACGGGTCCCGCGGCGTGGCAATCAGCGACGAGGAGCATGTCAGCCTGATGATCAACGAGGAGGACCACCTCCGGATCCA
>DLVV01000129.1:26742-28412 GCA_003445035.1 Planctomycetaceae bacterium | reverse complement strand
TCCTCGACCAGCATCGGTGCGTCATCATCCTCGACGATCAGGATCGGTTCGTCGTCGTCGAGGTCGAGGTCGAGGTCCAGATCCGGGAGCGGCGAGTCATCCTCGGCGGTGTCTGCGACCAGGCGGACATCGCTATCAGATTCGTTCATGTCGGCAAGAATCGGCTCATCGCCAACATCCAGTTGCACGTCGTCGTCGGAAGCGTCGAGTTCGAGGCTGGGGTCAATCACCAGGCGAACATCGCTGTCGGATGTGTCATCGACGAGCAGGGGCTCGTCGTCGAGCGGCTGTTGAATCAGGGTCGGTTGATCGGCTGTGACCTCGTCGTCGTCGTCGAGCAGCGACGTGGTTCCCGCCGAGTCAAAATCCTCCTCGTCCACTGACAATTCGACTTCGCCCAAACCACCGTCGACAGACGAGTCGGCCTGCCGGGATCGAGCGAACTCTTCGATGTCCTCGGCCCGGAACTTCCAGGTCCCCCGATCGGCGAATCCTCGAAGTTCACCGTTTCCTCGCAAGCGGTTGACCTCCTCTTGGGGAATCCCCAGGATTTCAACGGTTTCCTCGATGCTGAGATACTTGTTGGCCATGATGAAGAGGCTCCACCGAGACGGGACGTAAGCCGTGTCAGAGTAGGGAGTTGTCGTGGGAATCGTCGGAGAACCAGCCGGAACGGCCGACTGCGGCAGGTCGAAGAAAGGAACCCCACCTGCCTGCTGTATTCTAGGTGGCCCCTGCAACGATGCAAGATGATTGGTTGCCAGCGATTGAGAATCCGACCGATGGTAACGATTGTAGCGGCGGACTTGCGTCGGTCGTGGGGGGGTGAGAGACTCCGGATTCGTTCACGTCTCCAGCCCTTGGTGGGAATCGATGGAACCGGCCAATCTGCTGTTTGTCCTTTCCGACCAGCACAATCGTGACACGCTTGGTTGCTACGGTCATCCGACGATCCAGACCCCGCACCTGGACGCGTTGGCGGCTCGCGGTGTCCGTTTCGACGCCGCCTACACGAACTGTCCGATCTGCGTACCGGCCCGTGCCAGCCTGGCCACCGGTGACTACGTGCACCGGATCGGGTACTGGGACAACGCGTTTCCCTACGACGGCCGCGTGCCCGGCTGGGGTCATCGTCTGCAGGCGGCCGGGCACCGGGTCGATTCGATTGGCAAGCTGCACTACCGCAGTGTCCAGGATGATGACGGTTTCAGCGACCGGATCGTGCCGTTGAACGTCGTCGACGGAGTCGGCGACGTGATGGGAGCGATCCGTGACGACCCGCCGGTACGTGCTGGCATGCGGGGTGGTGTGACCGAGGCAGGGCCGGGGACGTCGACATACATCGACTACGACATCGAGATCGCCGATCGGTCCATCGAGTGGTTGCGGGACCGTTCGGTCGAGCCAGACACCTCGCCGTGGATGTTGTTCTGCAGTTTCGTGTGTCCGCATCCTCCCTTCATCTCGCCCCCTGATCTTTTCGAGCTTTATCCGCCGGAGAACATCCCGCTGCCGGTGCAGAATCGTCTCGACGAGCAGCCGCGTCATCCCGCGCTGGAGACATTGAGGCGGACGATGAACTACGACGGCCCCTTCAGCGAAGACCAAATCCGGAAGGTCACCGCCGCCTACTACGGCACGTGCACACACCTGGATCGCCAGGTGGGCCG
>DLVV01000129.1:0-26364 GCA_003445035.1 Planctomycetaceae bacterium | reverse complement strand
ACGAGCGATCACGGCGAGAGCATGGGCCGCCGCGGTTTGTGGGGCAAGTTCACGCTCTACGAGGAATCCGCCGCCGTGCCGCTGATCCTGGCCGGCCCCGAGGTGCCCATCGGGCAATCGACCAACGACCCGGTGACCCTGGTCGACTGCCACCCCACGATTCTCGAAGCGGTTGGCGTGGAAGCCGAGAGCGGCGATACCGACCTGCCGGGACGATCGTTGTGGTCGATTGCCGGTGGCGAACCACTGGGCCGGGCGGCTTTCAGCGAGTACCACGCTGTGGGTACGACACGCGGAAGTTTCATGATCCGTCACGGGGCGCACAAGTACATTCACTACGTCGGCGAAGAGCCCCAGTTGTTTGATCTCGCCGCCGATCCGTTCGAGACGATCGACCTGGCACACGATCCGAACAGCGTGGAGATTCGAGAGCGGATGGAGGCTTTGCTGGCCGAGATCCTGGACCCGGACGAGGTCGATGCGAGGGCCAAGGCGGACCAGGCCGCCCTGGTATCCTCTCATGGCGGTCGCGAGGCGGTGCTGTCACGGGGGACATTCGTCAATTCGCCTGTTCCGGGCGAGGAGCCACGTTTTGAGTCGGGTGATGGACACCAGTGAGACCGGGGCGGTGCCTCCCATGGGGGATCCCGAGTCGCGGCACCTGCGGCAGTGCCTGCGGGAAGCCGGCGTGGTGCTGGGAATGTGGCTGGCGGGATTGGCGTGGACACTGGTGGTGGTGATCGGCTGGGGTTACTTGCCGGTCTCCGAACGTCCCGAGACCCCCGAATTGATCTGGGGGATGCCGGCGTGGGTGGTCTGGGGACTGTTCGTACCGTGGTTCATCGAGATTGCCGCAGCCTGGTGGTTCGCTCTCCGGGTGCTCGCCGACGATGATCCCGACCAGGTGATCGGGCCTGATGGTGAGGTGGGGGTGGCACGGTGACCGGACTGCTTGCCCAGCAACCGTGGTACCATCTCGGACAGCGGGACTTCGCGATCCTGGTCCCCTTCGGGCTGTTCATGCTCGGAGTGGCCGTGATCACGGTGCTCTCGCACCGTCACCAGAAGACCGGAGATTTTCGTTCCGAGTATTACGTGGCGGACCGCAGCTTCGGGACCTGGGTGCTGGCGATGTCGTGGGTGGCGACGATGGCCAGTGGAGGCAGTTTCCTGGGCTACCCCTCTCTGGTGTACTCTTACGGCTGGAGCATGGCCTTCTGGGTCAGCGGTTCGATAGTGACCGCGGTGGTCGGGTTGGGAATCGTCGGTAAGAGGATCAATCGGTTGGCACGTCGGACCGGTGCGCTGACGCTGGTCGACCTGCTGAGAGACCGGTTCGGGTCGCATGCGGTGGGTGTGACTTACTCGATGGTGATCCTGGTCACGACCAGTGTCTACCTGATCGCCCAGTTCGTCGCAGGTGCGAGGATTCTCGAGAATCTGCTCGAGACCAGCTACGCGATGGGGCTACTGCTGTTTGCCGTCTCGGTGGTGGCCTACACCACCGTCGGTGGGTTCCGGGCCGTGGCCTGGACCGACACGCTGCAGGGTATCGTGATGATCATCGGGGTCGTGCTGCTGGTTCCCCTGGCCCTGTCGGCTGTCGGCGGCCTGGAACGGGCGACACTGACCGGCGAGAGGTCGCAGGCGGTGCGAGTGGATCCCGAGGCGGCCGAGCACGGGGTGGAGACCGAGCGTCACGCGTACCTGTATCCGCCCGGTCCACGGAAACACACCGAACCCGGAGACGATCGGATGGGCGGGATGTTCCTGCCGTTTGGCATGGGGCTGTCGTTGTTCCTGATCCGCTCGCTGGGAGCGCTGATGATGCCCACGACGGTGCCGCGAATGTTGGCCTTCCGCGATACCAAGGCCTTGAGACGGGCGCTGATCGTACTGGCTCCGTACTTCCTGCTGATGTACGGCAGCAGCCTGATCACGATGAACTGTGCACACTCGCTGGGAATCAACCTGCCGCCGGGAAAGTCCGATCAGGCGATGCCGGCCCTGGCCCGGAAACTGGTTGAACTCGATGTTGCGCCGGCGATGTTGGCCGGCCTGCTGATTGCTGCCCCATTTGCCGCGGTCATGTCGACGGTCGATTCGGCGCTGCTGGTCATCAGTGCCAGCGTGGTACGAGACCTGATCGAGAAGTCCTTTGGTGTTCAACTGTCGGATAACGGTGTCAGGCGGCTGAGTTATTCGGTGACCGCCCTGGCCGGGGCGGGGGTCTTTGCCGGGGCATTGATGATTGAGCCGAGTTTTCTGCAACCGCTGGTGATTCACTACGTTGGCGGGTCGGCCTCGGCACTGTTCTGGCCGGGGCTGGCGACGCTGTTCTGGCGACGGGCGACAGCATCGGGTGTGACCGCGGGGCTGGCCGGCGGAGGCGTGGTCTATATTGCGGCGATCTTCGTCCTCAAACCCCTGTTCGATCCCATTGTCCCACTGCATGCGTTCGTTTACGGTTTTGTGGGTTCGGCCGCGCTGGTCGCCGTCGTCAGCCTGTGCACACGGGGGCAGGACGAAGAACAACTGGCACCGTACTTCGGGCGGAGCTAGAGGTTGGTGGAACTGCTTGCAAGCACCGCGGGCACAGTTTCTACTAGCAGCACTCCCTGGGGATGGCTTTTCGGCTAACTCCGTCACTTTCCTCGAATTCTCTATCCCTCATGGCCGACGATCTGGTCTTCATGATGGGTGAATTCGAAGCGCTGGTGCCGGGGGACCGACGGTACGCAGAGAACCACCTCTGGCTTCAGGAAGATGGCGATGGCCTGAAGGTGGGACTGACGTCCTACGCGGTTCGCCTGTTGCAGGATGTGTACTTTCTGGACTGGACCGTCGATCCTCACACGAATGTGGTGGCCCGGCAGGAGATAGGAGAGATCGAGAGCTCGAAGGCCGTTTCGAGCCTGTTTGCCCCGGTGGACGGACAGGTGATGGAATTCAACGAGGTTCCACTCGAGGACCCTTCAGCAATCAACACCGCCGGTTACGGGGATGGTTGGCTGTATCGGTTTCGGACGGAAGCCACATTGCTCGATCCACAGGAATACCTCGCGGTACTCGACAGTGGCTGGGAAGACACCCAGCGGATGATCAAGGGGCAACTCAACTGATGGCCGCAAAGTCGCTGACCGTCGTCGTCTCGCAATCTCCGAGCAAGAATCCCGCGAAGCGGCATCTTGAAGAGGAGTTGGTAGCGGCGTTGATGCTCGATGAGACTGTCGACGTGGCTGTCGTTCCACATCTCTACAACCTCGACGCCGGTCATTCCGGGACCATGTTCCTGCAGTCAATGCGGGGGCACCTGGTGGTGTTGAGCTGGATGTATCCCCGTGCAGCCCACTGGCTGCTCGATCGAGCCGGCATCAAGGGGCACCAGGGAGAAACGCTGCTCGAGGATCCCGACGAGGACGAAGATGTCGAGATCCCCGAACCGCAGGGGATCGGCGGTGTCGAACTGCCCGATCGAAATGTCTATTGCCTGGACCTGGGAGTCGATTCTGACCCGCAGGTGTTTCTCGAGGAGATCTCCCGGATCGTCGGAGAACTCACCGTCGAAACCGTCGAAACCGTCGAATTGATGGACTGGATCTCGGGGTCGCCCGAGCAGGGACAACTCGAACGGTATCTCGACCCGCTGTCGGTGTTGACCGGGGAGAGCGATGTTGAACCGGTCAAGCGGCGGTGGTATCCGGTGATCGATTACGAGCGATGCACCAACTGCATGGAGTGCATCGATTTCTGCCTGTTCGGTGTCTACGGTGTCGACAACTTCGAACGGATCCTGGTTGAGCAGCAGGACAACTGCAAGAAGGGGTGCCCGGCGTGCAGCCGGGTCTGTCCGGAAAACGCGATCGTATTTCCCCAGCACAAGGAGCCGGCTGTCGCCGGGGCGCTGGGAGACGTCGGGGCTTTGAAGATCGATCTCTCTCGCCTCTTCGGTAGCACCTCGGGAATTGATACGGCGGTTGCCGAACGCGATGTCGAACTGTTGCGCGACGGTCGCGATGCGGTGGGTGCCGATGTCGGAATGCCCAAGCGGCAGGCCGACCGAGACTCGACCAAGCGGGATGATCTCGATGACCTCTTCGATGGTCTCGACGCCATGAATCTCTGAGCGACTGCCTCGCCGGCACAGGGCCCTGCGATGACTTCTGGTGCCCTCGACGACGTTTTGATCCAACGGCTGGTTGCGGCCGAGCGGGTTGCCTGTGAGGGTTTGCTGGCGGAACGTGTGGACCAGGGCACCTGGGTCGGACAACTCTCGACATCGGCTCTCTCGACCGCCACGGCCACGCTGGCGATCGACTTGTACATCCGTTCGGGTGGGGCGAATGGCCAAGCGGAATCGCTCGGGCGACTTGTTGAGGCTGGTCGCGACTGGCTGCTGGCTCACCAGAACGACGATGGTGGTTGGGGCGACACGGTGCTGAGCTTCAGCAACATCTCCACCACGATGCTGGCCCATGCCACGTTGACCGCGGTGGCGGTTCCCGGGTCGGCAGCTGTAGCCGAACAACGGACGCTGGTGCTGGAGCGGGCCGCGCGGTACATCGAGCGAGTCGGTGGCGTCGATGCGGTCCTGGCTCGCTACGGTCGGGACCGGACCTTCTCGGTGCCCATTTTGACCCACTGTGCACTGGCGGGGCTGGTTGACTGGCGACGGGTGATCCCCCTGCCGTTTGAACTGGCGGCCGTACCACACCGGTTCTTCAAGACCCTGCGGCTGCCGGTGGTCAGTTATGCCCTGCCGGCGTTGATCGCGATCGGGCTGGTCCGTTTTCATGCCCGGCGGCCGAGAAATCCGCTGGTCCGGATGGTTCGCTGGCTCGTCGGTGGACGTGTGCTACGGGTTCTCGAGTCGATTCAGCCGAGCAACGGGGGCTTCCTGGAGGCCGCTCCGCTGACGAGTTTCGTGACGATGAGCCTGGTGGGGTGCGGATTGGTCGATCATGCGGTCACACGCCGAGGGATCGACTTTCTTGCTGACTCGGTCCGGGAAGATGGCAGCTGGCCGATTGATTCGAACCTGGCGACGTGGGTCACGACGCTGTCTGCCAACGCGTTGGGAGAGCGGTTGTCAGGGGACGCTCGCGAGCCGGTCCGGGGGTGGTTGCTGGGTCAGCAGTACCGGGAGGTGCATCCGTACACGAATGCCGATCCTGGTGGCTGGTCGTGGACCGATTTGCCCGGCGGAGTACCCGATGTCGACGACACCCCGGGCGCGGTGTTGGCGTTGTTGGGAGGCAGCGGGGCGGAGCTCGAAGAGGTGGCCGAATCGGTCAAGGCTGCGGCTGACTGGCTGTTGTCTGTGCAGAACCGTGACGGGGGCTGGCCCACCTTCTGCCGTGGCTGGGGCACTCTGCCGTTTGATCGCTCGTCTTCGGACATCACCGCTCACACGTTGCGGGCACTGATGGCGACAGCGGCGCGTCTGCCGCTGGAGCGTGAGCGGTTTGACGATGCGATCCGTCGGGGATTCAACTTTCTCAGGCGGCAACAGCGAGACGATGGAGCGTGGGTCCCGTTGTGGTTTGGCAACCAGCATGCCAATGACGAGCAGAACCCGGTGTATGGCACGGCGCGGGTGCTGGCCGCCTGGCGGGCCGCGGGATTGGAGGCCGACACGAGTGCGGTGCGAGGCCGGGAGTGGCTGGCCGGAGTCCAGAATTTCGACGGTGGATGGGGTGGAGATGCCGATACGCCTTCCAGTGTCGAGGAAACCGCGTTGGCAGTCGAGGCGTTGCTGGAGCGGGTTCCCGGAGAAGCGAAGGGGACGTGGACTGGCCTGATTGACGAGCGATCAGACCCAAAAAATGCCGAAAAACAATTGGCTGGCGGTATCGAATGGTTAATCGATCGTGTGGAAACCGGTACATGGACCAAAAGCAGCCCGATCGGTTTTTATTTTGCGAGATTATGGTATTTTGAGAAGCTCTACCCACTGATATTCACGGTTGCCGCACTGCGCCGGGCCTGTCTGGTCGCAGGGGTTGCCGAGAGGTCACCGACGGAAAAACGGCCTGCGGGCACATAACCGGCGGTGAATACAGGAGTTCCGAGTGTCGATTGCCCCGTCCGAGTCGCGCCAGTCGGCCTCGATTCTTCCCGACGACAGTCCGGTGGACGAGTCGGCGACGAAGCAGCCGCGTAAGCGGAAGCGGCGGAAGAGCACCAGCCACCTGAAGTTGGTGCCTGAGACGCTTTCGGAACGTGAACGGATCAAGGCCGCGGCTGAACAATTTGCCGAGTCGCTGGACCGGGCTCAGCCGTTTGACAGTGCTCAACTGGAGACCTGGGGCCGGCAACTGCTTGAGGAGCTCGAGCTGCCCGAGAAGTTTCTCGGTTTTGCCGCCGTGCTGATCGGCAATTTTTTCTGGAAGCGGCAGTTCCTGTCGGTGCCGTTTGAGCGGCGGATGCTGCTGTTGCCGCACTGCCTGAAGCACGCTGAGGGTTGTCCGGCCGAGTACGACGAATTCGGCCTCGATTGTGATAAGTGCGGTGCCTGTTCGATCGCCGATTACAAGGTGCGAGCCGAGCAGTTGGGGTACAAGGTGTTGGTGGCCGAGGGGTCTCCGGTGGTGTTGAAGATCATCGTCGGCGGTCACGTCGACGGGATTCTCGGAGTTGCCTGTCTCAACGTGCTCGAGAAGGCGATCGACAAGGTGCTGATCGCCGGTGTGCCCTCCTACGCCATCCCGCTGCACTCCGGTGACTGCAAGAACACGTCGCTGGACGAGTCGTGGGTCTGGGACGTTCTCGAGAAATACGAGCCATTGCCTGAACCGCTCACCAGTAGCTACCTGCCGTTGATCCGCGAGTCGAATCGTCTGTTCGATCAGGATTTCGAGCGGCTGTTGCCGCCGGTCCGCAGTCAGACTTCGCAGCAGGCGTTGACGCCGTTGGCCAAGACCGAGGAGATCGCTTACGACTGGTTGGCCCGCGGGGGCAAGCGATTCCGACCGTTTATCACGTTGGCGGCCTACGATGCGATGACCGGTGGCGAGTCCCTGAAGTCGGCCCAACGCAATGGTGACGGTCTCGGGATGCCTGATTCGGTCTGTCGAGTGGCGATGGCGATCGAAGCGTTTCACAAGGCGTCGCTGGTGCATGACGACATCCAGGACGACGACCTGTTCCGTTACGGCCGCGAGACCCTGCATCGAAAGTACGATCCCGGTACAGCGATCAACGTCGGCGATTACCTGATTGGGATCGGGTACCAACTGGTCAATTCGGCACGTAGCGAGGTGAGTGCCGAGATCACCTGTGATGTGCTGGACCGGATGGCCGCCGCCCACATCAAGCTCTGCGACGGCCAGGGGGCCGAGATGGCCTGGCACGAACAGGCCGCCGAGTCGATCACGCTGCTCGACGTGCTTCAGATCTACGCGTTGAAAACCTCGCCCGCCTTCGAAGCGGCCCTGTATGCGGGCATGCGGATGGCCGGTGACGTGTCGGCCTACGAGGAGATGATCCCGTCGTTTTCACGTCAACTGGGTGTCGGCTTCCAGGTGCTCAATGACCTGAAAGACTGGCGTGGCGATGCCAACAACAAGTTGGTGCCCGGCCAGGACATGCTGGCCGGACGCCCGACGGTGATGCTGGCCCTGGCCTTCCAGGCTGCCGACGATCTGCAGCGTCAGCGGTTGCTCGATGTGTTCTCTGCCACCGACGTCGAGGACGAGATCCGCATGGACCGTCTGAAGGGGTTGCTGGTGGACTGCGGAGTGTTCGACCAGGCCGAGTTGCTGGTCGAGAAGGCCCGTGTGCGAGCCGAGTCGCTGGCGGACGACGTGGATGTCGAGCCGTTGCGGCGGTTGTTGTACTTCCTGGTCGACACGGTGCTGGCCGACGAGGACGACGAGGCCGGTATCCCGGTGCCCACTCCCGAAGACGTGCTGCTGTCCCTGCCGGTGGCGCAGTAAACCACGCCGCGGGTGACGTTGGAATCGCGGTGTTCCCGGATTCGTCGCGGTCGACGTTCTTCCGAGTTGGCTGGCTAGGCCAGCGGAAGAGGCTCGGGCCGGAGCAGGAACGGGAAGACGCGGACCGGCTGGCCGTCGGTGTCGAGTTCCTTGTAGGTCAACTGGGCGGCGCGGTCGGCGGCGAACTGCAGCATCGTCAGCTTCAGTCCGCAAAAGCGGTCGCTGTCGATCTCGGCCGCCACATCGGCGAACACCTCGCCCGAGGAGGCCGCGTGACGTCGCACTCCGTGGATGCTGTTTTCGCGAACCTTCAGCCCGGCCGCGGCCAGTTTGAAGAGACCCTTGAGGAATCGACCGATGAGGTCTTCGGGATCAGAGACCTTCAACAGCTTGTCGAGCTCCTCGTGGGCCTCCCAGTAGTAACCCGCGTTGAACAGGTCGATGGCCAACAGGAAACTGCGGTTGTCGGCCCAGGCGTCGTCGGAGAGCGGCCTGGATGTCGGACCCTTCTTCTTGTAGCTGTGTCCCTCGGGATGACGGTAGGGGTGCGGAGTCGTCGATCCGGGAATGAAGGTGTAGGCGGGCAGGTCAACCGGCGGCAGAAGCCGGGGAGAGTCCTTGAGTGTCTCGACCATCGGTGATTCGGGCTCCTGTGAGTCGACCGGGACCCGGGCGAGCGACGCTCCGGGGCGACTGGATGGGGTGAGTCGACGAGGTTGGATTCGCGGCAGGAAGAGATTGATGCTGTCGAGTGTGGAGTGAGAGGCATCAACCAACAGGACATCTAGCATAGCGGATTTGCCAAGTGATTCACGGTTCGTTCCCGTGAAACTGGGACGAATCCGACCGAGAATTTTGGTGGCGCGGGCAGGTCGGGTTTTTCGGTCAGGCGGACTGTGCGGCTCGGGTCTGCCGCTTGATAGCGGCCACCAGACCGCGGGCTCCTCGCTGCCGGGTCATTCCCAGGGTTTCACCCAGTCCCAGGGGTTCCAGCACGTCGTCGGGCATCGCCAGCACGTCGGTAGCATGTGATCCATTGATTCCCTCGATCAACAACGCCACCAGCCCGCGAATGGTCGGCGACTGGCGAGGGACCAGGGCTTCGACTGTCACGAGGCCGTCATCGACGTCGACCCAGAGGTCGACGGCCGTCTGACATTCGAGGACGCGGCAGTCGCGAGGCGGGGGAACGTCGCAGCGGGGAGCCGAGAGCTCCGGGAGGGTGTCGGAGAACTCGATCAGCAGCTCGAGCCGCTCCCGGGGTTCGAGTCCGTCGAATTCGGCGAACAGTGGTTCGAGCTTCACCCGGCTTCACCTTCATCCTGTGGCACCACGAAACTCATGTGCAATTCGGCGTGACGCAGGTGCAGGGCCAACCATTCGCGGTCGCTCATACGGCCCAGATACGGATGCAGGGCCGTGGGTGGAGTGGTCAACAGCCGTTGGGCGGCGGCTTCGAGATGCTCGCAGGCGTTCCGGAGTTCGATTTCCGGCTCTGGCAGATAGCTGCTGGCCCGTCGCGGCAGGTTGACTCCGGGTTTCATCTTCGTCGTCAGCAGCCGATTCTTCACAAACGCCGCCGCCAGTGTCCGCACCAGCCAGTTGGATCGGAACGAGAACCCGTCGATCGAACTGTCGATGGCGCGGGCGAGGTGTTCCAGGATCTGGGCGAAGCTCCAATTTCCCAGCGTGGTCACTTCGACGTCGATCAGTCGTTGGACGTCATCAAGAAAGTCCTGCAACGTTCCGTAGACGATCTCGCGTCGTTGAATGACGGTGGTCATGGCGAGCGTTGTGGTGGAGGTCCCGAGTGGCGGTCGATCACCGGGCCATTGTGGAGCAGTCGACTCCGGGCGACAAGGCCGTCGGGTTCACCTATACTGGCACGCTTCGCGCCGATACGGTCACGTTTCAATCTGCGGCTCACATGAGCGATCCAGGCAATTCCACCGAGTGTTCCGACGAGGATGGGGCAGCGGTGCCGGATTTGCCTTCCGACCAACCGTCGGACTCGGGACGCCGGCGGGGATTGGTGACACGGGTTCTCGAGCGGTTCCCTGAGGCGAGTCGACGACCACTGCTTTGTGAGTCGGCCTACAACGTCGGCAACGGGGCCTATTACTCGCTCAACCTGCTGGTGCCGGTCGTTCTCGAGACGATCCTCAACGGCACTGTCCTGCATCTGGCGGTGTTCTGGTCCATCGCACACGGTAGCAGCATGCTCAGTCCGCTCGTCGGATTCGCCGCTCGGTTTGTTCCCATGAAGCTGCTGGTTGTCGTCCCGAACTTCGTTACGGTGACCTGCTTACTGGGTGTTGTGGTCAACCCGACCACGCTCGAGAACGCCACCTGGTTCACCATCGTGATGGCTGCCGCATTCGTGGTTCGGGTGTTTCCGCGGACCGGCGAGATGAACATGTACCGCGTGTTGTACCCCACCACGCACCGCGGTGCCGCCGTGGGCGTTCTCAAGGCGATCATGGCCGTCTCGGCCCTGTCGATCACCGCGGCCGGGTACTTGTGGTTCAATTACCAGGAATCGCTCTACTGGGTTCTGTTCCTGGGAGTGGCCGGGTTGCTGTTGGCCGGTTCGCTGTTTTACGGAGCGATTCCCGTTCGTCCAGACGACTCGATGGCGGTGACAGGATCCGGTTCCTCGCTGGTCGCGTTCGCCAGGGGGCTGAAGGTGTTTTTTACCGACCGTCGGTTCCTGCTGTACCAGATCGGCTTTTCTTTCGCCGGAACGGCCAACCACATGGTCTTCTGGATGGTGCCGAATCTCTGTACGAGGTATCTCGGCCTGGGGGATGAGGGAACGCGTTTCATTTCGGCACTGATGCCGGCGCTGCTGGTGACGTTTTCGGCACCTTTCTGGGGGCGGTACCTTGACCGGGTCAACCCGATGATCGGTCGCGCCACGTTCAACGTGCTGCAGGGGATCGCGTTCGTGCTGTTTGCCGTCGGTGGTCTCTCGGGGATGGTCTGGCTGGTTGTGATTGCAGCCCTGTTCCACGGGGTGAGCGCCGGAGGGAGCGCGGTCAACTGGCTGACCGGAAGCCTGTACTTCGCCGGTCGTGACCGCGTGTCGCTCTACAACGCCGTCCACGTTGGACTGACCGGGGTGCGGGGATTTTTGGGCCCCCTGGCGGGTGTGGTGCTCTACGAGAGTGGTGCTCTTGGCTACGGAGATCTCACCGTCACCGGATTGTCCCTGGGGCCACACACGTTCTGGGTCGCCTCCGGTCTCAGTTTCCTGGGGGCGGTCACGATGTTCTGGCAGGGCGTTACCGACACCGGACCCCGGGATGAACACGCCGAGACGAAGTCGACCTGAGACCGTCCGGCGAGTCATCTGCTGCGGTTAGGCGGCCAGGCCCGGAGGCCAGAGAGTCCAGAAAAGCCAGGCGATTGGGCCGGCGTACAGGACGCTGTCG
Organism: Planctomycetaceae bacterium; assembly: GCA_003445035.1. Taxonomy (GTDB): domain Bacteria; phylum Planctomycetota; class Planctomycetia; order Planctomycetales; family Planctomycetaceae; genus UBA8437. The sequence goes on along the minus strand of DLVV01000129.1, from coordinate 14,993 downwards.
AGCAGATCCAGCGCTCCTCCCATTCCCGGGAACAGCGCCGCTGAGTCCTTCACCTCCGCATCACGCTTCATCAACGACTCGCAGAGATCTCCGATCAGTCCGGCCACTCCGATCACGGCTCCGTAGAGGGCTGCCCAAAGCCACACGGGAGGGCCAGAGGCGGCTTGCAACGATCCGGTGTCGAAGGCTGTCCGACCCCATTCCAGCCACGCCACGGCCCCCAGGGCCGCCCCCAGCACCGCTCCTAACGCTCCCATCCAGGTCTTGCCGGGGCTGAGCCTGGGGTGGAGCTTCTTACGGCCGAAGAGTCGACCCAGCGTGTAGGCTCCTGTGTCTCCCATCTTGGCGGCGGCCACCAGGGATCCCAGTGCCAGGTATCCCAGTTCCGGCCCGGGCGTCCACCGAAGCTGGACCGTGACAACCAGCAGGAATCCGGTGTAGACGACCACCAGCACGTCGCCAGCCAGGCCCCCGAGACTGGAACCGGGTTCACGGAACCGCAGGGCATGAACCAGCAGCAGCACCAGAACCACGATCGACAGGGCTCCCGCCACGCGTTCCAGCGGGGTTCCTCCGGCCAGGCAATCGCAGACACTTTCCCATAACTCGTCTGACCATCCCGCGATGATCAGCACCGCTGCGCCGATTCCCGCCAGGGGCCACGAGGCCTGCAGATCACGACGGTGGAGCAACTGCACCAACTCGAAGGCCAGTCGCACGGCGAGCACCGTTACCAGGATCAGCAGCACCGGTGCCCGAGCACCGAGTTGATGATCCCAGGCGAACAGGCCGACCAGCGAAGGGATCAGCAGCGACGAAACCAGCAGACGTTGTCGGAGCATGGTGAACGGGGAGCCCTGGAGAACTGTGGCCTCACTCGGCGAGTCCGCCGAAGCGGCGTTGTCGGGAGGCAAAGTCGTGGAAGGCCTCGAAGAGGTCGTCCCGGCGGAATTCGGGCCAGCACTTCGAAGTGACCCATATCTCGGCGTAACTGATTTGCCAGAGCAGGAAATTGCTGATCCTCATCTCGCCGGCGGTGCGGATCAGCAGATCGGGATCACTCATGCCGGCGGTGTAGAGGTGCGAGGAGATGGTCTCCTCGTTGATGCTCTCCGGAGCCAGTGATCCGTCGGCGACATCGCGGGCGATGTCCTGGACCGCGTCGACAAGTTCGCCCCGGCTGCCGTAGTTGACCGCCAGGCACAATCGCATGCCCCGGTTGGAACGGCTGCATTCGACGGTTTTCGCGACCTCCTTGAGGACCTTGTCACTCAGTCCCTCGGTGCGACCGATCATGGTGAATTGCAGGTCCTGTCGCATGATCTCCGAGCGTTCCTCGATGACGTACTGCTCGAGCAGTCGCATCAGCATCTCGAGTTCGCGTCGCGGGCGTTTCCAGTTCTCACTGGAAAGGCAGAACAGCGTCAGTTGTTCGATGCCTTCGAGTTCGACACAGGCCTCGATCACGGCTCGCACGCTCTTGGCCCCACGCCGGTGTCCTTCGGCGCGAGGCAGTCGTCGTGCCTGGGCCCAGCGGCCGTTGCCGTCCATGATCACCGCGATGTGGCGGGGCAATGAACCACGCGGCAACCCCAGTTCTTCGAGCGCGCTGGGGGTTGTCTTGGTGGCGGCCACGTGACGATTCCTCGCCGGGCCGGGCTACTGCAACTGCAGCTCGGCGGCTGGCTCGACCGACTCGCAGAACAAGGTCTCTTCGCGGTACGAAGGTGTCTCGTTGGGCGAGGAAATTCCCAGGCGGACATGAGTCTGCTGGACATCCAACACCGTGACCGAGATCTCGTGATCGATGACCAGTCCTTCGTTGACGCGACAGGAGACGACTTGCATGACGGGCGGTCCTGTGTGGCTGGAGGAAGCCGTGTTGGCGGTGATCGGCGGATAAACCGGAGGGCGATGAAGATGCCCCAGAAGTGCAACGAGGCATCATTGTGACGGGGGAAGGGGTGTGGGGCAAGTTGGACTCGGACGGATTCGCGAGGAATCATTCGGCCGGAAAATAATCTGGTGACGTCGGGTTGACATTCCTCTTCTGAGGGCTCCCCGCGGACTCGCACACGCGACGTCGGTTCGCCAGAATGGCCCGGCCCGTTCCCCAGCCCGGAGTGCCGCATCAATGAAACTGGTCATCCATCCCTCCGTCGATGACGTGCGTCTGGAGCGGATCCGTGAGGCAGCCGGCGAGATGGTCGTCGTCAACGCGGCCGATTCGGATAGCGCCGCCGGCGAGATCATCGATGCGACCGCCTTCTTCGGAAAGATCACTCCCGAGCTGCTTTCGGTTGCCGGACAACTCGAATGGGTCCAGGCCCCCACCGCCAGTCTCGAGCACTATGTCTTCGACGAACTGGTCGCCCATCCCTGCACACTGACCAACATGCGGGGACTCTACTACGACGTGATTGCCGACCACGTGATGGGTTACGTGCTGGTATTCGCCCGTAACCTGCACCGATATCTCCGCCAGCAGATCGACCGCAGGTGGGCTCCCGTCGGGGGAGAAGAGGAAAGGTCGGACTTTCTCAGCGGCCCCGGCTGGATCAGCGGGATCGACGCGGGCCATCTGCACCTGGCCGATTGCACGATGGGCGTGGTGGGGACCGGATCGATCGGTGCCGAGATCTGTCGGAGGGCCGCGTCGTTCGGCATGAAGGTGCTGGGAGTCGATCCGGTGGCGACCAGTGTGCCGGGGGTGGTTGACGAGGTCTGGGGAGTCGAGCGGGTCGACGAATTGCTGGAGGCCAGTGATTTCGTGGTGATCGCCGCACCGCATACACCCGAGACCGAGGGCTGGTTCGGGGCCGAGCGGTTTGCCGCGATGAAGGACTCTGCCTACTTCATCAACATCGGTCGTGGGGCGATCGTCAGGCTGGACGCGTTGACCGAAGCCCTCGAGGGTGGGCGGCTCGCCGGCGCGGCACTCGACGTGTACGAGATCGAGCCGTTGCCGGCCGATCACCCGCTGTGGGGCATGGAGAATGTCCTGTTGACGCCGCACATCGCCGCGGCCAGTCCGCGGATTTCCGAGCGGCACCTGGAGACCTTGCTTGAGAACGTCCGCTGCTACGTGGCTGGCCGGGACCTTGTGACCGTGGCCGACAAGACCCGCTGGTTCTAGCCTCCCGACGGTGACTCAGCCGCGGCCGATGTAGTCCTGGTCTCGGGGCAGGACGATGCCTTCCAGGAAGTTGACGTGGTCGGGCAGCGAGACCATCGCCAAGCCCGCCTCGGCGATCGTTTCGATGGCCATCATCGGTTCCTGGTCGGATTCCTTGCCGGATTCCTGCCGTCGTTCGATCGCCACGTTGCCCGGATGGAGGCAACTGGCAATGATGCCGAACTCGCGGCCGTCGAGCGAAGTGGCCTTGGTCAGGCCCCAGATGCCGAACTTGGCGGCGACGTAGGGGCCGCTGCCGGGGCGGGGGACCTGCGCGGAAATTGAACCGATGTTGAGGATTCGGCCGCCCCCCTGTTCCTTCATGATCTTGAACGCCTCCCGCGTGCAGTAGAACGCTCCGGTCAGGCAGACGCCGATCACGTTATCCCATCCCTCGGTGGTCACCTCGTCGATCCGACCCCCGTCGAAGGCTCCGGCGTTGTTGACCAGCACGTCGACCCGTCCGAATTTCTCCATCGTGGCTGCAAACAGGCTCTGGACCTGTTCGAGGTCGGTGACGTCGGTCGGCTGCGAAACGACCTCGGTCCCGGCGGCTGTCAGTTCATCGGCGACAGCCTGGAGCTTGTCGGCGTTGCGGGCCCCGATGGCCAGCCTGGCCCCCTCGGAAGCGAACAGCTTGGCCATCCCCTTGCCGATGCCCTGGTTGGCCCCGGTGATCAGGATCACCTTGTCGTCGAGTTTTCCCATGGTGTGCGTCTCGTGATCTGAGTGTGAAAAGAAGAAGTCAGGAGAGTCCAATTCGCTTTGCGGTCGGATCAATCAACCAGAGCCAGTCATCGAGCAGAAACTCGATGCGGATCGCCAACAGGGCGATACGGCCCATGACGGTGTAGCCGAAAGCCGCACCGAAGGTGATCATCAGGATCCAGATGCCCGAACGCGCCACCTTGCCCACCACGCCCCGGTGTTCGATGGAGAAGAAGAAATAGACCAGGCAAGCGAGGATGCCGGCGATCAGGACAAGATTCTTGACGGTCTGCCAGAAGTCAAACGAATCTGCGGACATGGCGACGACGGGAATGATGCTGGCACGAATCTGGCCGAGAAAATCGGCGTGGATGAAGCCAACCAGTTTCAGACCAGCAGTGGTGCCGATGATGAAGGCCAATGGCCATCTGGCGATCCAGGCTCCCTTCGGGGCCAATCGCCACAGCAACAGCACACTGAGAACAAGTGGAATCACGTACAGGTACCAGGTGTCTTCTCGTTCCGGTGAGAGTCCCGGCATGGCCCAGGACCGGACCCAAGTGGGAGACAACTTGCCCAGAAGATTCGGGATGATCGTCGTCCAGAAGGCGACCACCATCCAGTAGGCGGCCGAAACACCGACGACGACAGACTCGGCGAACTTGTAGAAGATGTTGTCGCGGTAAAGGAACGAGAAGATGAACAGCGTGAACAAGGCGGCGACCCAGACGCCAACGGTCCGTGACGGGCTGGGGAATGCCGTTCCGGCGATGTAGTCGGAAGCCTGTGCCGGAGTTTCACCGACGTCGAGCGGTTGCACGTAGACGGTGGCCATTTCGCCGGACGAGACACGAATGGCCAGGTACACAACGGCCAGGCCAACCAGGGCGATGGAGATGGCTTTTTCTGGTTTCATGAGTTTGTTCCTTCACGCGAGCGGCCGACGAAGAAGACGATGTTGCCGACCACGATCAGTACGACCATCAGGATATGGGCCACCAGTTGAGGGCCCATCCGCCGCTTTCCTTCCAGGTACTTCAGGTCTGGCTCGCGACCCGCCTCACGGTCGTAACGGTCGACGACCAGTTTCTCGTATTCGGCGGCCCCCTTGATTGCTCCGAGCAGACCCTTGAGTTGTTCTGGGATGTAGGGGTAAAGCAGTGGGGCTCCAACGCCCGTGCAGCCCGCGATGAGTCGGATCTGGTCGGGATACGGCGTGGCCGCGTACTGGACCCATTCCTTGACGCCCGGGTAGCCCGCACTGACCTCGGCCACCAGATCCATCGACTGGATGTTGACCAGGTTCCGGCACATGGGGATCTGGTCGAGGTTGGTGCCGCGATCGTCGGTCGAGTAGAGCTGTTTCAGGTCAGTCACGATGACCTTGATCACACCTTCGTTTCCGGGCTTGAACCCGAGATTGACGTAGTCTTCCCCGTAGACCAGGTCGGGGAAATCCGTCTTGATGACCCGATTGATGCTGTCGTCGATCATCTGTGGTCCGACCGGCCAGAGCGCGATGAAGTAGATCTTCAGTTTCTTTTCACAGCAGTGCCGGACAAATGCGGTGGCCATGGGACCGAGTTCGCCTTCGCTGGCCGGATCGTAATCGAAGGCCAGCAGCACCGGATCGCCTTCCTCGAGCTGTTCGATCTCATTGAAGACCGCGTGGGCGAGGCTGGTGGCTTCCTCGGGGAACTGCAACTCCAGCAGGATGGGAACCGTCACCGCGACTCCCATCAGGAGGAAGATCCAGCGACGGTCCAGGGTGCTGAGAAAATGGTACATGGGCTGTCAATCCTCCTGTGAACCGAGATACGAGCGATCCACACCAAGCAGGACTTTTAAAGAGGTTGCGGCGATTCCCAGCGCAATACCGATCATGATCGCGCGGTTTCCGGCCGTGTTGAAGACCGTCATGATCGTGACGGTCAGGTTGTCGATCTTCAGGCCGGCGATCGAATCGGGCAACCAGGATGTCAGCGTGACTCCGGCAAACGTCCGTCCCAGCAAGATGATGAAGGCGGTTCCCAGCAGCAGCATCGCTTCAAGGTTCTTGGCGCGGAAGGCCCGGAATGCAGCCGAGGCGACATAAAAGGCAAGCATGGCGAACATGGTTGCCGTCAGGGGCTTGAAGGCGTATTCGTACAGCCACCAGAACGGGCTGCCCTGTTCGCGGTATTCTCCACTCCACGGAAACCGGGGTTGATGGGCTGCGACGAACAATGCACCGGCCGTTCGGTCCCACAGAAATTCGGTCCTGACATCGGCCAGTAGGAAATCCCGTTGTCCGCTGCTCAACGGTCCGTTGGCCAGCAGTGCGAAGCACAGTGTCCGATTCCGTTCGCCGGTGGTCGAAATCTGAGAGATGAAACGTGTCAGTGCCGAGATTTGAGGATCGCTGAGCGTTCCGGCTTCGCCGAGCTGGTTGACCAATTCGCCTACGGGCTGGGCGGTGTTTTCAGAAAACGCCCGCAGCAGATCCTCCTGTGCCTTGTTGAGCCGGGTGGTTTTTCCGATGGTCCTGGTCGGTTTCAGGTCGGGCACTTGACCCTTTTGTTCCGCGGCGGTCTTTTCGTCCAGAAGTTCCCGGGCGGACTTGCGGACCTCCTTTGGTTCGCCCGCGGTACTCACCGTGGTGATCAACTGTTGAGCACTCCAGCCTCCGTCGAAGAGGTTGTTGAGGGTCGTGAGCTGTGACGTGTTCAGCGGCGGGCCGTGTTTGCCGATCTCCGCGATGAACGCCTCTCGTCGCGGCCCTTCGGGTAACGGGGACGTTGGCAAGAACTGGTTCGACAATGCGGCTCGTTGTCCTGGAGACATCGGTCCGGTCATCGTCAACTGTTTCTTCGACCTGTCGACAGCCAGCGAATCCTGCAACGGGCCGGGGATCTTGAAGCCGGCCGGCAGTGAAGAGAAGTCGATCGTTGACGATCGCCGGCTCTGCTGAAACAGCGATTCGACCGCGGTCTTCCAGGTCGCATTGCTGCTGTCGAGTGCCTTCAGAGCGGCGTGATCGGCGTCGCTCATCGGTCCCTGGTATGTCAGCAGTGAGTTTTCGGCATCGTAGCCGACTTTTCCACGCAGTGTTTCGGGAGGCTGGGCTGCTTTTGCGAGTGCTTCGACTGTTGCCAGCCATTCCAGTTCGTCTTGGAAACCAGAGAGGGTGACAACCTGGCCAGGCTGAATCCAGCCTCGGAAGGTGATGTTCTGGCCATCCTGGGTCAACTGGTCTCGCACCATGAACGGCAGCGCCGTCTTGTTGGCGTGCGCGGGAATCTGTCCTTCGACGGAGAACGTCTGCGATTTGGGCAGATCAGAGAGTTCCAGTTGCGCCAGCGCAAGCCCGTACATCTGTTGCTGTTGGGCGGGGTTGGAACCGACCTTGCCCAGGCCGATCGTCAGGGTGGCCACGAAGGCGAGGACAGTCACGAGCGAGAACCCCCATCCCGCCGCCCGGTTGCTGATCTTCTTGAAGTGGATCTTCAACAAGTTACCGCCGCCGAGGATGAAGGCGATGGCGGCCAGAATGTCGAACCAGATTGCCGCTTTCTCGCCCCAGCCCTCCGTGTAGGGGATGAAGAAGGAAATCAGCAGGACGAAACCGGAGATCCCGGTGATCAGCATGGGGACGGTTCGTTTCATGGCGTATCTCTTGGCAGTGTGTTTCAGCCGGACTTGAGAATCGTGTCGCGGAGGAACGTCGTGGCGGTTTCAAAGAACTCGATCGATGTCATGCTGTTCAAGGTGTCCAGCAGACATCCGACGATGACCAGGACCGCCACAATCACTTTGCCGACATCCTGGCCCTTGAGACTCCCCAGTTGATCGGGGTCACCGGACAGGTAGGCACTGGCGGCAAAGAACTCCTCGCCGATCAGCGTGTAATCGCAGGCGGCGACAAAGAAGGGCAGTTGGCTGGGCATTGCGGTCCCGGCCACCTGGATGGCGCCGATCGAGTTTCCTGTTTCGGCCAGGATCAGTGATTCGGCGAAGAAGGCGCCCATGTAGAAGCAAGCCGCGGGTTTTTCTCGGACCATCATGCCCGAGAGATACGCGACGTAACCGAATTGCTCATCGGTGACGTAGTAGACGTCATCTTCGTTGAAGGATTCTGGTCGGCCGGCAGCAAGGAACGCGGATTCGACGGTTTCGCTGGCGGTGGTCATCACCAGGGACTTCGATGTCGGCACCTCGATATGGGCACCGTACTCGGCGGCCACCTGGGCCACGCGAGAGAGAACGGTCAGTCCGGCAATCGTCTGAATCTCGTTCATGTCCAGGATGCCTGGGACAAACAGGCAAGGCCGCCCCATTTCGGTCGCCCGGCCCACGGCCTCGTCGACGGCTTCCAGTCCGGCGATCTTGCGGATCTGCAACGGCTTACCTCTCCGGGCCATCAGGATGAAGTAGACCACCGAACCACAGATGATCAACGTGATCAGTACCAACCAGGCCCGTCTTCCCGAGAAGGCCTGTGCGACCGGCCGGACGGCGGCCTCCCTGGCCGTCTCGACGTGCAGGGATTCGGATCCATCGGGTCCGACCGCCCGCACCCGGAAGAAGTACGGTTCACCCAGTTCAAGTTGCTCGAATGTCAGCCTCACTTCTCCAGACCGGTACGCGTTCTTGTCGGCGACAACTGTCTCCGCGTGCTCGTAGACGCCCCCGTATTCACCTGACCAGCGGACAACGTAGTGGGCCACTCCGGGCGGATCGGTGTCGGGTTTGTCATCGGGCGAGATCCCGACAATCACGTCCACCGCATCACCACCGTCCCAACCGCGGTCCTCGGCCCGCACGTGGCTTGGTGGCCGGGGAGCGTCGGCGGCCACGAGTTTTCCCGCCGGCAGCCCGGTCAACACGACGGCAGTCAGGAGAATTCCCAGGCGGCGTTCAACCATCGTTGGTTACTCCGAGATAATCTCGATATTGGCGCGGGGGACAACAACCGTCTCCCCATCGGCAGAAGTGACTGTCAGCACCCGGGCCCGGGATTCTGAACCGAGGGCCTGGGGTTCGGCGGGCAGGTCGGCCACTCGGCCGATCAATCCGAAATAGGGGTCCCGAATCACACGAACCGGTGTGCTGGTCTCAAGCAGTCCTTCGGTCGCCCGATTGTCGCTCTCCGGTGGTGTTGACCCCTCCGGCAACGGGATCACGATCTCCGGCCTCATCACCCCGGCGCGAATCTGGGTGGTGCCGTTGACCGAGGCTTCTCGGCCGTCGTGACTGGCCAGCAGTCGGTGGGTGCGTTCGGCCATGGCGATCTCGCCGAATCCCTCGGTGACGACCAGCGTCAGCCCGATCCGTTCGGAACCGGTGATGGCGACACCGAGATCAAAGCCGAGGATGTCTCGCAGGTCGGCATCGTCGAGTCCGCCGGAGACGATCGCTGCAGCACCAATCTGGATGGCCCGCCTGACCGCGTCTCCGGTCACCCGGCCACCTCCGACAATCACCGCTCCGGCCATCTCGTCGCTGATCCGGTCGGCGGACAATTCCTGTTCGGGATTTTCACAGGCCATCGCGATCGGCCCCATTGTCTCGCCGCCGATCCCGAAGATGCCCTGTATGAAGCACACGTCGCTTTCGACCGTCACTCCCTCGCCTTCGATCACCTCGACGACTTCGCCGGAGACGTAGGCGGTCACCTGGACAGGCAAGGGCGTGCCCCGGATGATCACCTGGCCGGTGACGTTGGAGATCGTCTCGACCGTCCCGGCGGCTCGCGAGGCACAGGTGGACTTGAACATCCCGAAAATGCCCTTCGTCTGTGCCAGGATCGTCCCGTCTTCGACGGTGTCGCCTTCGGCCAGCAGCATGCACTCGGGGACGTCGGCCGGTGGCATCGAGAGCATGTTGGCCACATTCATCGGCGTGATATTGCCGGGCATGAACGTCTCGGCCACCACGTCGGAAGCTCTCACCCGGTCGCCGACCGATTTGAGCACCGTGCCGGAGATGGGCAGGATTCGCCGCACGCGGTGTTGCGTGTGCGGGGTGACCTTCAATCCGGGGGTGTAGGCCTGTGCCATCAGCGGTTGCCCTAGTTCAGCCTGGCGAGATCTGCCAGTCCCAGTGCGTTTGACCAGTCGGTGACCGCCTGGCGGCAGGCGGTCCGGTCCTCGGGCAAATCCAACGGTCGTCCGCGACCGTCCAGCAGCAGCCCGACGGTGCCGCCACGGACCGTTCGTGTCACGGTCTTGCCCGCACCGGCCCCGATATCGAAATTGCGGGCCGGCTCGATTGTCGCTTCGGCGGTCTCGCCGTCGGCCAGCGGCAGCAGCCTGAGTTCACCGACGGAGATCTCACCAGTGGTGTCAATGCTCGTGCCACTGACCTGGAAACCGAAACAGGTCTTGCCCGGCTTGCCGGCACCCTTGGGTGCGACACAGGTGCCCAGGTAAATCAGGCAGTCCCGCTCGAAGACCTGGACGGCCGCCTCGGCATGCACCTGGGCCAAAACGCCCAGGTGGGGCATCATGAAAATGCTGTCCTTGGCCAATGTCGTGATCCCCTCGGGTTGAAAGGCGTCGACGAGCATGGCCGCGGTCTGCTGCATTCGGGGCGCGTGAGAGAGTACGCCGCCGGAGGCGACCAGCAGGTCCAGGGCCATGTTGTCGACGATCGTCTGGCCACCGATTTCCTGGCTGAACGTGTCGCCGATGGTCCGTTGCTGCTGGACACCCTTGAGTGTCGTGGCGAACTCCTTGTGTTGCACGTAGGCCAGTCTCAGGGCCTCCCGGGCGACCGCCTGTTCAAACAGCAGTGACTCGAGCGTCTGGGGAATTGTCGTCGGCCGGATCATCTTGTTCTTGACCCGGTTCCGCAGTTCCCGCTCGTCCATCTCGAAGGGAACCCATCGCAGGATCCTGGGCAGCGTGGCCTCGGCACAGACGTTGGAGATCGAGTAGCTCATGCCGAGATTGGCACTGACGGTTCGGTTGAAGGTTCCGTCGAAGACACTGAACACGTCGGTAGTGGCTCCTCCGATGTCGACACCCACCGCGTTGACATTTCGCTGCGTGGCGATCTGCTGCAGGATGTTTCCCACCGCACCGGGTGTGGGCATGATCGGCGCGTTGGTCCAGGACATCAGCTTGTCGTACCCGGGGGCGTGGGCCATGACGTGTTCCAGGAACAGGTCGTGGATCATGTCTCGTGCCGGCCCCAGATTCTCACGCTCCATCGTCGGCCGCAGGTTGTCGACCAGCGAAAGTTCGACGCTCTCGTCAAAGGTTGCTTCGATCGGCTCTCTCGCGTCGACGTTTCCAGCGAAGATCACCGGCATGCGGTATTCCCCGCCGAACCGCGGTTGCGGCTTGGCCGGAGCCACCAACTCGGCGATCTGGACCACGTGGGTCGTGGTGCCACCGTCGGTTCCACCGGAAATCAGTATCATGTCCGGTCGCAGTTCACGAATCCGTTGGATCTGTTCGTGTGGCAACCGCTTGTCGTTGGTGGCGATGGTGTCCATCACGATCGCCCCGGCTCCCAGGGCAGCTCGCTTGGCGCTGGCAGCAGTCATTTCCCGGACCACCCCGGCGACCATCATCTGCAACCCACCTCCGGCACTGGAGGTGGAGATGTAGAGGTCGCAACCTTCCGTCTCGGTCGCCGGACGGATCACCTGGCCGTCATCGTCGATCAGGCGACGGCCGGCCAACTCCCCGACCTCGGTCACCGAATTGACCACGCCCATCGTCACATCGGCAGCGGGTTCCTCAACCGTCGTGGGGGCTTCCCCGCGAAACGTCTGCCGATACTCTCCATCGACCTTTTCGATCAGGATCGCCTTGGTCGTCGTGCTACCGCAGTCGGTCGCCAGGATCACGTTGATCCGATCGAGATCGACCGGTGTGTGAACAGCGGGAGTGGATGAGGAGTCGGCCATCCGTGTCGGCTTTCAGTCCGTTGAAGCAGCCTGGGCGGTTTCCACCGCGGTGTCTGTTTGGTCAGCGGCCCGGGTTTCCAACTCGCATTCCCGCTCCTCGATCCGCGTGCAGATGTAGTCGATGGCTCCCCGCTGTTCGAGGAACTCAGCGAAATCGTCACACCCACCGGAATTGGTCAGAACGGAAACAAAGGGGGAGAAGAAGTGCAGGGCCTGGGAGCCGAGAAAGTTGAGCGGTCGACTCATTTCGAGCGCCATCAACGTCGGGGCTGCCAGCCCGCGGCGAACAACCTCCTTGATGACACGGTCCACCGCCCGTTTTTGGGCGTCGGTTGGCTCGGCCGGACCGGGTGGATCGACGGCGAAAGCGTGCTTGAGCCACTGCACGGGGCGGACCCTCCCTGAACTCCCCACGTCCGACACGTGCCGGACCCTGAACGGCGACAAGATACCGCGCGACCGGTGGAATTGACAGCCTGTGGACTCGCGGCAGCGGACCGGATCCTGGCGTCGGCCGATCAACCGTTTGTGGGCTCTGCGAGTCCGAACAATCGCAACGCGTTGGCGGTTGTCGCCTCGGCCAGTTCTTCGATCCCGATCCCCTGGACCTCGGCCAGGCACTCGGCGGTGTGCCGCACCCAGGCCGGTTCGTTTCGCTTGCCCCGGTTGGGCATCGGGGCCAGGTAGGGCGCGTCGGTCTCGACCAGCAGCCTCTCCAGCGGCACCTCCGCGGCCGCTGCCCGCAACTCGTCGTTCTTCTTGAAGGTCAGCATCCCGGCCAGCGAGATGTGCATGCCGAGTTCGACACAGCGGGCAGCGGTGGCCTGGTCTCCGGCAAAGGAGTGCATGATTCCGGCCAGGGGACCCTTGGCGGCTTCGCGTTCCAGTTCGCTCACCACGTCGGCTTCGGCTTCGCGGCAGTGCACGACGAACGGCAGGTCGTGCTCTCGGGCCAGTTGCATGTGGCGACGAAACATCTCGGCCTGCTGCTCGATCGGTGTGTGGTCCCAGTAGCGGTCGAGGCCGGTTTCACCGACGGCGACGACCCCCGGGGCGGTGACCAGTTCGAGGATGTCCTGCCAGTCCGACTCGGTTGATTCGGCCACGTAGTTGGGCTGGATGCCGACGACGGCGTGCACGGTGGCGAAGCGATCGGCCAGTTCGACCGCCGCCCGGCTGGTGGCGGAGTTGATCCCGATGGTGGCCAGGCCGATGAGTCCGGCGTCCACGGCGCGGGCAACGACGTCGTCGACCTCGCCAAAAAACGCTTCCTCGTCGAGGTGGCAGTGGGTGTCGAAGAGCCGCATGGCGACGGTCTCAATCGGCCGCGAGCGTGCCAAGTTCTTCGAGCGTCCGCTGTTCCTCGGCCGCCGCGTCGGCGATCAGGCCCTCGGCCTGTTCGTCCCCCCGGCAGGCCGTCGCCGCCTTCTTGAGCGTCTCGAGGATCACTTCCTGGTTGGCGATCAGTCTCGGGTAGAGATTCTCCAGCGAGACGAAGTGCAGGTCGGTGTACTTCGTGGGGAATCGTCCGAATTCGATCGTCGCGTCGCGGTCTCCGAGCAGTTCAACCAGGCGGGCAATTTGCAGTTGTTGCCGGCGACGGAACAGGTCCAGCGCGACCAACTCGGTGTCGTCGTCTCCGGCCGTCCAGGGACCGCACTCGCCGGTGTACTGCACCAGGCTGCTGGTCAGAGCGGCCAGGGCGTTGTTGAGCGCGGAATTGGTCGTCGAGTCGGGCATGAGGAGAGAGGTGCGGAGGTTGCGGTTTCCGTGGAGGCGGTGTCGCGGCCGTGGGAGATCTATTTTTCCGGGGATGTTGATGCCCCGGCCTGGTCGGCCGCGGGAACGGTGATCGTATCATGGGCGACCCGTTCGGCGGCCAGGCTCAACTTACCGATCAAGGGGGACATTCCCAACAGCAGGATCGGAACGGTCAACAGCAACACGAAGACGGTTTCGGTTGATCCGGTTCGGGCCGAGCGGGCGTCCTCGGGGCGATCGGCGATGAACATCGCCACGGGCACTTTCAGGTAATAGAACAGGCTGAAGACGGTGTTGAGCAGGGCGAATCCGACCAGGGCCCCCATCGACCAGTGGATGCTGGCGGCCTCCCAGACCGGGGCCAGTACGAAGAACTTGGCGACGAAGCCACCCAGTGGAGGAAGCCCGACGAGGCTGAACAGGCAGACGGCCATCATCACGCACAGCCACGGGCACTCGCTCTTCAGTCCCCGGTAATCGGCGATCTCCTCGCTGTAGGTCCTGTTGCGGATCAATGCCACGATCGCGAACGCACCGAAGTTCATGAACAGGTAGACAGACAGGTAAAACAGCACGCCCTCGATGCAGTCGGCAGCCAGTATCTTGTTGCCGTCTTCGAGTGCGACGAGCATGGCGGCGACGCCGGTCAGCATGTAACCGGCGTGGGCGATGGTCGAATAGGCGAGCATCCGCTTGACGTTGGTCTGGAAGTAGGCGGCCAGGTTGCCGAAGGTCGAACTGACCACGGCGATCACGCCCAGGCCGATCGCCAGCGGCACCGCCAGGTCACCGAAACCGGTCAACTGGTGGACCACCCGGATCAACAGGGCAAACGCGGCGGCCTTGGAGGCGACCGAGAGGAATCCACCCACCTCGGCCGGGGCCCCCTCGAACGCGTCGGGACACCAGAAGTGGAAGGGGACCAGCGAGAGCTTGAAGGCCAGGCCGACCAGCATCATCATCACGCCCAGCACGATCGTGCGGACAGCGGCCGTCGACATGGCCGTGCCGACTCCACCTTCACCGGAGAGCAATTCGCCGAGCTTCTCGGCGACCAGGTGCAACTGTCCGGTTCCGAGCATTCCCGCGACCAGGCTGGTGCCGTAGAGCATCACCCCGGCGGCCCCGGCACCGTAGACCACGTACTTCAACGCCGCTTCGCTGCTGAGACGTTTCCCCTTCAGGAAGCCGACCATCACGTAGCTGGGCACACTGGCCATTTCGACGGCCAGGAACAGCATCAGCAGGTGGTTGGCCGAGGCCATCAGCATCATGCCGATCGTGGCACCGATCAGCAGGGTGTAGAAATCGGGGCCGTCCTCGTTGTCGGGGATCCCGCTGAGAACCGTCAACGCAATCACCAGTACCAGGAAGACCAGCAGGAACAGCCGGAAAAAGACCGTCAGCCCGTCGTTGACCAGCAGCCCGCTGAACAACTGGGCGTCCTCGCCG
>DLVV01000057.1:12094-12318 GCA_003445035.1 Planctomycetaceae bacterium | reverse complement strand
GAACTGGTCCACTTGAGAGCAAGGTCGACACCTGTGACCGTGCCCGCGTCCTGCCGGCGCTCAACACCTCCCGCCTAATCAGCGTGCGGCGGAAAGCCCTGTGATTTCGATCTGCAGGACCGGAAGAACAAAGGGGACACCACGTCAGTCTCCCCACCTCCACCCCGAAGGGCTTCCAGAACCGAACCGCTCACGAAAGAATCTCGTGGAGCACGTTGCCGTGC